>CAZNYF010000019.1:0-3136 GCA_964577195.1 uncultured Thiotrichales bacterium | reverse complement strand
ATTATTCCGATGTTTCTCATTGGCTCAGCTCCTTGGCAGCGGCAATCGGCAATACCAGCAGATCCGGTGCAACCTGTTTACGAGCGATGCGAATACCCTTGGCTACATGCTGTTTGTAATCCGCTGCGGAAAGCTCGACCCAGGTTTTTGCATCAGCGTCCCAGGCTCCGGTGAATTCTCGCCCAATGCTTTGATAGAGCAGCGCCACTCGGCCAACGCGCAGAAAATCCACTTCTCGAGAGCTTTCGCCAACGCTCAGGTTGCCCCGGTAAGCTTCAATGGTGCGGCCATAATCATTCTCGATTTGATACGCCTCGATTACGCGGCGATATTTTTCAGCCGGGCTGACATCAGAGCGCAGCATCATGGCGCGGAGCTTTTCAACTCTTTCAGTACGTTCACCGTTTAAAAAAGGCACATCCAGAGCAACAAATTTTTCCAGCGAATCGAGCATGCGAACCATTAAAGGCACCACCTGGCGTTCAATCGTACTGACGTTCTCAATGGATTGTCGGCTTTGCTCCATTTCCTTGCGCTGATTTTTAACCTGAACTTCCAACAGGTTGTTGTAGATCACCAGGCCATCGACCACTTTGGTCGCCGTTTTGTATTTGGAAACGAGGCTGGAAGCTGAATCACTCAGAGAATCAACCGTACTCTGTGCGGCTTTGCCATCCTGAATGCGTCGCTGCCCCTCCTTGGTTAACTGGTCGACGCCAGCGCTAAAAGCGAGGCCGGATAAACTACAGGAAAGAATGAATAAAAGACTCCGTGCAGGCATAAAATCAGACTCCTCTGCGAACATCTGCTCGCTGAATTATTGATAGGGTATCGATACTTTATCGACGTTGTTTTTTAAAATTGTTATCAAGGTTTTGTCGATAACTAAAATATTAATGGCCTAATTAAGAAGCATAGTCCAAAAAAAATAAAATTCCTGAAAAAATGTATTGCCACAAAAATTTGCTTCATTTTCGGTGATTATCCGGGTGTCAAGTTGATGTCTCGGGTTAGAAACTTCATCAATTCATCAATGACCTGAAAAAACGGTTTTGAGGCTTCTGAAAATAAAGTTTTTGCAGTTTTTTTACCTTACGCCTTGTATTTTCGTTGCTTTTTCCTATTCTCTCTAGTGATGTTAACCATACTTACTTGTAATTAATCATCCTACTGAGGTAATAAAATGAAAAGAAACTGGCGATATTTCGCAGCATCGGTCGGGCTTGTAGCCGGTAGCCTATGCGTCTCTCAAACTGTGATGGCTCAAGTCGCAGAGGGGACTTCAGAGATATTTATCAAGGATGTAAAAGATGCCGCTAAGGATGCGGGTAAAGAAGTCAAAAACGAAGCGACAGAAAAAGCTACCAAGGAGGTGAAGAAAGAAGTTGCCAAGGAAGCTGAGAGCGCTGAAAAAGAGGTTAAAGAGGGCGTTAAGGAGACTGTAGAAGTCGAACCACCACTTGCACCTGTAGCGCCGAAAGTAGCAGCTCCGGAACCAGCAGCTGCTCCTGATATCGCTGTGGCCGTAGCTGATAATGATACGATTGAAGAAGTCATTACGATTGGAACACGTAGTCAGAAGCCACGCTCGGTAGCGGATTCCCCAGTGCCTGTTGATGTGATAAGTGGTGAGGAATTTAATGCGCTTGGTAGCACCGCGGATATCACCGATAACTTAAGAGCAATGGTGCCTTCCTATACGGCAACACCTGCAACCGGTGACGGTAGTGCATTTGTTCGACCTACTTCATTGCGTGGTACAGCTTCTGACCAAACCCTGATTTTAGTGAATGGCAAACGCCGCCATCGTTCGGCTCTGGTGCAGTTTTTCGCACCAGCCGCAGGTAATGGTGCGCATGGTGTGGATGTCGGCATGATTCCTGGTATTGCCGTTAAGCGGGTGGAAGTGCTACGCGATGGTGCAGCGTCACAGTACGGTTCTGATGCGATTGCTGGTGTCATCAACTTTGTAATGAAAGATGCCGCAGAAGGTGGTGAAGTCCAGCTTCAATATGGTCAGCATTATGAAGGCGAACAGAGTATCAAGTTTGCCGGTAACGGTGGCTTTGCACTCGGTGATAGCGGTTTTGTGAATGTCAGTTTGGAGATTGTTGATAATGAAGCACTATCACGCGGGCTTCAGCGTCCGGATGCGCAAGCATTGATTGATAGCGGTGTCACCGAAGTGGGGCAGGATGCGCCTTTTGATGATGCACCCTTTGCACAATCCTGGGGACGACCTGAGACACAAGCCACCCGGCTGTTCGTCAACGCTGGAATTGATCTTGGCGATACCCAATCACTTTATGGGCGCTTTGGATATGCCGATACCGATGGTCGCTATCGATTCTTCTATCGTAACCCGCAACATTCAAGTCTGGTGCCACTGCGCGATGCCGGTTTTACCGGGTTGCCTGGAGGCTTCACCCCGTATCTTGATGGCGCGCAAACCGATACGACTCTGGTTGCAGGGGTTGAAGGTGAATTTGCCAGCGGTACGTATTATGACTTCAGCGTAGGTTTGGGAATGAACGAACTAGACTATTTCCTGAATAACACCGTAAACCCAGATCTGGGTTTAGATGCGAACTTGCAAATCCCGCAGCGTGATTTTGATGTGGGTGGTTATAAGCAGGAAGAGTTGAATTTAAATGCCGACTTTTCCAAATCACTCAGCGAGACGTTAAATCTGGGTTTTGGTGCAGAATGGCGTGAGGAAACCTATACCGTCGTCGCTGGTGAGCCAAGCGCGTCCGTTGGAGGTGGCTCTAGTGGATTCAAAGGTATTACACCAGCGGATTCCGGTGAGTTCTCCCGCGATAACGTCGCCATCTACGCCGATTTGGAACAAGACATTTCGGAAGCCTGGTTGATGCAGTACGCGCTGCGTTATGAAGATTTCTCCGATTTTGGAGATACCATCAACGGCAAGGTGGCTACGCGCTACAGAGTCTCCGATGCGGTTGCGCTTCGTGGTGCTGTTTCGACGGGATTCCATGCGCCAACACCCGGTCAGGCCAATGTCCGAACCACAATTACCACCTTTGATGGAACCACTGGTTTGCAGGTTGAAGAGGGCTTAGTGCCTTCCACTGATCCGCGAGTATCTACGGTGGGTGGTAAGGAGCTCAACGAA
>CAZNYF010000018.1:0-24312 GCA_964577195.1 uncultured Thiotrichales bacterium | reverse complement strand
CTAGCGTTTTTTGGTCAATAACCGAGAGGGATTAATTTTTTTCCCATCCTTGATCACTTCAAAGTGTAGATGCGTACCGGTCGAGCGCCCTGTTGACCCCATCTTGGCAATCTCGAAACCTTTCTTAACCACATCACCCACTTCAACCAACACTTCCGAGGCATGAGCATAGCGAGATTGATAGCCATTGCGATGATCAATTTCCACCATCAATCCGTATCTTCCATTCTTACCAGCCTGCACCACAACGCCGCCGGCAGCAGCCATAATAGGCGTTCCCTTACGACCGGCATAATCTATACCGCTATGGAACTGTCGCTTACCAGTAAACGGATCATTACGATATCCGTAGCTTGAAGAAGTCCAACCACTGTTCACCGGCTTGCTTCTTGGCTTGATATCATCGTGAAGGTTTTTTGAGAAAAGCATATCTTCGAGAATCACCAATTGCTGTTCTTTTTCAATCAATGACAACTCAAGCTTTTCAATCATCTCGTTAAGTTCGAGACTCTTAGCGGATGAAGCCTCAATAGACTCATCAGCACCACCCAAGGGTGGGATATTGGCAAAATCAAATTCGCCAGGATTAATATCAGCCATAGCAACCAGCTGCGTACCCAATGCATTTAGACGCGTAATATGCGCCTGCAACAATCCTACTCGGTGAGTAAAGACATCAAGATCGACATCAAGATTTCGGCGGGTATCGTTGAATAGAACACGGTGTTCATCAAGCGAGCTGGAAAATTGTTCTAACTGTACAGACGGTTTTTGTTTGACCCCAAAATAGTAGCCCATACCTAACAGAACGGGAATAGAAACAATCAGCGCAAAAATAAGCGCCGGGGTTTGCCATGACACTCCATTGTCATTGACTCGAGAAAGTGGTTGAATCGAGTTACGATTTAGCATGGCTGATAGATTTTATTTATTCTACTATCAAGTCATAGACTAGAAAGCAAAAATTGTGGTGTAGTTGTAAGGAATTCGGATGATAGTAACCGAAAACTGCTACACAGTTCTAGTTTTTATAAAAATTGTTAATTTAATGATATGGACAGATCAATAAAACTAATCCCCCCGATTATCAATCTGCAGTTAAATCAGATCAACCAGAAACAGCAGATTGTCACTCAATCACTACCGGAAAAACTCAGTCGTCGGGTGCATGTCACTGGTGTCACCGAGGCTGTGGTCACACTCAGTATCAGCGGTCAAAACTGGGCAAATAACTTGCGCTTTTATCAGGAGCAGATCATCGATGCATTAAACACCAGCACTGATAGAGATGACTGGCAACTCAAAATTAAGACCTTGCAGGGAAACCTCGCACAAAAAGAAATCGCGCCGAAAGAGGAAGTGGAGATTGTACATAGCGCACAACAAATTAGAGAACGAGACCGCCTCAGGAAACTATTGGATAGGATCTAAAAATCTACGCTAGTACGGTGAAATGTACTAGATAACGGCTTCTAAACCTTCGACGTAAGAAATCGGGGCTTTAGCTGAATCTTCGAAAGTCACCTCTTCCCAGGCATCTTCATTAACCAGCAATTTGCGA
The DNA here is from genome assembly GCA_964577195.1 of uncultured Thiotrichales bacterium. Classification (GTDB taxonomy): domain Bacteria; phylum Pseudomonadota; class Gammaproteobacteria; order UWMA-0217; family UWMA-0217; genus HyVt-560. The sequence goes on along the minus strand of CAZNYF010000018.1, from coordinate 22,751 downwards.
AGTAGCATGTTATTGAGTTCATGACCGGACTTATGACCACGAAACGCTCCAATCAAACTATGGCCAAGTAAATACAGATCGCCAACTGCGTCGAGAATTTTATGTTTTACAAATTCGTCTTCGTAGCGGAGGCCATCTTCATTGAGGATTCGAAAGTCATCTAACACAACAGCATTATCCAGATTACCACCAAGCGCTAGCTTACGACTGCGTAACATTTCAATATCACGCATAAAACCGAAAGTTCGTGCCCGAGAGATTTCTTTCACAAATGATGTTGCCGAGAGATCAAGCTCTGCAAACTGATGCTCGGGCGAGAATGCAGGATGTTCGAAATCAATCTGGAAACCAACCTTGAAACCATCAAAGGGTTCAAATCTTGCCCATTTCTCACCTTGACGCACTTCAATTTTCTTTTTAATCCGTATAAAACGCTTGGCAGCATTTTGCTCTGCGATTCCAGCCGACTGGAACAAGAAAACAAAGGGTCCAGCACTGCCATCCATAATAGGAACTTCTGGCGCACTGACATCCACGTATAAATTATCGATACCCAAACCAGCAGCGGCAGACAAAAGATGCTCGATCGTAGAGATTCGAACATCGCCCTTAACCAACGTTGTAGACAGCGAAGTATCTCCGACATCGCTAGCGACAGCTTTAATTTCCACATTTGGCGTTAAATCGGTACGGCAAAATACAACACCCGTATTCACGGGTGCCGGCCGAAGATTCAGAAGAATCTTCTCGCCAGTATGAAGCCCTACGCCTGTAGCCTTGATGCTGTTTTTCAGCGTGCGTTGTCGGATCATGATGTTTAATTCGATTAAGTTTTGTTGAGGAAGCTCAGCCCCTTCGCCCATCACATAACGGTAAAAATATGCACAGGCGAAAAGACAGATCTATGACGAAACTGTTAAGCATTCTACACAACTGTCGCCAAAATACCACTACATCAACCAAGCTTTGTCTCAAATAAACAACATCTAGTCTGCCTGGTTTCTCAAAAACGAGGGGATATCAAGCATTTCAGTATCCAACTGATCAGCCGGTCGACTGGTATCAACCCGCGCCTTATCAATTCCGCTGACATTTCGAAGGTCGTGGTTATTGCGCGACAGCATAGTCAGCGCATCTTCCTTTTCTTCAGCGGACTCAGCACTCTGGTTAACCAGACCAGTAGCAACGACGGTCACTCTAAATTCATTGGACATTTCAGAATCAATCGCCGTGCCTATCACTACCGTTGCATCTTCTGAAGCGAATCCCTTAACAATGGTACCCACCTCATCAAACTCACCAATTGATAAATCCATACCAGCCGTGATATTGACTAAAATGCCTTTTGCACCTGCAATATTTACATCATCCAGAAGAGGGCTTGAAATCGCCATTTCTGCCGCCTCGCGTGCTCTATCCTGTCCTTGTGCAGAACCAGAACCCATCATTGCCATACCCATCTCTGACATCACTGTTCTAACATCCGCGAAGTCAACATTGATCAGACCAGGAGAAGTGATCAGCTCGGCTATTCCCTGCACCGCGCCAAGCAGCACATCGTTGGCTGATTTAAACGCATCGATTAAGGTTGCGCCTTTGCCCAATACGGTGAGCAATTTTTCATTTGGAATCGTAATCAAGGAATCTACGTATTTACTCAGCTCTTCGATGCCTTCGTCAGCAACGGCCGATCGCTTGGCACCCTCAAAAGGAAAAGGTCGGGTAACTACTGCAACTGTCAAAATCCCCATATCCCGTGCGATTTCAGCGATTACCGGTGCGCCACCTGTACCTGTGCCACCCCCCATACCTGCAGTGATAAAAAGCATATCCGCACCTTCGATTACCTCTTCAATACGCTCGCGATCTTCCATAGCGGCTTGACGACCTACCTCCGGATTTGCACCGGCACCTAACCCCTTGGTCATATTCGACCCAAGTTGCAGGACTGTTTTCGCCTCAGTGTTCTTTAGCGCCTGCGCATCCGTATTAGCACAAATAAAATCAACGCCTTCGATTTTGTTTGCAACCATATGTTGAACTGCGTTACCACCGCCACCGCCGACACCAACAACTTTAATTACCGCACCTTGCTCATAAGTATCTATTAATTCAAACATGACTACCTCTACTCCTATAAAAAGAAAAGTATAAAAAGATTTCTACTCACAACTGACTCAACCAACGCCTGACTCGCGCTACCACACCATCACCGGAATAACTGCCTGATAATCCGTTTCCACGATTTTGCAATCCGTACACCAACAGCCCCACCCCGGTTGAATAAATAGGGTTGTTAACCACTTCTGTTAACCCTTTCACTTTTGCCGGGGACGCAACTCTTACCGGCATTTGATAGATTTCTTCCGCTAACTCTGCCGCACCTTCAGTTTTCGAGGTACCTCCGGTCAACACAATCCCGGAACCTAATAACTCCAAATATCCTGCATGGCGCAACTCTGATTGCACCAAAATAAACAGCTCTTCGAGACGCGGCTCTATGACACTAATCAGCGTTTGGCGGGATAGCCTTGAGGCCGCTCGGTCACCAACACCAGGCACTTCAAATTCTTCTTCTGATGCCACCATTTTGCGTAACGCACCACCGTAACGAATCTTAATGTCTTCGGCCTGCTGGGTTGGAGTACGAATGGCGACTGCAATATCATTGGTCACCTGATCACCAGCGATTGGAATTACTGCTGTGTGGCGAATTGCCCCTTCGGTAAACACCGCGATATCCGTCGTACCGCCACCTATATCAATGAGACAAACACCTAACTCCTTTTCGTCATCCGTCAATACCGCATAGGCAGAAGCCAAGGGCTCCAAAATCACATCATCTGTTTCCAGCCCACAACGGTGTATGCACTTTTCGATATTCTGAACCGCGCTGTCGGCTGCCGTGACTAAATGCACTTTGGCATTCAGGCGAATACCTGACATCCCTACCGGCTCACGAATACCTTCCTGCTGATCAATGATAAATTCTTGCGGCAACACATGAAGTACCGTCTGCTCATCCGGAATTCTCACTGCCTGAGCTGCATCCACAACGCGCTCCACATCACCGATTGACACCTCATCCTTGTCCCTGATGGCAACCATTCCGCTAGAGTTCCAGCCTTTAATATGATTCCCCGCAATACCGGCATAGACGCTATGAACCTGACAATCCGCCATCAATTCTGCTTCTTCAACTGCACGCTGAATGGATTGGACAGTTGACTCGATATCCACGACCACGCCTTTCTTCATACCGCGCGATGCATGCGAGCCCAAACCAATCACCTCAAGCTCTCCCGCCTCATCAATTTCCGCAATAATCGCGACGACCTTGGTGGTACCAATATCTAATCCAACAATCATTTCGTTCTGAGTTTTTTTAGTCATTAACTTAGATCCTGTTAAATTGGGTTTCTGCGTATTGCTGAGGATCGTGGTTCCAGCGAACCGCAAACCCGTTGGCATAACGAAGGTCCAATGCTTCAATTCGTTCCATGAAAGGACGTAGTGTTTTTCCATAAGCAGAAGCAAATCGTTCCAGCCTCTGCATTCTGTTTTTTCGGCCTAATGCCAGCTCGATGCCACTATCCAGCAACAGCCGCTGATCACCCCTGGCATCTTCTTTGAGTTCAACCATTTTCAAATCCAACGGATGTAAAAGCTGATCCGCCTGATTAAAGAAAAGAATCAAATCGGTCTCTCGGCCGGCTTCACCACTGATCACAGGTAAAGCGTCGGGCAAATAACCCCCGCTGGCAGCAAACACCTCGCCGTATTGATTCAGTAAAAAGCCCTCACTCCAGCGCGCGATAGGTCGCTGTTCTTCAATCGTAATCAATAAGCGATTCGGCCAAAGCCTGCGCAGGGAGACGTCATAAACCCATTCATTGGTCTTCAGCTCACGCATGATCTTTTCAATATCCAAACTGAAAAATCCGCCGGAAACCTGTGTTTTGATCTGCGCTTGCAACTGTTGCGGATCTACGTGAGAGAGATCGCCTTCTACCTGTACATGACGAATTGGCAGCGTCGTGGGTTTCATCAACCATTGGTAGGTCTGCCAACTTCCATAAGCGATTGCCGCCAGCAGTGACAAAACCATCAAAGGTCGCACCGTATGCCAAGCTGAATCCCAGTTAAGAGAGACGCCGCTGCGCCTTTGATTGCGATGATTCACCTTATTGCGTTTCGCTGTTTTAGCCATTCGTTTGATCCTCCAACGTTGTTGCAAGAATTCGTTTAACCAGCTCAGGGAAATTAATACCTGCATGTTTCGCGGCTTTGGGTACCAGACTATGACTGGTCATACCCGGCACAGTGTTCACCTCGATGAGAAAAAACTCACCATTAGCATCGCGCATCAAATCGACCCTGCCCCAACCGCTGGCATCCAGCACTCGGAAAGCAGACAAACTCAACTCGGCAAGGGCCGCTTCATCGGCATCAGATAATCCGCAAGGACAAATATATTGCGTATCTTCAACTTCATACTTAGCCGAGTAATCATAGAAACGATGTGGCGTGATTAGCTTGATCGCAGGCAAAGCCTCATCACCCAAAATCGCCACAGTGTATTCCTCACCATCAATCCACTGCTCGGCAAAGACATCATCAGCATATTGCGCTGCCAGTCCCCATGCGCCGGGAAGCTGGGCTTCAGATTCCACTACGCTCATGCCAAAGCTCGACCCTTCGCTTACAGGTTTCACAATGAGTGGTAATCCCAATTCAGAAACCACAGCAGACCAGTCACTACGCTCTGTCAGACGTTTAAAAGCAGGGGTGGGAAACCCAGCCGAGCGCCAGATACGCTTGCTGACAATCTTATCCATGGTGATTGCTGAAGCCTTCACACCGCTACCGGTGTATGGCAAACCTATGACATCAAGCAGTCCCTGAATAACGCCATCTTCACCACCTGGCCCATGCAGGACATTGAAAGCACGATCAAAGTTATCGCTGAGTAACAGCGAGGCGATATCTCGATCAACATCTATTTTATGTGCATCGACACCGCTGGTTTTCAATGCGGATAAAACTTCGTTACCACTACGCAGAGAAACCTCGCGCTCAGCGGACCAGCCACCCATCAACACGGCTACGCGACCGAAATCATTAGCAGCGATCACAGCTCACCTCCCTGAAGTCGTTCAACCAACTGTTGGGACAGCTTGCCAACATCGCCTGCGCCCTGGGTGAGCACCACGTCACCTTCATCAATAATGGCCATCAGCGCTTCGGCAAGTCCGCTTGAATCTTCTATAAAAATGGGATCAACCTTGCCGCGTGCTCGAATCGCTCGACATAAAGAACGCCCATCGGCACCTGCAATCGGCTCTTCATTGGCAGAGTAAATATCCAGCATTAAAAGCACATCGGCATCCGAGAGCACCTGAGAGAAATCTTCAAACAGGTCTCTTGTACGGGTATAGCGATGCGGCTGAAAGATCAATACACAACGGCGCTTCGGCCAGGCATTTTTCACAGCCGTTAGCGTCGCTGCAATTTCTACCGGATGATGGCCGTAGTCATCGACTAACGTGATCAATCCTTTAGAGGTTTTAAAGTCACCTGCAATTTCAAAGCGTCTACCAACACCCTCGAATTTTTCCAGCGCAGACTGAATCACTGCATCCGGCAAACCTAGCTGGGTTGCTACAGCAATTGCTGCCAGGGCATTTTGAATATTGTGAATACCCGGCATATTGAGCGTAATAGCCAATGGTTTTTCACGCTTGGGCAACTTCACATCAAACCGGCTGATGGCACCTTGGTAGCGGATATTGAACGCCTGAATATCGGCATCATTATGCTCGCCGTAAGTCAGCATCGTACGAGTGACTAACGGCATGATTTCACGCACATCGGCATCATCAATACACATCACCGCAACCCCATAAAAAGGCAGGTGATGGAGAAATTCAACAAAGACTTCTTTCAAGCGCGAGAAGTCACCTTGGTAGGTAGAAAGATGATCAGCATCAATATTGGTGACGACGGAAAGCATCGGTTGCAGATACAAAAAGGAGGCATCACTTTCATCTGCTTCAGCAACAAGGTAGCGACCATTACCTAATTTTGAATGGCTTGCCGAACTATTTAAACGCCCACCAATTATATAAGTTGGATCAAGATCACCCTCGGCAAGTACGCTGGCAATCAGGCTGGTTGTGGTGGTTTTACCGTGTGTACCGGCAACCGCAATACCTTCCTGAAAACGCATTAGCTCCGCGAGCATTTCCGCCCTGGGGATCACCGGGATACGCTGTTCGTTCGCTGCCAGAACCTCGGGATTACTCGATGAAACCGCGCTGGAAATGACCACCACAGATGCACCGTCAACCTGCTCGCCCTCATGACCGAGATAAATCTTTGCGCCTAGATCGGCAAGCCTTTGTGTCACTGTGTTTTCAGCCAGATCAGAACCGCTGACGCTGTAGCCAAGATTCAATAAGACTTCTGCAATGCCACCCATGCCGGATCCACCGATCCCGACAAAATGCACTCGCGCAATAGGCCATGCCAGACCTGCTTCACTCATTGGTTTCATGAACCAGCCTCCTGTCTTAGCTGAGCAGGATCCAATTCACCAAGACAAATTTGCGCTACGACATCCGCCGCATCGGGGCGGCGCAGTGAAGTTGCTGCAATACCCATCTGAATCAACTTCTGACGGTCAGCTAGTAGCGGCGACAATATTTTCGACAGCGCATCAACACTCAACTCTGAGTCAGCCATCATTCGCGCCGCATTTCTACTCACCAGATTGTCAGCGTTAGCGGTTTGATGATCATCAACGGCGTGAGGGTAAGGAATCAAAATAGAGGCGACACCCACCTGAGCCAACTCGGAAACAGTCAAGGCACCGGCTCGACCGATCACCAAATCCGCCCAGCCGTAAGCCTCGCTCATATCATCGATAAACGCTGCAATCCTGGCTTTCTTATTTAAATTTAGCTGCTGATAAATATCTTCGGTAGTCTGCAAATGCTGCTTGCCTGTCTGATGCCAGATCTCTAACTCGCTATCCAAACCAGCCAGTGTTTCTGGTACCACTTGATTCAGCTTTAGCGCACCCAGACTGCCGCCAACAATCAGAATTCGAATCGAACCCTTATGACCAGAAAGACGCTCGGCAGGGTCAGCCAGGCTCAAGAACTCCTTGCGTACGGGATTACCAACCGTGATCGGTGTAAACCGCGCAGCGTCAAAACTCTGCGGAAATGCCTGCATCACGCAACGACTCAAGCGCGCCAGCAATTTATTGGTTAAGCCAGGAATTGAATTTTGCTCATGCACATACAAAGGCGTGCGAAGAATCCATGCTGCCAGTCCACCTGGGCCCGAAGCGAATCCACCCAGGCCAAGCACTGCCTGTGGCTTATGTTTGAGCTGTGCCTTAATAGCCTGAGCCAACGCCAACACCAACCTAAAAGGCGCAACTGCTAATCGCTTAATTCCGTTACCACGTAGTCCGCTAATGGTCAGCTCAACCAAGGGAATACCTTTGGCTGGAACCAGCCGCGTTTCCATACCACCACGAGAACCAAGCCAAATGACGGGCACATCTCGACGTAGCAAAGATTCTGCCACCGCCAATGCTGGAAAAATATGGCCGCCGGTGCCGCCCGCCATGATCATCACTGGAGCCGTCATTTTCGACCTCGCGATTTCATTCGCAAACTAGAATTTTTCAGATCATGAATTTCCCTATGCACACGTAGCAGTAACCCAACCGAAATACACATTGCAATCAAAGAACTACCACCAGCACTCATAAACGGCAAGGTCAGCCCCTTGGTCGGTAGTACGCCCATATTCACACCCATATTGACGAAGGCCTGAATTCCAATCCACAAACCCACACCGAACGCGACATATGCGCCAAATACATGCCCTGCCTTTTCAGCAGTGATACCGATCGCAAACGCTCGCCACACCGCATAAACATATAAAAACAGGACTGCGATCACGCCTATCAATCCCAGCTCTTCTGCGAGAATCGCAAACATAAAATCATTGTGCGCCTCTGGCAGATAAAACAGCTTTTGCACACTACTTCCCAAACCCACACCGGACCACGATCCACTGCCAATAGCTATCAAGGACTGAGTGAGCTGAAACCCGCTGTCATAAGGATCACTCCAGGGGTTCAAAAAACTGGTCAAGCGCTGCATTCTGTAGGGTGACATCACCGCTAACAGTGAAAATGCACCTGCAGCTAGCGCAAAGGTCAGCAGGAATTGATAGATTTTTACACCGCTCAAAAACAACATTCCCATCACCACCAGCAAAATCACTACAGCGGCACCAAAATCTGGCTCTAGCAATAACAAAGCGGTAATGATTCCAACAATCCCGAGTGGCTTCAAAAAGGCGCTCACGGTCGCACGCAATGACTCCATATGGCGGGTGATATAGCCCGCCATATAGAGCACCATTAAAATTTTCACCGCTTCGGAGGCCTGTACATCAAAGAAAGGTAAATTAATCCAGCGGGTTGCTCCGTTCACGGTTTTACCCACGCCAGGCAACAACACCAGCACCAGTAAACCAATCGAAATCACCAGCAGCACAATGCCAGCGGTCTCCCAAAGACGCAGTGGAATTTCGTAAACCAGATAAGCCGCCAAAACACCTATCATGATATAAATCAGCTGACGTATAACAAAATGAAACGGATCGGCATAGATCTTTTCTGCCATACCGATTGATGAGGAAGCCACCATAATTAGGCCAACGCCAATCATGGTTGCAACCACGACAAACAAGCCAATATCCAAGCGCTGCTGGAGATGGACTGCCAACGCATCAGAGACTGAACGGGTTGCTTGAACCATTAGGAACCCTCCCCTGTGAGCGTCTCTACGCAGCGAATAAATGTCTCACCACGATCTGCATAGCCAGAGTACTGATCAAAACTGGCACAAGCCGGAGATAACAAAACATAGTCGCCAGGTGATGCGAGCTTCGCCGCTTGAGCAACCGCATCCTGCATATTGATTGCTAAACTGATCGCTGCACTGCCTTGCAACGCTCGAAACAGTATTTCTGCATCTTCACCCATCAATACAACGGCTTTAACATCAGTTTCAACAACGGCTTTCAATGCAGAAAAATCAGCTCCTTTTCCCTGCCCTCCAGCAATTAAAACAACTGGATGATCAAGCCCTTGCAATGCCGCAATGGCGGCCCCTACATTGGTTGCCTTTGAATCATTTAGCCAAGTAACACCCTGTTGCTCAGCAACCCATTGAGTGCGATGCGGTAGACCGGTGTAGCTGCGCAGCGTATTGACGGCAGTTTGAATGGGTACGCCACCCGCCTCAGCAAGCGCCAGCGCAGCAAGCGCATTGGACTGATTATGCTGACCCAATATTTTTAATTCCTTACAGGCAATTAATCGGCTATGACCTTTTGCCAGCCAGGTCTGCTGTTGGTACTTGATGATTCCGAAATGACCTTCGACTGGCTGATCCAGGCCAAAGCTAACCTGCGTATCACACCCTGCCGCGAGTTCCACAGAGTAGTCATCATCACGATTAACAACTGCGATTTTGCACTGCTCGTAGATTTTACCTTTTGCGTACACGTAATCGCTCAAGTCATCATATCGATCCATGTGATCTTCAGAGATATTCAGCACCACGGCTGCATCGGCTCGCAATGAGAAAGTGGTTTCTAGCTGAAAACTGGAAAGCTCGAGAATATGCCGCTCTATCGCTGGGTCATTTAACAAATCTAATGCCGGGATACCAAAGTTACCCCCCAGTGATGCCGCCATACCTGAGTCGGAACACATCTTCGATAATAAATGGACAACTGTACTTTTGCCGTTAGAGCCCGTGACTGCAATAACGGGTGTCGACACAGTTTCCGCAAATAGCTCGATATCACCGATGACCGGGATTTGCAGCTGCTTAGCCTGTTCGATAATCGGCAGTGTTGGCGGTACACCAGGGCTGACTATCAGCCGCGCATAACTTGCAAGATCAATTCCATCTAGTTCCCCAACGATCATTTGTGCTTCTGGATAAAGCTCGCACAGCTTAGCCTTATTGACAAAATTGAGGCGACTGTCCGCCATATCAAAACCTGCTCTTTGGGCAGATAACCAGGCAGCAACGGAACACCCGGTCGCACCCATTCCCAGAATCAAGTCCAGTTTGTTAAGAGGCTGTTGGGAACTGATGTTCATAGCGGCGGCTCGCATTACCTCACCTTCAAAGTAGCCAGACCGACCAGCACCAGGATCACGGTGATGATCCAGAACCGCACAATCACTCTTGGCTCAGGCCAGCCTTTGAGTTCAAAATGGTGATGTATCGGAGCCATTTTGAATATTCTTCGGCCAGTGAGTTTGAAGGATGCTACCTGCAAAATAACCGAAACCGTCTCCATCACAAAGACGCCACCCATAATCATGAAAACAAATTCCTGACGGGTAATTATGGCAATAATCCCGAGTGATGCACCCAATGCCAGAGCACCGATATCACCCATAAAAACCTGCGCGGGATAGGTGTTAAACCAGAGAAAACCCAGACCGGCACCGATGATGGCACCACAAAAAATTGCCAGCTCACCCGTACCTGCGATGTAGGGAATAGAAAGATAATTGGCAAACTTGATGTTGCCGGTAAAATACACAATCGCTCCAAAAGCCGCAGCAATGAGCACTGTCGGCAGGATTGCCAAACCATCCAGACCATCGGTTAAGTTCACAGCATTTGCCGACCCGACAATCACAAAAGCCGTCCAAGGGATGAACAACCAGCCAAGCTGAAAAATCACATCTCGAAAAATTGGTGCGAATAGTTGTGTTTCTCCAGGCGTTTCAGCCAGCAAGTAAATCGCCCCACCGACCGCAACCGAAATTATTACCTGCATGAATAATCGAAACCTGGCCGAGAGCCCCTTGGAGTTCCGATATTTAAGCTTCTGATAATCATCCAAACCACCCACCAAGGCGAAGCCAGTCATGGTGAACAACACCATCCAGACAAATCTATTGTGCAGATCGCTCCAGAGTAATGTAGCAATTGCGATGGATAGTAAAATCAAACTGCCACCCATCGTCGGCGTACCCGCTTTAACAAGGTGCGTTTGTGGCCCATCTTCACGGATGGGCTGGCCCATTTTAAGACGCGTCAATCGACGGATCACCCAGGGACCAAAGACAAAGGAAATGATCAGCGCAGTCAATACCGCCATAATGACGCGCATAGTAATAAATTCAAACGCACGGAATCCGCTATGCAATCCACTCAGGAAATCGAGCATTTCGTAGATCATGCGCTCATCTCCGCGACACCAGGGCTTAACTCAAGCGCTGCAACAACCCGCTCCATACCCGCCGAACGCGAACCTTTAACCAGTACTGTTGATTGCGCATCAAGACGCGGTGCAAGCGTAGCCACCAGGGCATTCAAATCATCAAAGTAGTAGCCCGCATCGCCAAATGCATCACTACTGACCCGCGCTTGCGCTCCAAGTGAATAGAACCCGTCAATACCTGAGTCTTTAGCAGCCTGGCCAATTTGAGCGTACGCATCATTGGCAGCCTTGCCGAGTTCGGCCAAATCCCCCAGCACAAGGTAGCGACTGCCAGACATCTTGGACAGCGCCGCAATGGCCGCATTCACGCTACCAGGATTTGCGTTGTAGGTATCATCAATCAAAGTTGATCCAGCGGGGCCACGCTTTATTTCCAGGCGACCCTTAACCGCTGTGACTTTAGAAAGCCCAGCCACAATATCGGCAACTGAAATCTGCGCGGCGACCGCGACTGCGGCAGCGGCAGCGGCATTTAGCGCATTGTGGTGACCGATTAATTTTAGCGGCACTTCATAGGTTTTTTGATCAATCAGTAAACGCAAAGGCTGTTGACTGACAACCTGAACGTCTGCGCTTTTAGCCTCTCCGAAAGTGATACAAGTACGCGCCAGATTCTGCTTTAACCAGTCTTCTGAGTATTTATCATCCACATTAATGACTGCGATACCGTCCGCAGCTAACCCCTCAAAAATCTCAGCCTTGGCTTTTGCAACACCAGCAACGCTACCGAAACCTTCCAGATGTGCCGGGCCAGCGTTGGTAATCAGTGCTATTTTCGGGCGCACTAATTGAGTTAAATAGGCTATTTCACCGGCATGGTTTGCACCCATTTCAACGACTGCGAAGAGATGCTCTTGACGCAAATTAAGTAGCGTCAGTGGCACACCAATATCATTATTCAGATTTCCTTCGGTTGAGAGCGTTTCACCAACCCGAGCAAAAATCTCGGCCAGCATTTGCTTAACTGTGGTCTTACCGTTGCTGCCAGTTAAGCCTATCATTTTACCTGTGTACTCCGAGCGCCATGCGGCGGCGAACTGACCTAGCGCCATACGGGTGTCATCCACTAGAATTGTCGGCGCACTGTGCTTAACCTCGCGCGAAACAACAATCCCGGAGAAGGGCAAATTTGGCTCATCATCGAGAATTTCGTGAGCATCAAAATTTGAGCCTTTGAGCGAGAAGAACAGCGAATTCTCACTATCATTTCGCGTGTCAATCGAGACACGCTCAAAGCTAGCATCATCTCCAATAAGCTGGCTATCCAGCATTTTTGCAGCGCGCTTTAAAGTCAGCCAACTCATGCCTGACCTCGCTGCTCCCTGAGTAGCTGCTCCACTACTTTTTGATCACTAAAGGATAAACGCTGATCACCAATCAATTGATAATCCTCATGCCCCTTGCCCGCTATCAGCACGCAATCACCTTTCGTTGCTACATCCAGAGCGGCACGAATCGCTTCTTCACGATCTAGGATCACAGGCATCCGACGAGGTTTTTTTAAACCTGCTCGAATCTGCTGAACAATCTCTTGAGGATCTTCGCTGCGAGGATTGTCATTGGTGATGATGTGCATATCTGCATATCGCTCGACAATTTCACCCATGAATGGCCGCTTGCGCCAGTCCCGATCACCACCACAACCAAATACACAAATGAGCTTCCCTTTGGTATGCATACGCAGAGATGTCAGCACCTTTTCCAGGGCATCCGGCGTGTGCGCAAAATCAACAATAATAAGCGGCTCGTCTGCTTCTGTATCAATTCGCTGCATCCGTCCTGGAACCGCGCCCAATACCTCAATGGCCCGCGCCGCTTCAGCAAGTGACCCACCATTAATCAGCAGCACTCCGATGGCAGCCAACAAGTTCTGCACGTTAAATGCGCCGGTAAGCCTGGAGGAAACCGCAACGTTTTGACCAAAACCAGAAACATCAAATTTCAGACCATTGTTATCGGCGATGATATTCGTCGCCAACAAGTTCTCGACACCAGCCACCGGACCATTGACAGAATATGCAATGGTTTCCACACGGCTTCCGATCTCATCAATCAGCTTCACGCCCAGGGAGTCATCTGCATTGATCACCGAATGCCGCAAACCGGGCCAACGAAACAACCGCTCTTTGGCTGCTGAATAGGCGGCCATATCACCATGGTAATCAAGGTGATCTTGCGTCAAATTGGTGAACACAGCGGTCTCGAAATTGACCGCAGCAACACGCCCCTGATCAAGCGCGTGCGAGGACACTTCCATCACCACAGAACTCGCCCGGCGCTCCAGAAAATCGCCCATCAAACGATGCACTTCGACAGCATCGGGCGTGGTATAACCGCTAAACTGCAAATCGGCAGGAAAACCATTACCCAGAGTTCCGATCAAACCGCAACGTCCATCGGGATGGTCCACAGCCTGAGCAATAAAATGTGCCACAGAGGTTTTTCCATTGGTGCCGGTAATGCCAATCACACGCAAGGAATCCGAAGGCGTTCCAAAGAAACGGTTAGCAATCAAACCTGCATTTTTAGAGAGATTACCAACCGCGAGTAACGGCACAGAATAGGTGCTCGGCTCACGACCATCTGGCTCCCAGGCAATCGCCACCGCACCATTGTCGATTGCGTCTTGCGCGTAATCCAAACCATGCTGTTGAATGCCTTTAGCCGCAAAAAAAAGGCTGCCAGGCTTTACTTGACGACTATCCAGTGTGATGTCCTGGATATGAATATCTGTTACCTCGGAGCCTTTCGCAAATGGCTCTGCAAAACCAGCCATTAGTGCATCCAGCTTAAATCGATGGGGATTGACTTGAGGAGAGCTCATACAGCACCGCCATCATTGGCAGAGGCAACCAATTTTTTATCGCGTGACTGTAGGTCATCGGGGGGAATATTAAGCTGCCTTAGCGCACCCGCCATGATTCTGGAAAAGACTGGTGCGGCCACTTCACCACCGTAATATTTACCCGCACTAGGTTCGTTAATCACAACCACAGTAACCAACCCCGGAGACGATGCGGGCGCCATGCCAGCAAAAATTGAAACGTAGCGATTATCGGAATATCCGCCACCTACAGCTTTTTTAACCGTGCCTGTTTTTCCTGCAACCTGGTAACCTTCGACCGCTGCCCGGTATCCCGTGCCTTGGGGTTGAACAACCTTTTTCATCATATTCCTGACAGTCTTCGCCGTTTGCGCGCTCATCGCTTGCTTAGGCTCGGAATTATCAGGATCAGCAAGGAACGAAATCTGATGGGAAACACCATCAGCAGCAATAACAGAATAAGCGCGCGCAAGCTGTAACGGCGTCACGGAATACCCATACCCGAACGACAGTGTTGCCTGATCCAGCGGATACCATTGCGTATAATCGCGAAACACGCCGCTGGTTTCCCCGGGAAAACCACTGCCAGTTGTCTGACCGAAACCCACTTGCCTGTAAGTGTTCCACAGCGATTCTTTCGGCACCTTCATTGCCACTTTACTCACACCCACATTACTGGAGTGCGCAATGATTTCACCAAGATCAATCTTGCCGTGATTGCGAATATCCTTGATCGGATAACCGCTGACGCGATAATGCCCAGGGGAAGTATCAATAATACTGGAGGATGTAAATTCGCCGCTTTCGAGCGCCGCTGCAATCGTGAAAGGCTTGGAAGTTGAGCCAGGCTCGAATAGATCCTTTAACGCCCGGTTGCGGTATTCACTGCCTTTCATTCTGCGCCGATCATTAGGATTAAAAAATGGCTGATTTACCATTGCCAAGACTTCACCCGTATTGGGATTTAGCACCACCACTGAACCGGATTCTGCATTGTTGGCAGCGACTGCTGCTTTTAACTCACGATAGGCCAGATACTGAATCCGGGCATCAATACTCAAACGCAGCTCGTGACCAGGGCGCTCAGAACGGATGCGCTCAATCACATCTATGACACTACCCCCGCCTTCACGCATAACCCGCTTCGCACCGGGCACTCCTTTAAGCCAGTCCTCGTAAGCAAGCTCAATGCCTTCCTGACCGATATCATCAATATTGGTAAATCCCAACACATGACCAAACGCCTCACCCATTGGGTAATAACGTCGATACTCGCGCTCCACTCCAACCCCTTTGATCTTCAACGCCATAATTCTTTTCGCTTCCTCAGGAGGAAGATGCCGTTTCAGATAGGCAAAACTTTTGCTTGGGTACGATTGCACCAGATCGGTGACAGTGCCTTTTTTCAACCCCATCATTTTGGTCATCAACTTGACCTTGGCAGAATGCGCATCCAACCGTTTAGGATTTATCCAGATAGAATCGACCGGGGTTGATACGGCTAACGCCTCTCCATTACGATCAGAAATCACGCCTCTATGTGCGGGAATTTCAACCACTCGTGTCTGCCGGGCGTTGCCCTCACCTTGCAGTAAATCATGCTTAAAAATTTGCAGCTCTACCGCGCGCGCAGCAAGCAACATCATGCCAACCAGAAACAATCCAAGCGCAACCACACGTCGCGATGAATAGACTTCGACCGGTTTTACCCTGCTATGCCTCGATCTCCTCATGGCGTTATCATCACTGCATCCCCAATATCCGGGATGCTCATTTTCAGACGTTCGCGTGCTTGTGTTTCGACTCGACCATGGGTTGCCCAGGAGCTCTGCTCCAACTGTAATTTACCCCATTCAATTTGCATGTCATCGCGCGCATTTTCTAACGACACGAGCTCTTTGTACTGCTGGCGCGTCTCATGCTTACTGACAACAACCCCGAAGGCTGTCAGCATCACGGCTAAGCCGAGCAACAAAACACTGATCAGACGTACGCTCATACCACTTTCTCCAGCACTCGCATGGTCGCACTGCGGGCGCGAGGATTGAGCTGCAATTCACGCTCCGAAGCTCGCACAGGTTTACCAATAATTTTGAAATCTGGCTGCACAGCAGCATCGGCAACGGGTAATTTACGGGGTAGCGGGGGAGGCGAAGAAAGACGCTTAAAGGCGCGCTTTACGATACGATCTTCTAACGAATGAAACGTAATCACTACCAAACGACCTGTGCTATTTAGCACCTTAACTATTCGATCCAGTCCTTGCTCTAAATCTTCCAACTCATGATTGACCGCAATCCTGATTGCCTGAAAACTACGTGTCGCAGAATCTTTGCCTTTCTCCCGAACCGGAATCACTGCACGTATAATTTTCGCTAACTCTGATGTAGAGCTAATTCCACCTTCTCTAACAGCTTGCACAATTGCAGTCGCAACGCGGCCGGAAAAACGTTCTTCTCCGTACTCCTTTAAAACACGCTTTAACTCTTGTTCAGATACGCTCGCAAGCCACTGTGCCGCAGTCTCACCAGCACTCGAATCCATGCGCATATCCAAAGGGCCATCCAACCTAAAACTAAAACCTCGCTCCGCATCGTCCAGTTGCGGTGACGAAACGCCAAGATCCATCAAAACCCCATCGAACCCTGAACCATCTAAACTATCGTTTTTCAGCACTTGATCAATCTCGGCAAAACTAGCCTGACAAATCTGAAACCGAGCATCGGATGCAAACTTGCCCGCCTCCTCTATCGCCTCTGGATCCTTATCCAGCGCCAGCAATCGGCCAGCAACATCAAGCTCATTCAAAATGCCTGCGCTATGCCCACCTCGGCCAAAAGTAGCATCGAGATACTGACCGCGAGGATGCAAATTCAGTGCGGCCAAAGCCTCTTCGTAAAGCACTGGCAAATGAACAAACGCGCCACTCGACTCAGACACTCACAAAGAAAAGGCCGCTAACGCCTCTCCTCCTAAACCGCTAAACGAGCTCTCATTTGCCCATTCATTACATTTTTCATTCCAGCGCTCTGTATCCCACATTTCAAATTTCTTGCCCTGACCCACCATCGTTACTTCACGCATCAACCCTACCTTTTGGCGAATTGAAGGAGGTATCGAAACTCTTCCCTGCGGACTCATCTCACAGTCTTCCGCATAACCTCCAACCGTGCGCTGAAGCATACGGACATAAGGATCCATATTGGTTGCATTCATTAAATGCTCACGAATCGGCTCCCAAACGGGGCGGGGATAAATCAACATACACTGATCGGGATCTACGGTTAGCGCCAACTGGCCATCACAAGATGCAAGGATTTCATCACGAAACCGAGACGGCATCGCAAATCGACCTTTGTCATCCAACGTGAGATGTGTGACCCCTTGAAACATACCCGCCTTCACCAATGCACAATTACTGAGCCTAAAAAACCACAATATATTGTTGCCAGAGACTCGGCAGATCGCTATATAATGTAGCCTGAACAAATTAGCTTCTTAACTGAGAAATTCCATTAACTTCCCAATTCTTCCACTATTCAACAACTTCTAACCACTATAGTTCTCAGACACTTTAGCGTCAAGCAATGAACAGGCCGCCAGGCATAGGCTTTTTTTCTATAAAACAATGACTTAGAACAAAAATCCGGACACCGGAACACTGAATATCTAGAGCAGAATCCGTGCAAATTCAGTAGATTATAAGCATTTGTTAATTCACTAGATAAAGTGAATTAAATCAATTATGGGAAATTGTAAATTCAGTAAGTACTGAACTTTAGGGGAAACCCTTAGGGACTTATTTTAGTCCTATCCAACAAGGGGAAAAGAGCATAACTATCTCTAGGTGGTAATAAATTCTGCCACAGCCAAATGGATATCAGAAAAATACTGATCCAGTAACCCGTTTCTCAATGATGTGTCCAGCTGCGTGAATTGATCAGAATCAATTTTCTTGAGTAGCTCGAGTAATTCTGGATGATGCCAAAGACTCGACGAACCCAGCAATCTGTGGACTACCCCATGTACTTTTTGCTTGTCACCCCCAAGCATCGCGCTGTCCAACGATTCTCGCCACTCAGGCAAGCTATCTTGCAGCTCTTTTCCCAACTGCTTAGCCGCCGCATCACCCGCCACCTCGGCCAATTTACGCAATGGCATCACTAATTCTGCAATCTGATTTTCATCAGAACTCGAAACAAGGATGTCGGACAGATGCGTCCAGTTGCTGATTGTTGCTGAGAGCTGCTCCAGCGTAACGGGTTTAATCAGGCATTCATTCATTCCAGCCTGCAAGCAACGCTGTTGAGATTTCTCTAGCCCGTCAGCAGTGAGAGCAACGATTGGTAAATTCTGGTATCCATCGAGCAGTCGAATGGCTTGTGTAACCTGATCTCCATCCATACCTGGCAACTGCAAATCCATCAAGACCAGATCGTAGGTTTGGCTTTGAACAGCATTTAGTGCCTGCTCTCCATCACCAACGATATCGACATGGTTGCAAATTAACTCAAGCAGCTTGCCATGCACTTGCTGCAATAGCGGATCATCCTCTACCAACAATACCTGTAGCGAATTCTTTTTACTGGATGAAGTCGCTTCAGGCTCAACGAGTTCTGTATCGCTAAATGCCTCATCCACAACCTCAAATGGTAGCTCAAAATAAAACCGGCTCCCTTCTCCCGGTGTAGACTCAACCGCCAGCCGCCCTCCCATCAACTTAACCAAGTCATCACAGATCGCCAGCCCCAGCCCCAGGCCTGCGTGTTTATTCTGATCCTGGTTTTCAGCATTAAGATGTACAAAAGGCCTGAAAATGCTCATCAGGTTTTCTCGCCGTATTCCTTGACCCGTATCAGTCACCACCACAGACATCAGATATCGGTCTCCCGCTCGTCGCCCGCTAATGTCCAACACCACTTCCCCGGCAGTAGTGAATTTCACCGCATTGGAAAGCAGATTCAGCAACACTTGAGAAAACCGGATGGAATCACCTTTCAGCTTCTGAGGAATATTCTCCGCGAGCGTTATTCGTAATTTCAATTGCTTCTGATCCGCCAGTGGTTGCATCGTATCACTCAACTGTTCGATCAAGCCGGGGAACGAAAAAGAGGACAGTTTTAACTTCAACCGGCCACGCTTAATTCGCGCCAAATCCAGAATTTCGTCGATTAATTGCAACAGCAAATTACCGGCTTTCTTTTGCTGTCCTAAATATCGCGCCTGCTGGTCAGTGACATCGGTTTTCTCAAGCAATTGCGTCAGCCCCATGATGGCACTCATTGGCGTACGGATGTCATGACTGAAATCAGCCAAAAAGCGAGACTTTGCCTTATTCGCTGTACGCGCAACATGTACCGCCTTGCGGGATTCGGCGGTACGTTGCCGCACTTGGGATTCCAGATTTTCACTGTACGCCTGCAACACCTTATCCCGCTGCTGAACCTCACCAAGCATCGCATTAAAACCATCTACCAACTCGCCAATTTCATCATTAGATTCTTTGGTCGCGCGTAGGCTATGATCCCCTTCTTGAGTCACAAGCCTGGCGACTGCATTGAGACGCCGCAACGGTCTGGAAACTAGCCTCGGTAGCGCAAGCGCCAGAAACACAGCAGTTAACCCTCCCAACAAGACGATAATTAGACTAATAATCAATAAGTCATGGATAGCCTGACGGCTTTGTGAAAGATCATCCACTAGCTGGATATATCCAAGCATTTCACCTTCAAGGATTAACGCCTGAATAAAATGCGCGTTACCATCAACAAGGGTTAACTTACCGGGTTCTAATTCTTCACCCGACATGGATACAGCAACCAGTGAATTGATTTCAACCTGTGCAGCAGGCTGGATAGCTAGCGCTGGATATGCTGCGAATATTTGGTGCTCAACATTGTAGATGTAGGCTGCTAAAACACTGGACTGGGATGACAATGACTGGAGATCCCGCTCTGCTGAGTCAGCATCTGAGAAAATCAGCGCTGCGGTTGCCTGATTGCCCAACACAGCTGCGAGGGGTGCCAGACGTTCACTGGTTTTTTGGTCGGAATTTAAAAGCTGACTGACGACAAATCCGCCACTTGACAGTAACAACACTAACAACATCGAGGTTATCAACATACCCCTCAGCTTGGAATCGATAGACAGATTGCTGAAAAACTGTCGCATCAATTTTTATCGCTTTGTCTCAGTACACGTGCTGCCAATTTCAGCAAACGTGCCTCCATCGACAAACCTGCTTTCCGGGTCGCATCCAGGTTGATTTCAAATTGCAATCTGCCATCTATCTGCTGTAACCCTATCATTCCACCTGCTTCGACAAACCCTGGAATATCACTGATCGTCAACACTGGCGACTGGCTCAACACTGACAATAAGCGGGTACGCTTTGCCGTTTCCAGCTCTGCCAGATAAAGCACATCGCAACCATCAACATTGCCAGGAAAATTGACCAGTCTGATAGATTCTAGAGAGGATTTTTTCAACATTTGGAACAGGCTAACATCCCCCGCGGTGCAGATAGCGATTTCCTGCTTCAACCGGAAAGGCTCTCCTGGCCAATCGATAAACTTAATGAAATTGTGAATATAGGCAGCTTTAAGCTGAACATCGTCTACCGGAGCAGAAGCAACACTGCTCTGGCCTAGCAGCGCAAACACAACCAACAGCACTCGCAGGCTAAACCAGCGAACACGGGCTTGCCTCCGACGCTTTATAATCATTGATGTTTGCTGGTGCGGCATCGCTAATCAGAATTGATAAGTGACGGCAGCCGATACCGAGCGAGAAACGAGACGAGGCGATGACCAGAACTCAGCCAAAAATTCTAAATGCTCGTCTTCCAGGAGATTCTTACCGGTGAGAGAAACCTCCAAAGACTTGGCCGGTCGCCAGGCAATGCGTGCATCCAATGACTCATAGGCAGGCACCGACGAATCTGCTTGCTCAAACCGAATCAGGTCAACGGGCAGACTATCCACCGCACGAATCCACAAATCCAGATCCAAATCAGGTTGGGGTGTCCAGCCAATACGCAGTGACGCTTGATAGGCAGGACTAAACCCTGAATGTAACGCCTGCAAATTGAGCGACTGGAACAAATTGGGCTGTTCTTGAGACTTAAGGTTGAAGCTCAAATTGTTTAGCGCAAGCTGCACGCGCCAGTCATCTTTCGGTCTCCAGTCAAGATAAAATTCCGCGCCTGAAACAGAACCGGATGCTGTATTGCCTAGCAAGAAATCAACAACGATCTTGCCATTCTCAAGCCTAGGCAGCTGCTGCTCACCTTCTCGCAACTTGTCATAATTGTGATAATAAAGCGCCAGATCAAACGAAAGTTTTTTTGTCACTTGATTACGAACGCCAATTTCCCAAGCAGTCATGCGTTCGCTGTTAAATCCAGTCTGGCCTACCGTGTTGGTAACGCCCAACAAAGGAGTTGGATTGAGTTCAGTGTTTGGTCGTAGTGAACCTATGCTCAAAGTCGAATCCCGTTCAGTTCGGGAAGGAACGCGTGCGGCGCGGGCACCAGACACCCACAATGTCCAATCAAGAGAGGGTTGCCATAAGCCTCGTAACTGCGGCTGCCATTCAACACCCGTATAGTCGTTTTCCTCAGCTTTCGCCCCTAACATTAACCAGGCTCTATCGGGAACGAGTGTGATTTCATCCTGTAAAAATAGGCTTTTTGAACCTAAAGCCCTGCGAGCAGGTACCGCTGTCAGTAAACCGCTGCTCTGGGAGCTGAGCCGATCACTGGACTCGCTCCAGCCCAACCCCCAAATTAGCGCATGTGCCTTACCCGCCTGAAAACTGTATTGAAAATCTAAATCACTGATTCGGCGTTGGTCTGAAAAAGCAAAGCTTCTGCGATCATATTTATCCAGAGATAACTGCAAGGCAATTTCCGAGGTCACAG
The DNA here is from genome assembly GCA_964577195.1 of uncultured Thiotrichales bacterium. Classification (GTDB taxonomy): domain Bacteria; phylum Pseudomonadota; class Gammaproteobacteria; order UWMA-0217; family UWMA-0217; genus HyVt-560. Next base: position 663 of record CAZNYF010000018.1, on the reverse strand, counting down.
ATAAGGAACGTGTCCAGTTTGCCCGAAGATTCCAAGACTCAACATCAGCGCGATCAGCAACATCCTCAAATCCTGCTTCAGAGGTTAAGACAGGAAAAACTGTGCCTTGCCCTTGATTCAGATCTAACACACCACCCTGGAGTGTAAATTGGTCTCCAGACTGGCCTTCCGAGTCCAAACGAAAACCAGCACTTGTTCGCGCATAATTACTATCAAACTGACTGAAATCAAGTATTGGAGAGCCAGAAAGTGAATCAAAACTATCGACATCATCATGCCTTACCCAAACTCTATACCCCACCTTGTCTGTCGCTTTAGCGCCCCAGCGAAAATTAATACTGTTATCTAAATTGCCTGTATGTACGTTAACCTGAGCACCACCGCTGTCACTCGAATGGCGGGTAATGATATTGATCACACCGTTCACTGCGTTCTCCCCCCACAGCGTCGCACCTGGGCCACGGACGACTTCGATTCTCTCGATTTCATCCATTGGTAGACCAATTTGCTCCCAGTAGACGCCGTTAAACGTTGGCGTATAGATACTTCTACCATCAATCAAAACCAGTAACTTATTGGCGTAACGACCGCCAAAGCCACGTATCGAAACAGACCATTGGCTCGGGCTGATCTGCGCTACATCAACACCGGGCGCAAGCCGCA
>CAZNYF010000017.1:0-24736 GCA_964577195.1 uncultured Thiotrichales bacterium | reverse complement strand
GCGGAGTATCTTTTTTTTATGGGCGCGTAGCGCTTTGATGTCCATCAGTGGGTAAGAATCGAGTTTAACCTGGTTATTATCAGATTATAGTCTTAATAGCTGGCTGCTCCAATCCGTGGCACTCTGATAGAGGATGCCGAGACAAGCCTATCTAATTCGTTGTCCATTAATAATTAAGAAAAAGTCGGCGTCAGTGGGCTAACGGATTAATCCTCTGTTCATTAGGTCTGGGGACACGATTCTTATCTCATCCATAACTGTTCCATGCAGCTATTTGGAGGACTGAGTCGATTGACTCAATAGGATGGCGCAGAGCTAAAATACAAATATTTGCTGGCTGGGTTGCACGAAGTCGATGGGTTTGACGGGGCATACGATTTCATCAATCGCTACGATCAGATCACTGAGCCATTTTCCACCTTGAGGACTTTCAGCCAACGCAACGGCGATATAACGATGCCCATCATGCTCGACCATGACACTATCTGAATGCCACTGCTTCCAAGTTCCGGACTTGCGATAAACCTCAGCCTGCGGATGAATCGTCTGCAACCCTTTTACGAATTTGTGCATAATACTCGGCTTACTCAAGATTTCTTTCATATCCACGGTCAATTCTGGAGAAACCAGCTGACCTTTTTCGAGCATATAGTAGAAACGCGCTGCCTGTACGGCGGTCGCGCCATGCGAAAGATTATGCAATGGATCACGCTTCCAAGTACCGTCTTTGCCGTACGACTTACCGACCCAAAGACCACCATTTTGCGCAACGTCATAAAGTCGATATTCGGGCGACTGAAGTAATTCCGCTAAATACTCTTTTCCAACCAGATCAAGCACCTGACTAGCAGCCTGGTTGGATGAATAACGAATCATCTGGATCATCAATTCTCGAGTTTCATCGTTCAGTTCGAGATCCCCGTCCTCTATTCTTTGAAACGCACCGAATAAGATAGCAATCTTGGGCAGGCTGGCTGCATACATCATGCGATCACCGTTCACCGTTGCAACCTTAGGTTGATTGATATCCGTAATATCTATAAGCGCAACTGCAAGTTTTTTCGCTTTAACCGATGAGTAAAGCCCCAGCATTATTAGACGCTGTTCAAGATTTTTTTGCAGTAAGGGGTCTATGCTTTGGCTGGATATAGCGCCTTTAGGAGTGGAAAAGTCCGGGGGGGTAGACAAGTCCGATGCCGCAAAGCTGCTATTGACAACCAACAAATAGAGCAATGAAACCAGAATAGAGCGTTTAAATTTTGTTTGAATAATGTAATACACTGACTATGACTAAAGGTAAAAATAATACTAAATCTGAGCCGATCATGAGATCAGCGATCCTGTTTGTCAATTTCTTCCTCATTATTACTGCGCTCTACCAGCTTAAACCCGCTAGCCGGTCATTGATCTTGGATGTAATGGATGTCAGCGAGCTACCCTACGTCTGGATAGGCTCAGCACTGACATTATTGATCTTTATTTCCGTGTACCACACACTATTACAACGTTTCAAACGGGAAAATATTGTACTTGGCACCGCACTACTCTTTTCAACTATTCTGATCATCTTCCGCTTTGCTTTTGATCTAGGCGGCATCATCACAGCCACCGCGCTCTATATTTTCGTCGATATTTTTGGCGTAGTCATGGTTGAGCAATTTTGGTCTCTGGCTAACAGCATTTACTCCAGCCGAGATGGTAAAAAATGGTATGGCATTATCGGCACGGGTGGATTGTTAGGCGGAGTTGCTGGCAGTGGCGTTGCCGCATTGCTGATCAAATACACCCCCGTTACCACGCCTGATCTGCTATTAGTGGCAGCTGGAATCGTCGCATGTATTGCCGGGTTAACTATCTTAATGCGCCAGCTCGGGCTTTATCAAACGCCTGCAACACCTGGCCCATCCCTACTGAAGACCAATCACAAAAATCTATTTAGCCTCTTCAAAAACAACCACTACCTTTTCTTAATCGCCGCCGCATTATTAATGGCACAGTTGATTTCGCCCGTTGTAGACTATCTATTCATGCAGGTCGTGGCAGAAAACTATCCTGACCGCGAAGCTAGAACTGCGATTCTATCCATATTTTTTAGTGCACTAAGTGCTATATCCATTGCCGTCAATGTCATTGCAACACCGATTATTCTTAATGTATTCGGCATTCTAACGGGCTTAATGATTCAACCATTAGTAATTGCCGCAACTGTTTTTGGCTTCGGCCTCTATCCCGGCTTCGTCTCTGCCGCTGTGATGAAAATAAGCGATCGCGGGCTAGCATATTCATTAACTCGCGCGACCAGAGAATTGCTCTATATTCCGGTAGATACACTATTAATGTATCAAGCCAAAGCGTGGATTGATATGTTTGGCTACAGAACATTTAAAATGTTAGGCGCCGTATTTATACTCGTCATACTGCAATGGAGCCCTGTTAATCAAAATATCTTTCCTTTAAATTCAGTCGTTATTTTAGCCTGTGCTGTCTGGATGGGTATTTTGTTTGTTTTACATAAGCACTACCTGCATAAAGTTTCTTCGTCCCAACATACTGCAAACCCGATGACCAACACCTCAAACCAGTAAAACCTACAAACTTATGCAATACATCAACAGATTTAAATTTAATTGTTACCGTGTTCACATTCAAACTCATCCAACTGGCTCTACAATTGCATCTGTACACAGAGAAATACTTTGCTCGCGACTTCACTCAGTCAAGGATGGCTAGGCTAAATCGCTACGACAACGATATAACAGGTATGGAAATAAGCTATGGATAGCAACCAATTAGGTATTAGACAGACTTCAAGCGGCTCAACTGGCGCTATTCAAGCTGTAAACCCGGAAACTGCTACAGATTCACTCTCCGGTTTTGCACGGCTCTTTTCCATGATCAAAAACAAAGCAGACAAACTATCTCATGAGCAGAATGCCTATGATTCTGCTGCAAACGGAAAAACCAAGCCGGAGTTCGGCAAAGACTTGCCACTTAAATATGCTGGAAGCCATACAACTCCCGATAAAAAAATGCCAACTGCAGTACTTTCAACCAGTGCTGAACGCACTAACGCTGAAATCAAAAAAATCGGTGCTGAAGAAATTCTGGAAAATGGATTTATTCCGCCTCTAGAAGAGAAGCTCAACATCCAGGCTAAAACAGCAGTATCCGGCGCGACAAATATGCCAAATATTAATTTACCGCAGCTAGGCAGAACTGAAGAAAAATTGATTCAGACAGAATCAAGCATAAAAGCAATTGCCGCTGCGGACGTCATTTCGGTGCAAACTAAAGATGCTCCTGCCATTGCATCAACGAATAAAATTACTTCTATTCAGAACGGAGTAAACCTTGCACAAAATATCGCTGTGGAAAACTCTCAAAAGCAATCATCTAACACCGAATCAACTGAGACAAACACCAACGAACAAAAGTCTCTGTCATCCCAGGCTCAAACGAGTCAATTGCTTTCATCAGCTCACCTGTCCCAAGCCAGATTAAATAATTCACAACCTAATTCACCGGTAACCATTAATTCAAAAATCACGGAAAGTGATACTGGTCTTGCGGGAATTTCTGCATTAAACCGAGATTTAAGCTTTGGACAATACAGTGCAGCCAGCAATATCCTGGTAAAGCCTGTTGATCAACAAATTTTATCAACGTCTCAGATTCAAGACCCAACTCAGAGCGCGTTCAACGCGAACCCTGCAGCAGCGTTACAGGCAGCTAGTGACAATGTCGTTAAGGAAAATCAATCGCGCTCTGTTGTCTCGCCGAATATTGCAACCAGTACAGTTCAACAGGTAGAGCTCGCACAAATTGAAATTGGCGAAAAATCTATTTTGGCACAAACTGCGAACGAAAAATCTCTGGTAGAAGCTTCTTTTCAACGACCGTTTATAGATTCTAAAACCGCCGAAATTAAAGCGGCCGAAGACAAACAATTCATCAAAAATGTTGCTAGCCATGCATCGCAAGTTGCCGAAGTAAAACTCGAAGATGCGACGGTTAAAGCAGCGCAGCAACAAAGCCAGTCTTTTGAAGAAATGTGGAATAAGGCCAACTCCGTCGAAGACCTCGTTAATAAGACCAGAATGGAACAAATTCTTGGGTCTCGCCCAGCCACCGAACTTAGCCAGGCAGCGCGTGGGTCTATTTTGCCAGCCAGCAATATTGAACTGCCACTTTCAACTAAACCCAGCCTTGCGACACAAACGCTCTTTTCAGTTTCCAGCAATAGCACTCACATGCCTTCCCCAACACTCAATTTTAGTCAAAGTGGATGGGAGAAGTCACTGGCACAAAACGTTTCCTGGATGACTGGCAATAATGTTAAAACACTGCAAGTAAGTATTACTCCTGCAGAACTCGGACCAATTCATATTCATGCTTCTATGGAACAGGATAAATTAAATTTGCAGGTCAGTGCGCAAAATGGTGTGACACGCGAAACACTGGAAGCCGCGATTCCACGCTTACGCGACCTACTGGATGAAGGAAGCTATTCCTCTGTGAATGTTGATGTATCTAGTGGCGGCTTTGAACAAAATCAATTTAGCCAGAACGAAAATATCAAAGAATTTGATCAGGCGAGCGAATCAGAACTTGCAGAACTATCTGCTCAAGATTCTGCACAGACAGCATCTAAAATAGGACTTGTTGATACCTTTGCTTAGTAGCAATTAAGGTATATAAAATCCCCACATGTATGGTTTAAGCATACTCCCTTACGGTATGGTCTCAGCATCCAGAACAACCTGGCTTTTGTCCTTAGAATAGTACTTAAAATAATAGTAAATTCGACCGACAACCTCGTGAAGAATAGCTCTGGTTTGTAATAAGCCACTCGCCGTCGGCAGCCAGGCGAAATAACCGCGCTCCTCATGATCGGGAGTCACTCTGGCAGTTGGGGCAGGCAGCACTTTGACATTTAATGCTTTGAAAGCGCCGACTGATCGCGGCATGTGCCAGGCATGAGTCACGAGTACTGGATGCTTAAACCCATGTTCGCGCAGCAACGCGGAAGAAAAAAGTGCGTTTTGATACGTGGTCGCACTACGTGTTTCAGCAATCACTCTTTTAACGCTCAATTCATCCATCAAAAAACGCTTCATCAGCTCCGCCTGGGAAATCGACTGATCTACAGGTTTACCGCCACTGGCGATCACCGGGAGACCTGTTTTTTTCGCCAGATAACCCGCGTAACGCGCGCGTTCCAATGCATATTTACCGAGCATGGTTCGACTCCCATATTCGTTATTGCCTTCAATTTGTTCTGCGCCCAGAACAATGATCACATCGGCTTGAGCGGGTACCTCGTCGATTGATGGGTATTTATTTTGTAATTGATCGGTAATCCAATAACTAAATGCGGGAATACTGAAAAGCCAGAGAAAAAATCCGCTCAAAAATAACAGGCGCGTAAAAAAATGCGGCTTAATGGTTGCCGTACTTAGTATTAACAATATAGCCAAGATTATTATCCCCGGGGGGAAAAACAAGGTCTCTAATAGATGGCGTGTTTCTAGTTCAGTCATTATTTTCTTATATTCTGTTGAATTAAATTATTTTCTATACAAGACAGGTCTGCCTCTAAAGCATCATCTAAAACTCACCGGAGTGCTGCTCATCCGCATGGTAGGAAGAACGCACCATTGGACCACTGGCAATACGGGTAAAACCCAACTTTTTCCCTAACACTGCAAGTTCATCAAATTCATTTGGATGAACAAACCTTTCTACTTTTAGATGGTGCTTGCTGGGTTGTAGATATTGGCCGAGCGTGAGCATTTCACAACCATGCTCGCGCAAATCTCGCATGACGATTTCCACTTCCTCCAGCGTTTCACCTAATCCCAGCATCAATCCTGATTTAGTAGGAACGCCCGGGTGGAGTTGTTTGAAGCGTTTTAATAAATCTAGTGACCATTGGTAATCCGCACCAGGCCTCGCCTGCTTATAAAGCCGAGGAACGGTTTCGAGGTTATGATTAAAAACATCGGGCGCACCGTTATTGAAAAGACTAAGCGCAACATCCATTCTGCCGCGAAAATCAGGGGTCAGTACTTCAATTTTGGTATTGGGATTTAATTCACGTACTTGATTAATGCACTCAACAAAATGCGCTGCACCGCCATCGCGTAGATCATCACGATCTACAGAGGTAATTACCACGTATTTTAGCTGCATATCCTGGATGGTTTGCGCCAAATGCTGTGGCTCAGATTCATCCAGTGGATTGGGTCTACCATGTGCAACATCGCAAAAGGGACAGCGACGGGTACAAATATCCCCCATGACCATAAAGGTTGCAGTACCACCGGTAAAACATTCATTCAGGTTGGGACAATTCGCTTCTTCGCAAACCGTATGTAAATGGTTTTCACGTAATTTTGATTTAAGTTCAGCAACCCTTGTTCCGGTTGGTACTTTAATCCGAATCCACGGCGGCTTACGCTGGGTTTTTTCCAATGGTTCGATTTTAATAGGAATGCGCGCCATCTTTTCTGCGCCACGTTGCTTAATGCCGGGTTCAAGTGCCATTACTAAACCTCAGCCCAAAGTCTGACAAGATTGGTATATACATGATCAAGTTTTTTGGTATCTGGATCATCCGGCTTTTTTCTTAACGATTTTTCACGCACTTGATTTAATTCAAAAAGGATATCTCTCTTACCTGTCTCGCGAATTAAAGATTGCACCCATGCAACCATTACTCGCCGCTCACCAGCGGTGATTTCTGCGACACGATGTAACGTTCCGGAAGGGTAAATAACCACCTGCCCCGCTGACAACTTTACCGATTGCTCGCCAAAGGGCGTATGAATGACCAGCTCGCCACCTTCATATTCATCCGGCTCGTTAAGAAAAACGGTAAAGGAAAGATCACTGCGGAAATGATTGGGTGAACCCATCACTGGATCGTCAATATGATCACCGTAAGCCATGCCTTGGGTATAGCGAGCATAGAAAGGGGAGCTGATACGATGCGGTAGAACGTAGCTTTTAAATTTTGGATGGCGCATTAAATTCGACATAACCAATTCGTTGAGCTGGTTGAAAATATCGGATTTTTGATCCACTTCCTGATTGTTTTTAATTCGACTGGCAGCGATGCCCGCAGAAAGCTTTCCGTCAACAAAAGGGGCGTTATCCAGCAATGCATTAATTTTCTGCAATTGGGCTGAACCGACGATAGACGAAATGGTAAGCATGTTTTAATTAATTTTTAATCTAGAAAAAAACTTAAGGGCATCTCTAAAAATAGAAGTGCATTTTTAACCGTTAGTGGCATCGTAAGCAAAGGTGCAATCGATTTCTGCGCGCACATAAACCAGTCCATTCATACCATCGACAACCATCACTTCCAGCGGTGCACGTTTGGCAAATTTGCGATGCGGCCTTTGTAACCAGACTTTTGCCATTCGAGGGTTTTGTGGATAGGCCGTACCTAATCCTTCGGCGATACCAACAATGTGTTCGATGCGGGTATTCACTTCTGGCTCATTTGGGAAAGGCTCTTCGCTGCGAAAGCGATCCATTTTTCTGGTTGGCGTTTCAAGTGCCAGTACGGATTTAATATGTTCCATAGTCAGCCCCCAGTCGGTCATCATATCCATTAAATTGCGTGTGAGGATTAGTCTGTGATTAACTTTCTCTTCACTCATTTTTCATCTCCGGAACGGTCATCGCTCTTTGGCTTAAAACCCTTAAATGACAGTACATTGGTAGTTTGTTCTTCATCCGTATAACGAGGACGCTCTTTAAAACTTTTGCCTTGTGATTCGATAATTTCCCGTTCACGCGCTGAAATTAAATTTAAACACTGACGAATATCTTCTACGGTTTCATCTTTTAATGCGCGTTTGTGCAAAGGTGATGAGGGCGTAGTATCACGAATTATTTTAGACAGCGTTTTACGCATCACAATTAATATGCGTTGCTCCTGATCCAGCTTTGAAATATCCATCAAGCACTCATTTTAGTTAGCCCAACGGGCACATCGGGCTGCGCATCCACCTGACCCAATAAATTATTTAATGCGCCTTGCAGCGCTTCTTCAATGACCGGATGGTAGAAAGGAAGTTCCAGAGTTTGTGCAACCGTAAGTTTTTGCTGGATTGCCCATGCCAGTAAATGCGCGAGACTTTCACCCTTAACCGCAATCATTGAGCCACCGAGTAATAGCCCTGTGGATTTTTCTGCATAGACTCTTATGACACCTTTATTTTTCGCCATAATCAATGCGCGGCCGACTGGCCCCATTGGCATTTCGGCGACGGAAACATCGTCACGATCTTCCAGCTCCGCCCAGGGTTGACCAACGGTAACGATATTAGGATCACAAAAGGTGATTCCAAGCGGAGTTTTGCGCACGAATTTTTCTGCGCTGCCACGAGCGGCATTGTAGCCAGCAATTTTTCCTTCCTCACTAGCTTCGTGCAGAATTGGCGCATCGCCATTCACATCACCGGCGATATAAACCGGCAGATCGCCCACTTGCATCGAATTTCGGTCATAAGCGGGCATGCCACGCTCATCTAATTCCACACCGAGTTTTTCAAGGTCAAGGCTCGCAAGATTTTGACTGCGGCCAATACTGATCAGCGCTTTATCAACAACAATTTCATTGTCACCGGCTTTAACCCGAAGTTGATCGCCTTCCGCGCTCAACTCTGCTTGCTCGCCCAGCCATAGCGGGAATTCACTTTTCATGATATTCACTGCTGCTTTATTAACAACCGGATCGGTCAAACCGGAAATGGTTTCCAGTGCATCTACGCCGACAATTTCAACACCCAACCGGCTCAGCGTTTGCCCCAGTTCCAGACCGATAACGCCAAGCCCGATCACTGCCATTGATTTTGGCAATGATTCCATCTCGAAAAAATCATCGGTGGTGACTATGCGATCACCCAATTCTTTCCAAGCCGCTGGGACAACAGGAGTAGAACCCGTGGCGATGACGATGGCATCGGCTTCGATTTCTTCATCACCCACCGCTAAACGGTTCGGCGCAACAAATTTAGCGTAGTCGCGAATGAATTCATCACCAAGATTATCAGTCGAGCCACCTAATACGCGCTCCACAAAGGTATCGCGCATATCACGGGTATGCTCCATCGCTTCAGCAATGTCCATACTCAGGTCGTCGCCGCCACTAATTGCGTGTCTTTGCAGCACATTGCGGCGATGAAAATCTTCACCAATCTGGATTAACGCCTTGGATGGCATGCACCCCACACGGGCGCAGGTAGTACCTACTTCGCCACCATTGATCAGCACAAAACTTTTGCCTGCGCGACGCACTTGCCCCATTGCGTTCAAACCTGCTGTGCCGGAACCGATGATTGCAACTTCTACCTTCTTGGCCATTTGAGATATCCCTGAATTAGAAAATGGCTCACTTTACCAGAGACGCTGCCGCTACGGGAGATCACGCAATAAATAGCCGCATACTCATAAGGGCATCAATTCCTGCTTGCAGGTTCGATCAGTTATGATGAGGCTCATCAATTAAACGGCTCCGTACTCGCATGACCATAGAGCAGCAAATCATCGACAAACTCAATGACGCTTTTGACCCCATTCATTTGGAAATAGAGAATGAGAGCGATATGCATTCCGGGCCTCCCGGTCGTGAATCGCATTTCAAAGTCACACTGGTTTCCAAAAAATTCGCTGATCTCATGCTAATCAAGCAACACCGCATGGTGAATGAGACGTTAAAAACCGAGCTTTCCGGCGTGATTCACGCCCTGGCGCTGCACACCTACAATCCAGACCAATGGTTTGAACGTACCGGCAAAGCGCCTCAATCCCCCGCTTGCGAGGGAGGCGGAAAGTCATAGATACTTCGACCGATAACCGCTTGATCGAGCTGGAAACTAAACTCGCGCATCAGGAACACACCATCGAAGAGCTCAACCAAACCGTGGTAAAACTGCAAGATACGGTAGAATTTCTCGATAAATTCAGCCAAAAGCTAGCCGAGCGCCTACGTGAAATGGCACCAGCTGATGAGCCAACCGGGTTCAGAGAGCAGGAAATTCCGCCGCATTACTGATTCCCTCGCGCCCAATAAACGCTTTTACAAATGGCATTTGCCAACTGACCCCTCCTTACACACCCGTCCATCCACCCAGATTGCGCCTGATAGGTCGGACTGATGAAAGTCGACACCCACCATTCCCGCACCCTGAAAATTAACCAATTTCAGATCGGAGTGCTCAAATTTAACATTGACCAACTGGCTGCCACGAAAATCAGCCTCACCGAGTTCGCAATGAAGGAATCGGGTATTGGTGACGCTGCTGCCTGAAAAATCAGTTCGGCCTAGCTGGTTTGCTTCAAAGCGACTATTGACGACAGCAGAACCCGCAAAGTTTGTCGCAGTGAGATCTTCATTTTTGATTTGTTGATTAATCCAGGATCCCACTCGATTTTGCCTAGTAGGCTTGGGGACAGCGGGGTTTGTTTGCCGATTTCCGTGCTGCACAATCGAAGTTGTATTTGAAATAGAGGTCGAACCGGAACTCGCGCTGGAAGAAATATTCGAGCTGGAAGTCCCGCCAATGCTCACCCGCATCGACTGGCGATTACCATTTTCAACCCGCACAATTGAGATGGCGTGATAGCGACCGTGAGCAGCAGCAGTCGAAATTCGTAAATCCCGACCGTTCAATTCATATCGAATCCCCTCAGCATTCTCAAGCGGCACCATCTGCGAACTGCCATCCGGCGCGGTTTCGATTAAGTGAATATTAGCCCTAACACCCTCGTTTGAAATCGCATCCTCAATGAGAACGGTATCCCCTTGCGAGGAGACGTTTATTGCGTAGCCTGTCTGAGTCAACGCCATTAGTAAGCCCATTATTGTTAGTCTATTAATCATTATTTGCTCCCATTGCATGATGTTTTTTCTGCCCGGCAATACGTTTCAGCCATCGTTGAATAGCAGGATAACGATCCAGATCAAAGCCACCTTCCCCTGCCACATGCGTGTACGCATATAGCGAAATATCGGCGATTGAGTAGCCATCATTCACCAAAAACGTAGCTTTACTCAAATGTAATTCCATCACCGCCAATGCTCGGTGCCCACCTGCTTGCTTGCTCTCGTACTCCGCGCGTCTGTCTTCAGGCATACCGAGATAGCGCTGGATAAATCTCGCCACCGCAATATAAGGCTCATGGCTATACTGCTCGAAAAACTGCCACTGCAAAACCTGCGCTCTGTTTAATGGATCATCTGGCAGGAATTCAGTTCCCTCAGCCAGATAATTTAATATCGCATTCGACTCGTATAAACAACTGCCATCCGGTAATTCCAAAACGGGCACCTGGCCTATCGGATTACGCGCTAGAAAATCTTTATCGCGGGTTTCATTTTTTAAAATGTCGATGGATACCCACTCATACTCAATCTGTAACAACGACATTAACAGGCTAATTTTGTAGCAGTTACCTGAAAACTTATCGCCATAAACTTTGTACATAGTAGAGACCATAAACTCGATGACATTAATCTCAGCTTAACGCTTAAATATTCGCTAAACTAGGATTTTTCGCCTTTTAACACCATGTTTAACCTCAGCCTGCCACGCCTCTTTCTACTACTCATTAGTCTATTCCTTTCTGGCTGTGCGCACTTCACCATCAACAACTCAATAGATGCACCTAACCCTGCATTAGCAACTTACGGATCCGAGCGGGCAGATGACTTATTAATTGTAATGACTTTTTCTGGCGGCGGCGCACGTGCTTCCGCACTGGCTTATGGCGCGCTGGAGGCATTATCAGAACTTTCTGTTAACTGGCAGGGGAAGCAACGCTACTTGCTCGATGAAATAGACATGATCTCTGCCGTTTCTGGCGGCAGTTTTACCGCTGCCTATTTTGGTCTGCACGGAGAAGGGATTTTTAAAGATTTCAAACCGCGTTTTTTATATCGCGACATAGACACTGATCTAGTCAAACAGTTTTTTAATCCACTGAACTGGGCGCGTTTGTGGTCGCCTAATTTCAACCGCAGTGAATTATCCATCCAACACTACGACAAAATTTTATTTGGTCATGCTACGTTTGGCGATCTAAGAAAAAATGGTGGGCCGGATATTGTCATCAACGCCACCGACATCACGCTAGGCGACAGCTTTACCTTTGATCAATTACATTTTGATTTACTCTGCTCGGAATTAAACAGCTTCCCTATTTCGCGCGCCGTCGCCGCGTCCTCCGCAGTTCCGGGCATATTATCCACTGTCACCCTGTTTAATTACGCAGGCGCTTGTGACTATCAAGCACCTGATTGGGTAACAACAGTGCTCGAAGAACCCTCCAGTGGAGATGAGCGAGAATCCATAGCCCGTAAAATTCACGCGTATCAAAACATTCTTGAGCGCCCCTATATACATTTACTTGATGGCGGTCTGGCCGATAATTTAGGATTGCGATCAGTCATGGATCGCGTTCGATTTCATCAGGGAAACCCGGATTCCCGCACCTCAATATTACTCAACAAGTTAGTTAAAAAAGTGCTGGTCATTGTAGTCAATGCTTCAGCCGAGCCAAACCGCCAGCTTAATCTTTCCAAAAACCCACCCTCTACCATTGATTCAGTCGATATCGCAACCACTGTGCAGGTTAACCGCTACAACGCAGACACGTTAAAAGTATTTAAATCCGCAGTAGAAAAATGGCGCGAAGCCACGCGAAAAATTCGCTGCGGAGATCAACACTGCGATGCAGAGCCACAATTTTATTTTGTCAACGCAGGCTTAATGTATGTGAAAGATCCAGACGAACGTAGTTTCTTGCGGCATCAGCCTACCTCTTTTTCGCTCTCTAAAGATGCTATCGACAGATTAATTTCAGCGGGTAGAAATTTAGTTTTAGATGCTGCTGGCACACAGGAATTTATGCAATCTTTTTAGAGGCGCGCTTTAACCTAGAAAAATCAGTTGGATCACGAAAGTCCACGCAAGCTATTTTTTTAGGTTTAACGTTTGATTTTACGCAACGTCCGCTCGGACCAAAACCGATCAGGCAAATCCATATCCCACTCAACCGTTTCCTCTGGCACATAAAATATACTCTCAAATCCGGTAGCATCTACGTGACCAAAAATGTAATAGGGATAATGCACCAGAGGATCATCACGCTTGCCATTTTTCCATGCGATCCAAATCGTCTTTATTTGTTTGTCATTTTTAAAATACACCGTTCTGTAGGGCAAATAGTTTTCCACATCTATATCGGTGAGGTGATAGTCATACCACCAGCGCTTAAATTTCGTTGTGCTTTTCAGTCGATAAACATCTCTACCCTTAAAGCTACAATCTGCAACGGGTAGCGTTAATCTGCTAAGTTTTTTATGCTCATTAGCTGACATCACATCAAGGCAATAATCTATGGTTTCTCGCCCTAATAATTCATGCACCTCATGTTCCGGGCGACGTAAAAACACCTCACCAAATGTCATCACCGATCCAGCCCAGGCATCATCATGTGCGGGCGCTGCAAAACGACGTACTTTCCTTAATTCTGGTAACCAGATCATCACCGCCGGTGCTTTTTCCAGTGCGGTATAACTGGTCATTAATAGCCCCAACCCTCGCTGTTTTCCAGACTGGAAAATAGCCAGTGTTTTTGTTTCTATCGAAGGATCATCAAAATCACTGTTGACGTAATTATTAAAGGTATTTATCGTCACTCGCCCACCACGACCCCGATTAATTAAAGTCGCTACCTTACCTCCAACTTTTTCAGTTGCGATTTTATCAATCCTTAACCAGTGAATATGGCGATAAGCCTCTAGCGCAATTTGATCTGCTGTGAGGTTTTCGGTAGCGGCAGCAGAGAATTGCAAGCAAACACTCAAACAAAGTGATAACACGGTTACTTTAATCATTCTCATGGCAGTCAACATACCATCTCAGGAGGCGATAAAATTGGATTATTGGTAATATACGCGCGGAATTGAGCCAATGCCTTCGATAAACTCAGCAGCCCCGGCGAGCGGATGATCACCGTGATACTGCACGCCATCCATATCCAAAAGAATTGCATCGGGTAGAAATGGTTTTTTCTCGGCCTATTTGACTAAACCTAGAAGAATACGTTGAATCATCGAAGACCATGCACGCCAATGGCTTACTAGTCTTTTCGGCGCTCAACTGATTTTTCCAGGTTGAAGAGTTCATTACTTTTTCCCGCAGGATATTTTTTGTCTATACTTTATTCATCACCAAATACTATTTTAAAAAGCCAATGAATAACCCTGAAGAAGTTAAATCAATCTCGCCTTCCCAAGCTTGGGAAATAATAGAGAATACCCCCTCCGCCTTATTCATCGACGTACGTTCAGGCATGGAGTTTTTAATGATTGGCCACCCCAAAGGCGCTGTTCATATTCCCTGGGTAGATGAACCCGACTGGAAAACTAACCCTGATTTTGAGAAACAAGTGAGAAACCTATTACTCGGCGGCATCAGCTGCATCGAAGGAAACTGCCCACCCATCATTCTCATTTGTAGAAGCGGCAAACGCTCGCTTGAAGCAGGTGAGAAACTGATAGCGTCTGGCCTTAAAAATATCTACAACATAGATACCGGATTTGAGGGAGAGCTGGATAGCAATCATCATCGCAGCACACTCGCTGGCTGGCGACACGAAGGGTTACCCTGGGCACAATGCTGAATTAAACTACCAAAAAAGTGAGTTTTACGGCCGAGATGATAGTGCACAAACGTTTCTTGCGATATCAGATTTGAGGAATATGGCCCATAATGTTAAGCTTTGTCATACTGTATGACAAGAGAGATTCATAGTGACATTGTCCGTTAGACTTTCTTCCAGTGAAGAAAACTTGCTCGATAAAACAGCTAGGCGTTTAGGTCGTAGCAAGAGCGATCTCGCAAGACAAGCTGTTAATGAGCTGTGCCAAAAACTGATTCAGAAAGATCAATCCCCTTACGATATGGGGCAAGATTTATTTGAAGCCGGGCGTCTGGCGGAGCCACCATCGGATCCATTAAAACGAAAAATATGGGAAAAACTGCGTGGTAAACACAGCCACTTGGGTTGATAGTGGATTTCTGATCGCATTATTTGCGAAAAATGACTCTCATCACCAAAGCGCGAAAGCGTTTTTAGAAGCCAATCAAAGTCTGGAAATGCACAGTTCATGGGCAGTAATTGTTGAGGTCTGCTATTTTCTGAATAATTCAGGTAAGCAGGCTTTACTGCAATGGTTAGAGCGAGGCGCAATAGCTATGCACGAATTAACTTCTCGGAATATAGCCAGCATTCGGATGGTGATCAAGCAATACAAAAACATTGATCCTGATTTTACAGATGCCGCTCTGGTAGTGCTGGCAGGACATAGTAAAGTCAGGCAATTGTTGACGGTAGATGAACGAGACTTCTCAATTTATCGATTCTCCGACGGAAAAGCTTTCGAGCGTTTATGGCTATAATCCGATACATAGTTCTAACGTGGGTGATCCAGGGTTAGAGCATATACGGGGGATTTACAGGCTAAAAATCAGTTAATTCTAATTCGAATCACATTACTGCTAGTTCCACCATTTGCGTCGGTTGCGACATAAACAAAGCTATCGGTAGTGTTATCCAATCCAACTGGGGGCGTGTAGAGAAATTGATTAGAGCCATCGAGTTCAATGACACCCATTAAATCAGTAAT
Source organism: uncultured Thiotrichales bacterium (assembly GCA_964577195.1). Lineage (GTDB taxonomy): Bacteria > Pseudomonadota > Gammaproteobacteria > UWMA-0217 > UWMA-0217 > HyVt-560. Next base: position 9,027 of record CAZNYF010000017.1, on the reverse strand, counting down.
ACTATGTGGCAATGAAAATGTGAACGGTGCCGTCCCATTGGCAGAAACGGTAAATCTAAATTGGATGCCAGCAGGCGTTTGTAGTGTCGCTGGATCACCACTCGCTATAGCAGGGCGTGTTACGGGGAGTGTGAGTAAGGTATCAGCTGCCCAGTCTGTCATCTGTCTGACAGCGCAGGTTTCGACACCAAGAAATCCGTGATTGGTGTTAGCCTGACAATTGTTGCTTTGGGAGGGATCGTTAAACCCGCCGAAGACTTCAATGCCTTTGGTGGCTACGCCAGCTTGATCCAGCTCGGTAACGAGTTGTGATGAGTCGAAAGGGGCTGTCACACCGCATTGATCACTGCCATGCCATAAAACCTGAGTGGGTTTATTAATTGCAGAAGGCCTGACACGAAAGTTAGCTGTGTTTTCAGCAATGGGTGATCCACTGCCAGAGGTTACCGGGGATGACAGCAATAATGCTGCACCGAGGCCTTGTTGTACGACAGCAGAAATTGCGCCTCTGCTGGTACCTGCGATAAATACGGGGGCGCTGGGAATGTCTTGCGAAACAGCATTGATGACTGAGGAAAGATCTGTCGCATGTCTGGAAGAGGTTCGATAGCTATCATAATCGCTACTTGGATCACCTGAATTCACATCGCGGGCAAAATCTGAAGGTCGATCCACTGTCACGGTACGAAAACCGGCATCGGCAAAAAACTGTGCGCTACGAACAAGAAAATTGGCACCCGCGCTAGTGGTACTTCCACCATTCACGCCTTCTATAGCGGCATTGAGCTTCCCGCCAGCAATAAGCACTACCAAACCACGCGGAAACTGAATGGGCTCATGCACCATATAGTCTATGGAAATATCGTTATTATTGAGGTCTTTACGCACCGATGCGATAAAGCCATATCGAGGCGTTGTTACATCTAGCGCGGTATTGAGCGTTACAAAGCTACCATTGAGCGTCGAATCACCCGCTACCTCTGGGCAGTCAATAATTTGCTTCAAAGCATTCGAACCTCCGCCCCCGCCAGGGTTGGGCGTTGTTCCTGGATCTGCTCCAGGATTACCGCTGCCTGTATCTGTGTCGGTTCCTGGTGTGGTTCCGCCGCCGCAACCAACAACTAAAAGTGAAAATACCAAAATAGTTAACGGTTTAATTTGCTTGATCATAGGATTGCCTGTTACTTGACGATGCCAGTATTAGTAGCACATTTTATCATAGCGCTCTAATTGTGAGAACGTTGTTACGCAAACCTTGCTAGGTCCAGTCAATACGACTATAGTAAACACATTGATGCGCACTAGAGATGTTGAAATGAGAACCACCATTCAACTCGATGATCTATTACATGAAAAAGCACGCAAATATGCGCTAAGCAAAGGCACGACATTCGCTGCACTAATGGAAGAAGCTTTGCGCGAGAAATTGCTGTCTCGCCCCGAAAACACTCCCTCTCCACCGGTTAATCTGACAACTATCGGTGGTCATGGCTTTCAAGCTGGGGTTGATCTTGATGATAACGCGGCATTACTTGATATTATGGATAGCAGCTGATGCTCTTGTGCGATGTCAATATCCTGGTTTACGCGCACCGGGAAGACGCTCCAAATCATTCAGCCTATTATGGGTGGTTTGAAGCGCTCCTTAACTCAGATGAGAAATTTGCTATTTCGGAACTGGTATTAAGCGGGTTTCTTCGTATAGTGACTCATCCTAAGGTTTTCAACCCACCAAGTAAGCTCGAAGATGCTCTGTCTTTCGTCTCCAATATTCGCGAACAGCAAAATTGCAAAATTGTCGCGCCTGATACCAAGCATTGGGATATATTTCAGAAACTCTGTCAGACAGCCAATGCGAAAGGCAATCGGATTCCTGATGCTTACCATGCAGCTCTAGCAATTGAATCCGGCTGTGAATGGATAACCAGTGACCGCGGCTTTGGTCGTTATTCTGGGTTACGTTGGCGAGCACCCTTTTAACTGGATAGGGCAGCTATGTTTTTTAGCTTTTTGGATTAACAATATTTTCATGCTCAACCAGCTCAAGACCGCCACTATTTCGATAAAGTCGTTTCTTTTTGTTGGGGTAGTCTGCAACATCATGCTCCAGCCTTTGTCCCATCACTAGAAAAACCAGCGTTTCAGTTCCGGTATTATTGAGCTCATGCGCAGCAGTGTTTGCGGGGAAACCGACAAAATCACCTTTCTTAAACGGAAAAGACTCACCCTCTATTATTAACGTGCCTTCGCCAGAAAGCGCGTAGATACATTCTTCTTCGTAATGATGAATATGGTATTCCGTAGATTCCTTTCCCGGCTCCACTGAAACCATGTGGACGCCGATATTTTTTAACCCAACAAAATCTCCGAGAGATTTATTATCCCTTACAGCATCGGGATTGAGAAAGTGTATTTTTTTCTCAACCGGCATCGCTTCTATTTCTGCAGCTTTGATGATTAATTTATTTTTTTTCATTGTTTCAAATCCTATACTGCTAAGACTTTTTACGATTACTTAGTCGATCAACAACTTTCTTTATGACGGTTGCGGGTGGAATCACTCCACTTTTGCCGACTATCACACCTTTAGAAGTACCCTCGGCCACCAGCCTGTCTCCAATCATAAACCAGTGACGCATGTTAAAGACTCTTTCATCCCAACCGGTTATTTCCATTTTAACCTCATACTTTTGAAAAACTTTTAAGGGTTTTTTATAGGTCATAGTGTGTTCTGAAATGACAGGAATCCATTTATTGAGCAACATGGATTTCGCCAGCCCTGTGCGAATAAACATATCAACTCTGGTTAAATCACAAATGGTTAAATAGCGGCCATTATTCATGTGCAGGTTAATGTCGATATCGTTTGGCAGCACTCTTAATCTGAGCGAGTTTTTTGGGTTTTCCACTGGCAATGACGGTTTAAAAAAAGAGGCTATTAATAATCCGATCATTCTGAAAATCAGGTTCATTTATTGTCCTATCCGCAAGCTTGATTCAGCCTTATAGTATAAACCTAGCGCGCCTCAGCAACGAGTCGAAAACCCAGCACTGAATATTGTTTACCGGGATCATCTGCGGCACGATAGGCAACTCGCGTCATATGCAGTGGACAGTGATAAGAACCGCCGCGACGAATTTTCTTAGCGCCTTTTTTTGGGCCTTGTGGATCTATTCTCGCTGCAGAGGTATAGGTATCGGCTGCATACCAGTCAGCTGTCCATTCCCATGCATTGCCGATCATATCGTACACACCAAAAGTGTTTGGTTTTCTACTCTTAACCGGCTGCGATTGATCATCGGAATTATTGATAAACCTGGCGTAACCTTCCAGCTGATCAACCGGCCAGGGGCGTAAACCGGTCGAGCCAGCGCGCGCTGCATATTCCCATTCTGCTTCTGTCGGGAGTCGGTACTGGTATTTGGAATCGCTGCGGTTTAATTCTTCTACAAAGCGCTCTGCCATAAACCATGAGACAGAGACAACAGGTAGCGTTCGCCAATTTTTCTGCTGCCATAGCTCGTTTGGCCCTGGCTTATTCTCCATTAACGTTAGCCATTGCTGCTGGGTGACTTCCGTGGTACCTAAATAAAACGGCTTGCTGATAGTCACCGTATGCGCTGGGCTTTCGTCCTTAATTTGAGAAATTTTCGAATTGGGTGTTTCAATCAGGACTTCATCAAGATCCTCGGTACCCATTATAAATTCCCCGGCAGGAATTTTGGTGAAACTCATTCCTAGAGAATTATTGAATTCTTGAGCTTGAACAGTTGTACTGAAAAAAAAGAAAATAGAAAAAGTAAAAATAGAACGAATCATCTATTATTCCTACTGTTGCGAACCTATCTAATACTACGAGTATAGCGATGAATTCGTTGCAAGTAAGAATAGACAGGATAAAACTGGCCAGAGCATTAAGCTCGGATGCTTATACGCTAACAGGCACTATTTACTTCTGCTCTACCGTACCGCCAGCCTCTTTAAGAGCTTCAATTCCACCTTCGATAAACCGGGCATTGATGCCATCAGCTTGTAAACGATCCAGCACGCTGTTGCTAACACCGCCGCCCCGAACACAATAAATAACGACCGACGCATCTTTTGGAACAGAGTCAATCCAGTCATCTATCTTTGTGGGATCCTTCCAGGTTGACCCTGGTACAACCTCTCCAGAGGTTTCATAATCACTGTCTCTACGGATATCTAAAACCATCATTGACTCATCAGTAGCAGTAATAAACGCTTCGGGCTTTATTGTACGTTCCATATCTTTTTCTCAATTAATTTTAAATCTGTGTTCCCACAAAAACAGGTAAAAAAAAGGTGACGAATTTCGTCACCTTTTAATAAAAATAAAGCAGTGCTGTTACGTTACGCAGCAACTTTACTACGTGATGCTTTCTTGCGCTCATGTTCTTTAAGGTGCTTTTTACGCAAGCGAATGTGATTTGGCGTAACTTCTACCAACTCATCATCGTCAATAAATTCCAATGCTTGCTCCAATGTAAAATCAAGCGCTTTGGTGAGGATGAGGTTTTCATCAGTACCGGCAGCACGAATATTGGTGAGCTGTTTGGCTTTTAATGGATTTACCGTTAAATCATTTTCACGTTGATGAATGCCGATAATCTGACCTTCGTATATTTCATCAGCATGACTGGCAAATAATTTACCACGCTCCTGAAGATTAAACAGCGCATACGCCAATGCTTTACCCATGCCGTTAGAAATTAGCACACCATTGGTACGCTGCCCGATTCTCTCTGGACGGGCTGGACCATAGTGATCAAAGACATGAAAAATTAAACCGGAACCCGAAGTTGTGGTCATAAAATCTGTCTGGAAGCCAATTAATCCACGCGCAGGAATTACATAATCCAAACGTACCCGGCCATTGCCGTCTGGCACCATATTTTTCAGGTCACCGCGGCGTTCACCGAGCTTTTCCATGATAGCGCCCTGGTGTTGCTCTTCGATATCGACGGTCATTTGCTCAAACGGTTCTTGCAGCTCGCCATCGACTTCTTTCACCACCACTTCGGGGCGCGAGACGGCTAACTCAAAACCTTCACGACGCATGGTTTCAATTAAGATTCCAAGGTGCAATTCACCTCGACCAGAAACTTTAAATTTATCCGGGTCACTGGTTGGCTCAACACGCAGTGCAACGTTGTGTTTGAGTTCTTCTTCGAGGCGCTCCTGAATATTTCGAGAGGTGACATATTTGCCGTCTTTACCAGCAAATGGTGAAGTATTAACTTGGAACGTCATGCTCACCGTCGGCTCATCTACTGTCAGTGCGGGCAATGCTTCGACGTGCTCGGGATCACAAAGTGTATCTGAAATAAACAACTCATCCATACCTGTAAAAGCAATAATATCGCCTGCACTGGCTTGCTGAAATTCCACTCTCTCTAGGCCGTGAAAGCCAAAAATCTGTAGCATTCTTCCCTTGCGCTGTTTACCTTCAGTATCAATGACTTTAATTTGAGAGTTGGATTTAACCGTGCCGCGCTTGATCCGACCGATACCGATTAAGCCAACGTAGCTATTATAATCTAGCGAGCTGACCTGCATTTGAAATGGGCCATCCATATCAACATCAGGATGCGAAACATGATCAATAACTGCCTGAAACAGTGGCTCCATGGTGCCTTCGCGAACATCAACTTCCAATGATGAGTAGCCATTAATCGCAGACGCATAAACCACCGGAAAATCCAGTTGCTCATCGGTTGCGCCGAGACGGTCAAATAGCTCAAAGGTTTGATCCAAAGCCCATTCGGGGCGAGCGCCATCGCGGTCGATCTTATTAATGACGACGATAGGCTTGAATCCCATATCAAAAGCTTTCTGCGTAACAAAACGTGTTTGTGGCATCGGGCCTTCGACTGCATCAACTAGCAATAGTACTGAATCGACCATTGAAAGAACGCGCTCAACTTCGCCACCGAAATCGGCGTGCCCCGGGGTATCAACGATATTAATTCGGTAGTCGTTCCACTTGATTGCGGTATTTTTTGCAAGAATGGTAATGCCACGTTCTTTTTCAAGATCGCTGGAATCCATCATGCGTTCGGAAGTATTGGCTCGTTCGCCCAATGTTCCTGACTGTTTTAACAGCTCATCTACCAGGGTGGTTTTGCCATGGTCTACATGGGCAATAATGGCAATATTGCGTAGTTTTTCAATCACTTTCAGCTACCGGCTCATCAAATGGCGGGGGATAATATCAGAGTTTGATGATATTGTCTGCTTTACCAGTGTGAGCGACCAAACCAGCAACCAACAGATACAGTACCAACGCATTAATCAGGTGCCAGAGAAAATGCGTTCCCAGGGGCATTGCTGTACAAAGCGTCTGATCAATTGAACGAAACAGTATCGAGATGGTTAACAATAAAACCGCCAACGCATACGAACGGCGTAATGGATGCCTTTTAAATTGAAGGTAAATCACCACCACCATCAAAGCCGCCCATGCTGGAGCGTAGAACATCGAACCATTAATAAATTCTGCGGGAATCGTTTTGGTTACCGCAAAATTAAATAGATGAAAAACAATAAACAGCCCGATTACCCAACCCAGTTTGAGTTTCGCGATACGAACTAAAAAACTCAAAAGGAAAATACTGATAAATAAGCTGATGGGCAAAAGGTCGGTAAGCTGCGCCCAACTCCTGGCGACCGAATGCCAGGTGACGCTGCCTGTTCCAATAGCGGCAAGTGTGATCGTTAGCAACCACGAATCCCAATACCGGTGACTGTGTTTTAGCTGCAAAAGCTTACGCGTCAAGATCAGCGCAGCCACAACAAATGCGAAACTGGAAATTACGTTGATCGGTTCCGCTGTTAATCCATCCGCAGTACGCTCGCAATACTGGTCGATTAATTCGGTTTGAAATGAATCGCTCAAGAACGAACCACCTCACCGATGCTTGTTTCCAAGTCTTGAGCCAATACTTTCCTTGCCGAAAAATCAGCACCGTTCACTGCTGGTAAGAAATGTAGCTCGACATGGATGTTTTTTGCCAACAGAACATTTCGAGCACTTTCCAGTATTCCTATGTCGCCTACAAACTTAATTTCTCTACTGGGTTTACCTTGCGGATCGACATATTTAAGTGCAACAGGTTGTACCAATAACTGATTATCCAGCACAGGTGCAAAAATACGCGCATGGAAACGTCGCACATCTTCTCCAGGACCGGTCGTTCCTTCTGGAAAAACCAGAATACTGTGTCCATTTTGTACATGTCGGATAATTTCTTTTGCAGAATTATCTGAGGCGTTTTTAGTGCCACGGTCGATAAACAGCGTCCCACCGTGAGCAACGACCCAACCTATCACCGGCCAGCTTTTAACTTCTTTTTTGGATAAGAAACCAACCTGGCTGTGAGCGCCGATGACCAGAATATCGCTCCAGGAAATGTGATTTGAAACCCACAGCGCGGCGTTATTTGTAGCTGTACCCAAGGTTTTGACTTTAATCCCTAAAATCCAGGCAATGGCGGCAAACCATCTGCGGCTAACCTTTTGAAAGCCCTGGTCTGGAATCCCACGTTTTACTTTGAACGCTAGAATAACGACGATCAGCACGCCGACAAAAAGAATTCCAAGCAGTAAGATTATCCGCAGAAAAGCTCTAGGATATTTCACGCTCTATTGCCCGATAACCGATGTCCGTGCGCGTAAACATATTTTTCCATGTTATTTTATTTACCAGTTCATAGGCTTTTTTCTGTGCAGTAACAACATCAATACCAAGCCCAACAGCGCATAAGACTCTGCCACCGCTGGTGACCACTTCGTCATTGTTTTCCGCCGTGCCAGCATGAAATATTTTGCAGTCTCCATCACCGGCATCGCTTTCGAGACCGGAAATCACATCTCCATTTTCGTAGCTATCCGGATAACCTCCGGCCGCCAGTACAACGCCGAGCGAGGCGCGTGGGTCCCATTCAATTTCCATTCTATCCAGCTTTTTCTCTAGCGCAGCTTCGATCAACTCAACCAGGTCTGATTTCAGTCGCATCATAATTGGCTGGGTTTCCGGATCACCAAAGCGCACGTTATATTCAAGCACTTTAACCTCACCTTGCGGCGAGATCATTACACCAGCATAAAGAAACCCGGTAAACGAGTTACCTTCTGCTGCCATACCTTTAACGGTTGGCTCCATCACCTGCTGCATGATCATCTGGCTAATCTTATCCGTCACCACGGGCGCGGGTGAATATGCGCCCATGCCACCGGTGTTGGGGCCTTTGTCGCCATCATCGCGCGCCTTGTGATCCTGAGAACTTGCCATTGGCAAAATGTGCTCACCATCAATCATGGCGATGAAACTGGCTTCCTCACCATAAAGAAACTCCTCAATCACTACTCGATGCCCCGCATCACCGAAGGCATTGCCCGCCAGCATGTCTTTGACCGCGGCGATAGCATCATCATTTGTTTGCGCGAGGATTACGCCCTTACCCGCAGCCAGACCATCCGCCTTGATGACGATTGGCGCGCCTCGATCATGGATGTAATCAATTGCAGGCTCTACCTCGGTGAAATTTGCATACGCCGCAGTGGGGATATTGTGACGCGCAAAGAAATCTTTTGAAAATGCCTTGGAGCCTTCCAACTGAGCCGCTCCCGCCGTTGGCCCAAAAGCCTTTTGCCCGGCAGCAGTGAATTTATCAACAATACCCGCAACCAGCGGCGCTTCCGGCCCCACCACGGTGAGATCAACAGCGTTGCTCTGAACAAATCCCAACAACTGATCAATAGCATCAGCAGCAATTGGGACATTTTCGAGCAGGGGTTCCCTCGCAGTGCCAGCATTGCCTGGCGCAACGAAGACTTTGGTTACTGATTGAGATTGAGCGAGTTTCCAGGCGAGCGCATGTTCACGACCACCGCCACCAACGACAAGAATTTGCATAGTGTTTATTTGTCAAAAGCCAGATTAAAGAAAAACCTCGCTTATTTTGCCAGAAAAGTGTGACTGATTGTCAGCCTGAATTGTTTCCAGC
>CAZNYF010000016.1:24457-25932 GCA_964577195.1 uncultured Thiotrichales bacterium | reverse complement strand
ACAAGCTAAATACGAAAAACTGACCGCGTGACTTTGAACCTAGAAAAATCAGTTGATTCACCATTCACGCCAATGACGTACAAGGATGTACTAATACAGTGGTTGCAGGATGCAAAGGAGCTGTGGCCTCACACATTTTTTTCGCGCCCAACTGATTTTCCTAGGTTGAAAAGCCTCTTTGTTTTTTCCCGGTTAAACCGGTTCTATCTTTTAATTTTTCTTATGTTGGGCGCTAGTCCCGTCCACGCAATTGAGCCTGCTATTGCCAGCGCGCACCCACTAGCGACCGCTGCAGGCATGAAAATCCTCAATGATGGTGGCAACGCTTTTGACGCTGCGGTGACAGTGAGCGCGGTGTTGGCCGTGGTCGAGCCTTATTCCTCAGGTTTGGGTGGCGGCGGGTTCTGGTTATTACATCGTGCCAAAGATCAATTTGAGGTGATGATCGATGGTCGCGAAAAAGCGCCTTTGGCGGCTCACCGCGATATGTATCTGGATGAGGATGGTGAGATTGTCGAAGGTCTTTCAATTAACGGTGCGCTGGCGGCGGGGATTCCTGGTGAACCGGCTGCGTTGGCGCATATTGCAAAACATTATGGTCGCTTGTCTCTGCAACAAACCTTACAACCAGCAATCGAGTTTGCGGAAAAAGGTTTCCCGGTTAATCGGATTTATCGAAATATGCTGGGTTTCCGAGCGGCTGCTCTGCTTCAGGGTGGTGAGGGCGCAGAAATTTTTCTCGACGAGGATCAAGTGCCAGAGCTTGGCAGTAACATTCAGCAGCCTGATTTAGCGAAAACCTTACAGCTAATTGCAGCAAAAGGTCATGCTGGTTTTTACGCCGGATCAGTTGCAAAAGCACTTGTGGCTGGTGTGCGCGCAGCAGGCGGAATATGGTCAGAAAAAGATCTGGCAGATTATCAGATTATTGAGCGCCAGCCGGTTAAGGGAAAGTACCGCAATGTCGAGATTACGACAGCAGCGTTGCCTTCATCGGGCGGCATCGTGTTACTACAAATTCTCAATCAACTCGAAGGGTTTGATCTGAATGCGCAGAGCGAAGCGGGGCTGATTCATCTGGTCACTGAATCGATGCGCCGGGGTTATCGGGATCGCGCCGAGCATCTTGGTGATATAGATTTTGTCGATGTGCCTGTTCAAGCGCTGCTATCCAAAGACTATGCGCGTGAGCTACGTCGCTTTTTCAATCCTGACAAAGCTACCGAAAGTCAGTCGATGAAAGCCGTTGCAATCAAACAGCCAGAAGGGCGTGATACCACCCATTTTTCTATTCTCGATAAAGAAGGTAATCGGGTCGCGGCTACCTTATCTATTAATTATCCATTCGGTTCAGGGTTTGTGCCCCCGGGTACAGGCATCCTGCTGAATGATGAAATGGACGATTTTTCTTCAAAGCCAGGAACGCCCAATGTATATGGATTGGTGGGTAATGAAGCAAATGCAATTGAGCCAGG
>CAZNYF010000016.1:0-24357 GCA_964577195.1 uncultured Thiotrichales bacterium | reverse complement strand
CCATTTTCTGTGACACCCGCTGAGGTTGAAAGCCTCTACTCCCAGCAACGGCACATTACACATCTCCACACAGAAGAGATTCTTCACCTTCTGCCAGGTTTCAGGAAGAAAGGATTGTCAGCACTCGCGGAAAACATCTTCTTGCTCACTTAGAGACGCCCTTAAATGTTATAGATTTGTGAGGATTCGACCCATTTGTTCTTTTACAATCTTGCTCTGAAGCTAGTACTCACAACATAATATTGTTGGAGGACTAGATTACATATGATTTTCATCACTCGGGGAATGCAATGAACAAATTTTGGAAAACTGGCTTGATCTCTGCTGCGATTGTCAGCGGATTAGCCGTTATGGCGCTTACCAGCATTAATGCAAAACAAATGCCTGCGGATAGCGAAATGGCAAAAGGTGAGGCGATAGCTACTTTTGCTGGCGGCTGTTTCTGGTGCATTGAAGCCGGATTTGAAAAACTGCCGGGCGTGCGTGAAGCGGTTTCCGGTTATACCGGCGGACATGTGAAAAACCCGGAATACAAACAGGTCTCCAGAGGTTCTACCGGACATACCGAAGCGGTTCAGGTGTATTACGACCCCAAGGTGATTTCTTATTCGCAGTTGTTGGACGGTTTTTGGCGTCAATTTGATCCAACCGATGGCACCGGATCCTTTGCTGATCGGGGATTGCATTACCGGCCTGGCATTTTCTTCAACAACGATGAAGAGAAAATGCTGGCGGAGAAAGCTATAAAAACACTCACCGCTTCCGGTCGTTATGATAAACCCATTGTTGTGGAAGTCACTCCGCTGGATGTTTTCTATGATGCTGAAGACTACCATCAGGATTACTACAAGAAGAACCCCGTACGTTACAAATACTATCGCTATCGTTCCGGGCGCGATCAATATATTAAAAAAGTCTGGGGAAAAGAGGCAAAAGTTACCGGAAAATATTCCAAACCAGATGATAAAGTTCTGGTTAAAAAGCTGACGCCATTGCAATACAAGGTGACGCAGAAAGAAGGCACAGAGCCGGCTTTCTCCAATGCTTATCATGACAACAAAAAAGCTGGAATTTATGTCGATATTGTCTCTGGTGAGCCGTTATTCTCATCCAAAGATAAATTCGATTCTGGAACTGGCTGGCCGAGTTTTTCGCGCCCAATCAGTAAGGTGCATGTCGAGACGAAGACCGATTATCGAATGATCCTGCCGCGTATCGAAGTGCGCTCTGCCGGTGCAGATTCACATTTAGGTCACGTCTTTAAAGATGGTCCGGAGCCCACCGGATTGCGCTACTGCATTAACTCGGCCTCATTACGCTTTGTGCCAAAGGATGAGCTGCAAGCGGAAGGTTATGCTGAGTATCTGGCGCAGTTCACCGAGTAAGGTTTAAGTTGGCAAAGAAAAAGCCTGTGATCGAGTTTGATGCCCAAGGTGAGCAAGGTATTGCTATGCATCGGGTCATCAGTGTTTATGCGCATACGGCTTATCCAGTTGGCGGTTCTGATTGCGCGGCAGCGACTCGAACCGCGCTACTCAATGTCGCTGAGAAAATTCAAACGAACGATCGTGTTGATATTGGTACTCGCCAACGTCCGATGTTAAAAGCCGCTGTGAATTGGTATTTTGCAGAAGTGGAAAAAGACGACTCTTCGATGTCCGAGCGTCTATTGTCGCAACTACAAAAGCCTGCTAACCGCTAATTCAATGTTTGAAGCAAAGGCAATCCTGATTGGGTAAAGTGGATTGCTCAAGACGCCTCTGGCGCATGGTGGTTACAGCGTTGAACCTTTACGATTTGATCGAGGCTGGTATGAGAATGAAGTGGGAGAATACATCCATCTTGGAGACTCGCCAGCAAAAAATTGGGAGCATTCTCTGAAAAAGAAGGCGGTGTTGCGCGTTTCTGGATAAGTGATCATGCGTAAACAAAAAAGGCCACCTCAACGGGTGGCCTTTTTCGTCAATCAAACTAAACTAGCCAGCAAAATTGGAATTTACAAAATCCCAGTTCACTAGATTCCAGTAAGCTGCAACATAGCCTGGACGAGCGTTGCGATAATCAACATAGTACGCATGTTCCCAAACATCACAGGTCAGTAACGGTGTTTTACCTGCTTCAGTCAGCGCAGTACCAGCGTTGCTGGTGTTGAGAAGCTCGACGCTGCCATCTTCATTCTTAACCAGCCAAGTCCAACCAGAACCAAAGTTGGTGACTGCAGAAGTTGAGAATTTCTCTTTAAATTCAGCAAATGAACCAAATGCTTTATCAATCGCTGCTGCAATATCGCCAGTCGCTTCACCACCACCGTTGGGGCTAAGGCAGTTCCAGTAAAAAGTATGATTCCAAACCTGAGCCGCGTTATTGAACATACCGCCTTCAGAGCCGTTAATAATGTCTTCGAGAGATTTGTCTTCGAAGTCAGTACCTGCAATCAGGTTATTGAGGTTCGTAACATAAGCCTGATGATGTTTACCGTGGTGGTATTCAAGCGTTTCTTTTGAAATGTGCGGCTGTAATGCATCAATCGCAAAAGGCAGATCGGGTAGAGTGTGAGCCATGATGTCTCCTCATTAGGCGGGTTAAAATTCGACCGCAAATAATATCAGACTTGCGCACAGGAGAGATCAATAATACGAAAATTGCAGGGTTATAGCGCTTCGCTTATGGCCTTAGGGACGAGTGAATAATAACTTGAGCAACTTGACGTAGAATGATTGTTTCAGATTGGATTCTCTCAAGACTTAGCTGAGCTTTAGCGAACTTAGAAGCTTTAGCAGGCGCATATAGCCACAGGGATGTGGTGTAGTAGAGCAATGCAGGAGCTATTGCCGAGTGGTTCTACGCAACGATTGAGAGCATTCAATCTGGGAAAATAAGACAAGTCAGGTTGTTTAAGTAATTGTTTACTCGTCCCTTACGGTAAGCCGCCCGTTTTTCGCCGCATTGAGATCGATTTTTAAGCGCCGAGAACTCCAGCCGTGTTTTTTATCATGTGCTTCAATAAAAACAGTGGTGATTTGTTGAGGAATTTTAACGCTAAGAGAGCGGGTAAACGGTTGCTCATCAACGTGGGGATGCTGTAGAACGCGCTCGCCGATTACTTTTCCATTTTCGTCAACAATCCGCCAACTATCTGCATAGTGATCCCAGCCCGTATCTGCGTGCTTTAGTGTGATATTGACCGACCATTGTTCAGCGCCTGTGTTGCGAAAATTGGCCGCTTCAATGCTGACTTCACCGGCGTAAGACAGGCTGGTAGTGGTTAATAATATGAGCGCAAATATTGCGAATAATCTGCTTAAAACTGATTGTTTCATAGTCACTTCCTCATGGATCCGTTGTGATAATTATAAGTGTAGCGCATGAATCTACGCTGAACTTTGATTCTCAGTGGATAATACGTACTCAAACAGAAAATGAAGGTAAAAGTCATGAATTCTCCAGTAAACTCTCACGATGAAAAATTTAACGGTGACTCAACTGCGTGATTACCTCGCGCAAACTGACGATGATCTTCTGCTGCTCGATGTCCGGGAACCGTGGGAATTCGAGCGTTGCCATATCGAAGGATCCACACTCATCCCGATGGGACAAATCCGTTCTGTCGTTAATGAACTTGATCCTGATCAGGAAACCATCGTTATTTGTCATCACGGCATTCGTAGTCTTAGTGTTGCAAGTTATCTGGAACAACAAATGGATTTTACCAATATCACCAACCTCGTGGGCGGTGTAGAGCGTTGGGCACGAGAAGTCGATCTGGAAATGGCGCTTTACTAATGGTTTAAAATAATTGCTAGCTTTGATTGGCGCGTAAAACGCACTCTACGGTAGGCTCAGGGGTGATTGCGTGAGGTAGGTTTGCAATTCATAGACTCGTTTACTATGCTTAACTTTCATACATAAAACTAACTCTCGGATTATTTGGACCAAGTAATCGCTCAAGGAGAGGGAATAACAGGATTGTTTGGCTTTACTACCAGAAGGAATTTTAGGGAAAAATAACGCGACTTATCTGCTTCAGAATCTAATTTTTTAAAAAACGGCCTGGCTTTCAGGCTCATAACTCTGGAGCAAGCATGAGATCCTCATCTCAAACTATCTTACTAAGAACGTTTTTTCTCGCACCATTCTCGATCCTTTTTTTCATGGTACTCCCAATATCTATTGCTCACGCAGGTAATGTGGGAATAGCCAAAGAAATTCAGACGCCTTTTGAAAAGCTTGAAGAAAATACCTATCGCTGGCAGGTTTTTATTCGTTTACAAAACTTTGCTGAACAAGTTCAGGTACAGCTGACTGATACGATTAAAGATCAATTTGGCAATATTCCTGCTGAAAATATTACCATTAGCAATGTGAGTTTAATCGAGGCAAGTGTAGATTTGGATGGCGATGGCCAGCCAGAAACAAATTCCATTACCGACTTACCGCTTGACCCGAATTTTGATGGTAGCGCGGCGCATGCAACCATTTTTTCCAATTATCAGAGCTTGCCAGTGGGTGGATATGTCATTGCTCGTTATGAAATCACCGTAGATTTTGGCAATGAACCGGGGCCATTTGATACTTTTGCGCGCGTTGACTATGAAGATGCGGATCGGGGGAATCCCAGTTTCGATATTTCCCATGCGGGTACTGCGTCTGTAGATTTTGGTCTTATAGACGATGATGACGATGTCACAACAGCTCCTGTTCCTGATACCAACCCCCAAGACAACAATCGTCCAACTGTTGTATTTCTACCTAAAGTTTTAGCGGGGGTGTCTCTGAGCTGTTCGTCAGGCGGTGTAGCTAGTGCAAATCAGATAATAAATGGTGATTTCCAAATGCTAAATGCAAGTACTTCCGAAGCAGTGGCGGGCTCCAATATTGCCAACAGCTTTCGCAGTGATGCTGGATATGCAGGAGATTTTCTATTTCCATCAAACGGAAAATTCTCTCTTCGAGGTGTTACGGAAGACCGAGGCAGCAGGGAGGTGATCGCTCTGTTTGGCGCGCACACTTTTCAGCATCCATTCGCTGGAGATTCATCCAATAGCATTTTCCCCAACGAGGAAAAAGATGGCTTGCTTTTAAGCGGCGGCCCAATTGGTGGGCAAAACCGCATCTGGTATCAAAAGCTCAAAGGCCTTGATCCTGCTGCCAGTTATGTCTTTTCGGCCTATGTGAGTAATGCTGCATGGGCAGGTTTGGAGGCGCAGTCCGGGATCTCACTGCCCGACCCACAAATTCAATTGATGAAAGATGGGGAGCTGGAGGGTGAGCTTCTCGATTTAGTTGACGATTTGGGTTCGGATATCTGGCATTTACTGCAAATAGAAGTCACTCCACAAGCCAATGGGAAAATAGAGCTGGCGATTGCCAATTTAAATGATCAGGACACCTTTTTTAATACTTTTGCAGTTGCAAATATTGGTTTGCGAAAGTGTCTCACTGCACAATCCAACGAAGATGCCAGTAGTCTGGATTTTGCCGGCTCGGAGCAACCTTCAGGCAATTCAAATCTGCCGACAGAATCTAATCAACCGCCAGTCAGCGACAGTGACAATGTAACGGATGGGAACGACGGAGGCGGCGCTTTGGGTCTCTTCTGGATGCTATGGATTGGTTCGCTGTGCGTGTTTAGGCGGCCTCGTCCGGCAATTCGCTAATCAGTATCATTGTGATCTCCTATCCAAGCATTCAGTAAATCTATTATATTTCTAGATTTAAAGGATGTATGGTGGCGGGTTATATCTGGCTAGTTTTTAGCTGCAACCATTTTGTAGCGGCAGTCACGATTTTTTAAATGAAAGGTTAATTATGAGCGGTGCTCCAGCAACTAGACCCAAAGTGCCTGAAGGTACAACACGTTTTCTAAAAACCCGTCAGAAAGAAATTAAGCCAGGACAGTTTGTTGGCTATGACACTATCTGGGAAGATTTCCAGAAAGAGGTTAAGTACACTACGCCAAAACGGCCATAAGTGATCTGGTCGCACGCTCGAAGGGCGTGCGACACTTCATTTGAATTAATCTATGTTCCTTCCTAGCTGAGCGTTCCAGCCCGGCTATATTCTTAGAGATACCTTAATACTTTTGGTACTCATCAAAACCTAGTGAGCTTGGCGTTTGTTTACTCACCTGCCATGTCGCGATTGACCAGTAATGGCCCCCAGGCTTGGCACGTTGGCATGACTTCCAGTGAGTTGATGTTGACGTGAGCGGGAACTGTGGTAATCCACAAAATGATGTCGGCGATATCCTCTGCGGTGAGTGGCTTGGTATCTGTGTACACCTGATCCGCTTTGTTGCGGTCACCTTTCATTCTGACGGTCGAGAAGTTGGTATCGGCAAGACCGGGATCAATGTTGCTAATGCGAATTTGTTTGCCAAGTACATCTGAGCGTAATGATCGGGAGAATTGTTGTACAAAGGCTTTGCTCGCGCCATAGACGCTGCCGCCGGGGTAGGGCCAGCTGCCTGCAACTGAGCCGATATTGATGATGTGGCCCCGGTTTCTTTTGACCATTCCAGGGAGAATGGCACGGGTCATGCGTACCAGCCCTTTAATGTTAGTGTCGATCATGGTTTCCCAGTCATCGAGAATAGCCTCGTGTGCAGGTTCCAGCCCTAGTGCGAGTCCAGCGTTGTTGATGAGGATGTCGATTTTTTGAAAGGCTTTCGGCAGCTTGGCCAGTATCTGTGTAATTGCTTTAGCATCAGTGACATCTAGCTGGACGCAATGAACTGCGCTGGCTCGGCTTAGCTCTGTTGCCAGCGCTTCAAGCTTGTTAAAAGATCGAGCTGCCAGAATCAGAGTGTTATCGGAAGTGGCGAAGGCTCTGGCACAAGCTTCGCCAAAACCTGAAGATGCACCGGTGATGAGAATGGTTTTGCGCATAAGAATAGAATTTGTCGTTTTAATAGTTATTTGAATTTTGCTGGGAATGGCGTTGTTTATCAAAGCTCCTACGAAATTGCTCCACTCGCTGACGATTCACACCTCTGTCGCTATACCCGACACGAGAAGCTGAGCGGATATGGAGTTGCCCTGGCGTTGAATCAATTCGAATCTCGAAATCATCAATAAACCTGAATGTTTTAGATGCAAAAGTCGCAGCAATATAATGGGGTTGTTCTGTAATGCTGGTTGCTTGCATCTCGGTCAAGGTTGCGCGGATATCCTCCAGGAGGACGTTTGTTTTGCGCCCGTCAATGGCAATTGGTGAAACAAAGTGATCGCTATGCTCAGGATATTCGCTGCAAATACAATTGGGTCGTTTGGGGCAATGCAATAGTTTTCCAGCGACCAGCCCCGCTGCAGTGCCGGATCGGGATTTAGCTCCAAGTGTTGCCAACACTGCAATAATTCCGATCAGCAGTAGTACAAATAGAATAAGGGTTGGTTTCATCCGTGTGAATAGATACTCAAAAGTCATTAGGGGCTACATAATCCTAGAATAATTACTTGGATCACGCCAGTCCACGCAAGCCCTTGGCGCACCTGGTAAAACAGAAAAATCTCTTATCACCAATCAGGTTTTGTGCAGGGATGCACTTATTTCGCGAATGCAGGAGCATAAGAGCGTGACGACGAGTTTTCCTGTTCCACCATGCACACCAACTGCTTACGCGTCTTTGCCGCAGCCAAGTGATTTTTCTAGGATAATAACAAGAAAAAGTACCCCTAAAGATGGTACTTAAATCCAACACCTAGTAGACTTCGCGCCCTAAAATAAATGTCGCGTGATTTGCGTTGCGCGCGTTGATTATTTAACTTATTGATTTAATTGTGTTTGCTGGGACAACGGCGACGCACCGAAATTTTAACATTCACCGAGACAAGACATGACCGACCTTTCGCACTATCGCAATATTGGAATATTTGCGCACGTTGACGCTGGCAAAACAACGACAACCGAGCGGATTCTCAATCTGACAGGAAAAACCCACAAGATTGGTGAGGTGCATGACGGTGAAGCAACAACTGATTTTATGGATCAGGAGCGCGAGCGCGGAATTACTATCCAGTCTGCTGCGACGACTTGTTTCTGGAAAGACCATCGCATGAACATCATCGATACACCGGGACACGTTGACTTCACCATTGAAGTTTACCGTTCATTAAAAGTGCTTGATGGTGGTGTTGGCGTATTCTGTGGTTCTGGCGGTGTTGAGCCTCAGTCTGAAACCAACTGGCGTTATGCAAACGAGTCTGAAGTTGCACGGATAATTCTGGTCAACAAAATGGATCGTATTGGAGCGGATTTCTACCGCGTTGTGGCTCAGGTAGAAAAGGTACTCGCAGCGGTTCCTTTGGTCATGGTTTTGCCTATCGGCATCGAAGATGATTTTGTTGGTGTGGTTGATTTACTGACACGCAAAGCATGGGTCTGGGACAATTCTGGTGATCCTGCTAATTATGAGCTTCAGGATGTACCTGAAGACATGAAAGATAAGGTTGAAGAATATCGCGAAAAGCTGATCGAAATGGCTGTAGAGCAAGATGACGATATGATGGAAAAGTATCTGGAAGGCGAAGAGCTGCCAATAGATGACATCAAGCGCTGCATTCGCAAAGGCACTATCGCACTGGATTTCTTCCCGACTTACTGTGGTTCTGCGTTTAAAAACAAAGGCATTCAGTTGATCCTTGATGCCGTCATTGACTATCTGCCTAATCCTGTTGAAGTTAAGCCTCAGCCCGAAGTAGATATGGAAGGTAACGAGACAGGTAAATTTGCGATTGTGGATGTTGACAAGCCTGTTCGGGCATTGGCGTTCAAAATCATGGATGATCGTTTTGGCGCGTTGACCTTTATACGCATGTATTCTGGCGTTGTGAACAAGGGCGATACGCTGGTGAATACTTTCACCGGAAAAACCGAGCGAATCGGTCGAATCGTGGAAATGCATGCAGATTCACGTGAGGAACTGGATGCTGCAAGCGCAGGCGACATCGTTGCATTTGTTGGTCTGAAAAATACTCAGACTGGACATACCCTGGCAGATCAGAAAAACCCTGCCACGCTCGAGCCAATGGTTTTCCCTGATCCGGTTATTTCAATTGCAATCCATCCTATAGATAAAGGTGGTTCCGAGAAAATGGGTATCGCGCTGAGCAAGATGATTCAGGAAGATCCTTCGTTCCGTGTTGAGACCGATGAGGAATCTGGTGAGACGATTATTAAGGGAATGGGCGAGTTGCACCTGGATATTAAGGTGGACATTCTCAAGCGTACGCACGGTGTAGAAGTTGAAGTAGGTAAACCTCAGGTTGCTTACCGCGAAACGATTACTCAGGCGATTGAAGATAGCTATACACACAAGAAGCAAACCGGTGGTTCAGGTCAATTTGCGAAGATCGAATATACGGTGGAGCCTGGTGAGAAGAACAGTGGATATGAATTTGAATCCAAGGTTACAGGTGGCAACGTGCCACGTGAATTCTGGCCTGCGGTTGAGAAAGGCTTCGCCAAGAGTATGGCCGAAGGCGTACTCGCTGGATTCCCGTTGCTCGACGTGAAAATCACTTTGACTGATGGCGGCTTCCACCCTGTGGACTCCTCGGCGGTTGCGTATGAAATCGCCGCCAGAGCTGCGTATCGTCAATCAATCCCCAAAGCCGGGCCTCAGTTACTTGAGCCAATTATGAAGGTAGACGTGTTTACTCCAGAAGATCATGTCGGTGATGTGATCGGTGACTTGAATCGTCGTCGTGCGATGGTTCAGGGTCAGGAAGCGGGTGCAACAGGTGTACGGATTAAGGCTAATGCGCCATTGAGTGAGATGTTTGGTTACATCGGTAGCCTGCGTACTATGACTTCTGGTCGTGGTCAGTTCTCAATGGAATTTGATCACTATGCAGCATGTCCTAAGAATGTTTCTGAAGAAGTGATTAAAGAAGTTAAAGAGATGAAAGCCAAGAAATAAGGCGAGCTTCTTGTAAGATCAGCCAGTTGACATCAATTGGCATAAAAAAAGCCGAACCCAATCAAGGGTTCGGCTTTTTTATGTCTGCGGTCTTTCTTAGTTAGCGCTTGGGCAGCTCACCACAACAGGCTCATCACCCGAATCATCAAGACACAGACCAGCAGCGACTTGGATATTCACATCACCGTCTGGTGAGTTGACAACAATACTGGCGCTACCACCGGTCACTTGAGTGAGGTCATCGTCAAGGATTGTCAGTGTAGTTCCCGAGTCAGCATCCAGCGCAGCCGTGATTTGCTGATTTGGATCAGTGCTTTCAAACTCATCCTCGAAGATTCCGCGAACGTTTTTCATGCTCAGGTCAAAGTTCAGCGCCTTGGCTAACGCAATCACGGGGAAGTCACCCGATCCATCGAGAGTGAAATCCAGCTCGCTCAGTGCTGCAGTCAGAGCTTCAACACCATCGACCTCGATGGTTAGAGAATCCAGTGTTACACCGGTTATGGTCAGGATATCGTCATTGAGTTGTAGTTGTCCGGAAAGACCATCCATTGTTAGATGTACCGGGAACTCGCCCGTGCTATCGGAGTCGGTAAATAGCAGGTCTATTGGATTGATGCCGATTTCAAAGCTCAGTGTTTCATCATTGCCGTTAACCGCAAGCTCAAAAAGTTTTGCTGTTGCTGCAATATTGATATTTGTTTGTGGGGAGGTACTTGCCAGATTCACAGTAGTGGGAATTGACAGCGTAATCGCGCCAGCATCTTCTCCGCTAATGGTGGCAGCGAGTCTCACTGTACCTGTCATGGTGTCGGGGAGGTCTGCAGTTTCGCCTTCAATCTGCGCAACACCGGTGAGGAAGCTCTTTAGTCCAGCCAGATGTGTTTCGTAGTACAGTGATGTTAGCGTGAAATCAACAATCAGGAAGGTATCCTGAGCAAATTTTACAGTAGCAGTAGCGTCAACAACTTCATTGTTCACTATTGTATCAACATCGACTTCCAAAGTAATTTGAGAGATTACAGCGGCACAGTTGGCGGCCTCAATATCCAATGCCTCAGCAGCGGCAGGGCAGATCTCACTTTCAATCGGATCCAGAGTCACGATATCGCCATTGATGTTGGTCACAGTCGAATGATCAGCCAGATCTCCAATCACCCCAAGCAACTCGCCAAATCCACCAAATAGCTCATCATCTTCGTGATTACTGTGGGAAGAACGTGTTTTAGCGCTGTCTTCACCTACACCGGAAAATATTGTGCCCAATGAGCTAAACGCAGAGGAGTCCGCAAAAACTTCACCAATCGAATCGAGATTTTTGGTCATGCCACGGGTCATACCCTCTTTTACGCTGGCGCTGATTTGCTCGGTACTCAGATCACTCAGGTCAGAAGAATCAATAAGGTCACTCAGTGATGATTCACCGCAACCAGTAGTTAAAGCAGCAACCAGTGCTACACCTGCGAATGCAGTAAAAGATGAATTAAGTTTATCAACGAACATGCGTCATTCCCTCGACTTTTGGTTTATGTAATTGATCAGTCTAGCACCGCTTCTCTAACTCAATATGTAATACGGATCACAGTGTTGCCGAATCCAGTTATCACTTATGTGTATGCACAAGGGCAGCGTTTAAAATAATTACGTTTTAAGATTTTTGTTTAGAAGGTCGTCTCAACGCCATATTTGCCAATCATCGGATCATGCGTGATGACACAAAGTTTTTCAGCTTGTGCTTGTGCGACGATTAGGCGGTCAAATGGGTCCTTATGTAAATGTTCCAATGTGCTGACTATTAGACTATGTTCGAGATGAATAGGGAGTACTTCCATGTAGCTTTGTTCGAGTCGGCTCGGGATGTATTTGCTGGGTGGTTGTGGTAATTCCAGTTTGTTAAGCGCGAATTTAATTGAAATCTCCCAGGCGCTGACTACCGAAAAAAGCACTTCATTTTCTCCGTTCTCTATCAGTGAGTAAGCCGTTTGACTAAGTTTAGCTGGATCAATATGCCACCAGAGCCAGCAGTGGGTATCTATTAAATAGCGCTTTTGCATCAGCACTTATTCAAAAAATGACTGATAGTCATCCGGTAGGGGAGCATCGAAATCATCGGCGATTTTGGCTTTGCCTTGATCCAGCCCGGGAACGCGCTTTTTGGTTTGAGGACGAATAGGGACAAGACGTGCAATGGGAGTACCAGATTTGGCGATGGCGATTTCTTCACCATTGGCAACGCGTGCAAGTAGTCGAGAAAGGTTCGTTTTTGCTTCATGTGTATTGACTGTTAGCATGCATCTTCCTCAATGTTCAGAGAACTACTAAGATAGACTAGACTAACGACTTAGTCAACACTGGGTGAGTTTATTGAACTATAAAGACAATGATGGGTAGCTGGCTGAGCGAGTGCCGGGAATTGGTAAGTTGCTGGCGGCGTGATAGGTGAAAACCAGGGAGGTTTTGACTTGTTCGCTTTGATTTTGTCCGGCGGCGTGGAAAGCCTGGCTGTGAAAGAACAGCGCATCACCGGCATTTAGTTCGACAGAAATCGCCGAGTCTATGAGCGCCTGGTTTTGCTTTAAATCGGTGCGTAAAAAAAGGTTGCGATCCAGTCGTCCACGCTTGATTAGCTGTTTGTGGGTTTCCGGGATGATCATCAGTCCACCATTCTCTGGGCTTTCTGATCCGAGTGCCAACCAGACAGAGACGAGGTCCGGTTGATCAAATGACCAATAGCGGTTGTCTTGATGCCAGGAGGTCGTGCTGCTGTAGCCAGGGAATTTGGTCATCATGCAGTTATGGTGGCTTTGCGAGAGCATGACTTCGTCGGTTTTCAGGAATTGGGTGAGATGTCGCTTAAGTACTGTGCCAGTCGCCCAGTCGCGATAGGTCTTGCTGCGGCCACAGGCGTGTAGTAATCGCCTAGGAGTGTTACCGCCGAGGCTTTTTCGATTATCGGGTGCGCCGGGGTATCGCACGTCGGCTTCGAATTCGGCGGGGCCGAGCAATGGGTCCAGTGATGCGATGGCTTCTTCATGAATGGCTTTGACCAGCTTCTTGTCGGCTAGATTTCTAAGGATGACGTAACCCCGCTTCTCAAATTGTGTGGTGATATCCACATCCATAATCAAGAGGCGCGCTGGTAGGTTCGATCAATGTAGTTTTCAATCAGCAGACGAAAATCAGCTGAAATGGTGTCACCTTTAAGCGTGACATCTTTTTTGCCATCGATGTAAACGGGGGCGACAGGTTTTTCGCCGTTTCCGGGCAGACTAATGCCGATATTGGCTTGCTTACTTTCGCCGGGGCCGTTAACGACGCAGCCCATGACGGCGACAGTCATGTTTTCAACGCCGGTATAAGACTCTTTCCAGAGTGGCATTTGCTCGCGCAGGTGATCCTGGATTTCTTCAGCGAGCTGTTGGAAGTATTCACTGCTGGTACGGCCGCAGCCGGGGCAAGCAACCACTGCTGGAGTGAAGGCGCGCAGCCCCAATGTTTGCAGGATTTCTTGCGCAACGATGACCTCTTTGGTGCGTTCACCGCCGGGTTCTGGCGTGAGAGAAATTCGGATGGTATCGCCAATGCCTTGCTGTAATAGAACGGATAACGCTGCGGTGGAGGCTACGATACCTTTGCTGCCCATCCCCGCTTCTGTCAAACCTAGATGCAGGGCGTAGTTGGATTCTTCGGCAAGCCGAGTGTAGACGCGGATTAAATCTTGTACCGCGCTGGTTTTGCAGGAGAGGATGATCTGCTCAGCAGACAGGCCGATTTCTTCAGCTTTTCTGGCGCTGCCAATGGCAGACTCTATTAAAGCGTCATCTTGCACGCTTTGTAGTGAGGCCGGTTTTGCGAGTTTGGCATTGATATCGAGCTTTTTAGCCAGTAGGTCTTGATCCAGTGATCCCCAGTTGACGCCGATGCGCACTGGTTTTTCATGGCGACAGGCGAGTTCGATCATCTGTGCGAACTTTTCATCGCGGCGCTTGCCCCTGCCGACGTTGCCAGGATTGATGCGATATTTTGCCAGTGCAGTTGCACACTCTGGGTATTTGGAGAGTAATTTGTGGCCGTTGAAATGAAAATCGCCAACCAAGGGTACTTCACAGTCCATTGCCGCGAGTCGGTCGCGGATTTCAGCAACAGCTTTGGCGGACGCTTCATTATTAACAGTGATGCGCACCAGCTCGGAGCCTGCTTTAGCAAGTTCAGCAATTTGTGCGGCAGTGCGTATCGCATCGGCGGTATCCGTGTTGGTCATGGATTGAACCACAATCGGTGCATTGCCACCGACCATAATGCTGCCAACTTTTACGCCGCGCGTTTGATATCTACTCAGTTGCTTCATTGGGTTTGTTGCGAAGGAGAATGGCCGCGAGTATATCACCGTCTTGCGCCGCTAAACGATGTGAACCGGTTGACCAGAAAGATTCCACCTGCCGACCTTGTAGCGCCCACACGTTACTCAGATCCTGACTGCCGGGGTTAATCAGCGCATCACCTTTGAGTAAGCCTTTTTCGGTGCGGATAATAGCAATGTAATCAGCTGCTGGATGGGGTTGGGAATTGAGCCAGCCGAGAAAATTATTCGCTTGCTGAGGCGCTAGGTCCGATAAAAGTTGTCCAGACTTGGAAAGGTTGTTTTCCCCCATTATGCGGGCAAAAATACCGACAGGGCTACGTGCGAGTAATGAACCAGCAGCTGCAGCGCCGGTGCCGAGGTGGGGCGTAGCAATCGATATCAATTGAGAAATACCATGTTCAGGGTGCGTCACCATTACTGTCCGGGCAACAATGCCGCCAGCAGAATGACCGATCAGACTGATAGCTTCCTCAGGTGCGAATTGTCTAATCGATTGAATCACCGCATGCAAAAACTCAGCCTGAAACAAAATGGGCGCATTGCTAGGCAAATTGACTGTGTACAGCAGCTTGTCCCCTTTGGCGCGAAAATTGGGGCCAACAATCTGTCTAGCCCGATAATTAAAGCTACCTGCATCCTTCCAGTTAGCTGCAACAAGTGGTTTGAACACTTTGCTTGAGTGCCAAATCCCCCCCGAAGACTGGTAACCATGTACGAATACGGCGATACCGGCGTGCGCGCTAAGCGGTAGTAGTGTGAGGATCAATAGCAGGGTTGTTTTCATTTTTTTGGATAAACGGTTGAAACATCGGGAGGAATGTCACAAAACGTGCATCGAAACCACTAAAACTCCTGATTCGATGCTTCGACATTCTAGAAATGGTACTTGGGACAAATTAAAACAGCAGTTGGTACTTCATAATTCGTTCTTGACTGCTGAAAAGCAAATTCTCTGTGTAGACGAACTATAATTATATTAGGAAAAACGATTGATTGATTCAATACCTTTCTTGCTGTTGGTAGGAACAAGTGACTAGCCTCGCTGGATTCATCGTAGCTATGCTACTGACGATGGTGTTGATGCCTTTTGTTAAACAAATGGGGTATCGATTCCAGATCGTAGACATACCAAACAAGCGCAAGGTGCATACCACACCAATCCCTCGAATTGGCGGTGTTGCCATTGTGCTGGGCGCGGCTGTGCCACTGATTATCTGGCTAGAACTCAGTACGGAAATTAAAGGCTATTTAGCCGGTGCTCTGGTGATTCTGGTCTTCGGAATTCTTGATGACCGACATGAACTCAACTACAGACTCAAATTTGGTGCGCAGTTTCTGGCGGCATTTTTTGTCACGGTGTACGGCGGGCTACAGTTAAACGAGATACATATCTTCTCGCATCATTTCGTTGTGCCGGAACCTCTCGCTATTGCTGGGACTGTGTTCTTTATTCTAGCCGCAGTTAACGCGATCAACTTCTCGGATGGGTTAGATGGACTTGCCGGTGGTGTTGTACTGATTAGTTTAGCGGCGGTCATGGTTCTGGCCACGCGGGTTGGTGCCACTGACATTATTTTAATCTGTGCCGTTTTAATCGGTAGTTTGCTAGGGTTTTTGTTATTCAATAGTCATCCCGCGCAAATATTTAT
Source organism: uncultured Thiotrichales bacterium (assembly GCA_964577195.1). Lineage (GTDB taxonomy): Bacteria > Pseudomonadota > Gammaproteobacteria > UWMA-0217 > UWMA-0217 > HyVt-560. The sequence goes on along the minus strand of CAZNYF010000016.1, from coordinate 8,426 downwards.
GGGTGATAGTGGTAGCCAGTTTCTGGGTTTCTCTCTTTCTGTGTTAACCATACATCTAATCCAAGGCAGTCCGGGACAGTTCAGTACTTTTTTACCTCTGGCATTAATCGGTTTACCAATTGCGGATGTATTTTTAGTTATTGTTACAAGGCTTCTACAGGGGAAAAGCCCCTTCAAACCTGATAAAAACCACATTCATCATCGTTTAATGTCTCTGGGCCTAAAGCAATATGGCTCGGTATTTGTTATTTACATTATTCAAGGCATCATCATTACTACTGTGATGCTAAATCGATACCAAGGCGATACTTTTTATATCCTATTTTTCCCGCTGGTGGTGATCGCCATCACGGCCATGATATTGATGATGGAAAGGTCCGAATCTATTCCCGGTGCCAAGCATATTAATGCCTTAATTCATGCGCCGGAAAGAGGCTTGAGACGCTTTAAAGAACTGGTGACTCAGTTTGATCTGGCGCGTTGGTCGCGTGTGGTTTCCATTGCATTGATCGTCGGGTATTTGACCCTCAGTACATTTGCGATAAAGCCGGTTTCGATTGAAATTGGTGTTATCTCTGCTGCATTGTTTATTCTTTTACTCATTTTTCAACCTATTCAGATTACTGAAAAACTATCTGGTTGGTTCACTCGATTTATTCACTATCTGTCAATTAGCGGTATTCTATTTTTAGTCTATACAACCCCGGGTATAGTCGAGCAGTATAAACCTCACGTCGATATACTATTTGTGATGCTGGCGTTATTGGTTATTATTGGTATTGAATATTCAGATGATTCCAGACTCAACGCACGACCTATTGATTTTCTGGTGGTGGTGACTGCATTTATTCTTTCGGGTATGAGTGGAGAGACCTTTGGCGCGCAGTTGTACTGGATTATTGCTGTACATTTACTGGTTATATTTTACGGTATTGAATTGGCGCTGGTGTTCTATCGGAACACCAAGACAGTGAATTTTATTCAGATTCTGTTTTCGTTACCCTTGGCGGTACTGATGGTGCGAGGAATCTTTTTCTAGACTATCCATACAGGACGTCTCTAAAAATAGAAGACCATTGAGAAAAACCATCAATGGCACTTTTTTTATACAAACGCACCGCCATGACCTACAAGGAGGTAGGGAATGCAGGATGCAATTGGCAAGTGCCTGGCTCCTTGCGAAATACCGTCCATCCATGGACATAAAATCGTTAAACACAACCAGCTTCCGCCCCCTTTCGCAGAAAAACGGACTATTCCAGTTCCCTCAGTAGTAGCACTTTTATTTTAGAGGCACCCTTCACTCAGCTTTGCTGTCGTTACTATCAATAAATATCGTAACGCTTATTACGAACCGATAACAATTGAAACTTTAGACTCTGCCTCTGGTGTTAGTGGTTGGCTTAATCCTTCCAAATCCCCGGTCTGTTTTATCGGGTTTCCTGTTTTCGAAATTCTTGCGCCGACGACTACCTGTTTGAATTTGGATAGCATCAAGCCGGGCATCATTGCTTGAGAATCATCAAGGATGAAGGTTGCAGGTAGGTTTTTTACCAGCGTTCTCTGAACCGCAAGCGGCATGGGCGGGCCGGAGGCCGCTCGCGCAAAGATGAATACGCTATCTTCTGGCGCAGCGATATTTTTAAGTGCTTCTGATAATGAAACTTCAACCTGTATTTGGACGGCAGTTCCGGCAACCGGTTCGGTGGTTGAGGTTGCAGTGGTACTATTTTCAGATTGGATTCTAATAATCGCTTCATCCAGCATTTTTACTGAGTCAGGGTCACTAGCCATGCTTTTTTTGGCATGTTGCCAATGCTTGACAGCTTCATCAGTTTGGCCAACTTCCTGAGCAGCAATACCAGCCAGCCATAACGCTTCGCCGTGATCCGGATTAACTGCGAGCGCTCGTTTGATTAGTTTGGCTGGTTCACCGCTGACACGTCCATTGTCGCGCATTGCCATCGCGTCGGCTAAGCGCATCAAAATATCAGGATCTTCGCCAACGAGCTTCTGTGTTCTCTGTAATGCTGTCACTGCGTTGGGATAGTCTTTCATCAGCATGTAGGCGCGACCCAGCATGAACCAGCCTTCTGAATTTTCAGGGTTTTCTTCGAGCTTTTTTTCAAGGCCTGCAATCATCTCGGTCACTGGCGGCATAGACTGACCATCGGCTCCAGCCTGATGAGCGCCAGAGTTGGATGCCGAGGCGGTTGGTGAATCAATTAAATTGGGTTTGCCGATCTGGAAATACAGCCCCAGAGCTAGTGCCGGGATGAAAATTGCTGTGGTGACTGCGGCCCATCGACCTGTTACCGGTGGTTGTTCAACAGGCTCGGTAGTTTCGACGCTATCGAGCATGTCGAGACTCAGCGCGTGGCGTTTTTGTTTGTATTCTTCTTCATTGATTGCACCGGATCCAAATTCAGCCTTGAGTGCTCTGAAGTCGGCTTTTGCATCGTTGACCTGGAGTAAAAACTCATCATCAGGAACAGAGTCACGTCGCAGAATAGGCGGTACAATTATAATCAGAGCGAGCAGCACCAGCAGGCCCCCGAGTAAAGCAAATAGTGTCATTGATTATCTTCCAGTGAGTCATTGTCGTCCGCACTAAGACGATGGCGACGAACGAATATAAAGGCGATGCCGATACCTACGGCAAGAATGAAAAATGGTCCAATCCACAGTATCGAGGTATTTGCCTGCATGGGGGGACGATAAAGTACAAAATCGCCGTAGCGAGCGACCATAAAATCGACCACATCCTGCTTGCTGGAACCAGCTTCGACCATTCTGAATACTTCATTACGCAGATCCACTGCCAGCTCCGCATTGGAATCGGCCAGGTTTTGGTTCTGACAAACGAGACAGCGCAATTCATACACCAGTTTGTTGTACGTAGCCTCGTTTTCTTTCGAACTAAACTGGTTGATACCAATGCCAGCCTGAATCGTCATAGGCAACGCCAGCATCAGTAGAATCAGTAAACGCTTCATGATTGTGCCTGCAATGTTTTTACTAACGGAATGATTTTGCTGTTGAGCACTTCCATATTCACCGGGCCAATATGCTTGTGGCGGACGATGCCTTGTTTATCAATAACATAGGTTTCTGGTGCGCCATAGACTCCCCAGTCGATTGCAACACGACCGTTTTCATCGAAGGCATTGATCAAATAGGGATTACCGAGGTTTTCTAGCCATTGTTGTGCAGCGCCGGACTCGTCTTTGTAGTTTAAGCCCACTATTGGCACCAGATTCTGGCGGTTGAAGTGCACCAGTGTTTGATGCTCTGCGCGACATGAAGCGCACCAGGTTGCCCAGACATTCATCAGCCAGACTTGCCCCTTGAAATCTTCTGGCTTCACCATCTTTTCCGGCTCATACAGGCTGGGAAGATTAAACGCAGGCGCAGGCTTGCCAATTAATGGCGAGGGGACTGCACGTGGGTCGAGTTTGAGACCCAAACCTAAAAATACGGCGATCAGCACGAAGATGATCAATGGAATGAGAAAGCGAATTTTCATGCTGCCTCTAGCGCATCGGTATTTCGGGCTTTGCTGCGGGTTCGTTGGCGATAGCGAAGATCAGTTGCAGCCAGTAACCCACCCAGACCCATGATCAACGCGCCTAGCCAGATCCAGCGAATATAGGCCTTGTGATATAGCCGCACAGCCCAGCGTCCGTTGCCAATCGGCTCACCGAGAGCGACGTAGATATCGCGGGTGAATCCTGCATCAATACCGGCTTCCGTCATTGGCATGGCGCGCTGCGATTGGTAGGTTCGCTTCTGTGGATACAGGGTAGTCACCGGTTTGCCATTTTTGAGTACTTGAACAGTGCCTTGTACTGCACTGTAGTTTGGGCCTTGAACGGTATCGACGCTGGAAAAGATGAATTGATACTCGCCCAGATCATAGGTTTCACCGGGTGTTAAACCGACATCTTTTTCTGTGCTGTAAAGACTGGTGAGGGTAATGCCGGCAATGAACATGGCGATGCCAAGATGCCCCATCGTCATTCCATAAAAAGCGCGAGGCGTGGTGAGCAAGCCTTGCACTTTGCTGCGCTTGTTGGCAATTCTCGCCCACACTCCGTAGAGCGTGGTGAGCGCAACCCAGCTGGCCAGCGTGATTCCAATGAAGCCACCAACGGTAAATTTACCCATCACGAAGGTCGGCCAGACGAATCCGATGATAAAACTAAGAACCATCGGGATGATCAATGGTTTTAGGACACGTTTAGGATCGTCTTTTTTCCAGCGCATCAAAGCACCGATTCCGATTAGCATCGCCAGTGGTGCGGTAATAGGCAGAAAGACACTATTGAAATACGGCGGGCCAACCGACAGTTTGCCCAGTCCCAGCGCATCCAGAACGAGTGGGTACAAGGTTCCCAGTAATACAGTTGCGGCTGCTGATACGAGCAGTACGTTGTTAACCAACAGCGCGGTTTCGCGGGAGAACAACGAGAACTTTACGTTAGAACGAATTTTCGGCGCACGAAATGCGTAGAGCGTTAGTGAGCCACCAATGACGACCAGCAGGAACATAAGAATATATACGCCACGAGTGGGATCTGTGGCAAACGCATGTACCGACGTCAGCACCCCGGAGCGCACTAAAAATGTGCCCAGCAAGCTCAATGAAAAAGCGAAAATTGCCAGCAAGACTGTCCAGGCTTTGAACGCGCCACGTTTGTCCGCGGCCGCGAGAGAATGTACCAATGCTGTGCCGACTAACCACGGCAGGAATGACGCATTTTCGACTGGATCCCAAAACCACCAGCCGCCCCAGCCGAGTTCGTAATACGCCCACCAACTACCTAATGCGATGCCGAATGTCAGAAACATCCAGGCGATATTCGTCCAGGGTCTGGCCCAGCGAATCCATGAATCATTCATGTTTTTGCCAAGCAGTGAGGCGATGGCAAACGAAAATGCTACTGCAAATCCGACATAGCCGAAATATAGCATTGGCGGATGAATCGCAAGCCCGGGATCTTGCAGCAATGGATTCAAATCCCGACCTTCCAGAGGTGCGTTTGCTAGCCGTGCAAAAGGGTTAGAGGTTAGTAAGGTAAATGATAAAAAGCCGACACCGACCATGCCCATGACAGACAAAACCCGTGCAACAAATTCATTGGGAAGTCCGCGACTAAATGTAGCAACCGCTGCGCCCCAGCCAGCCAAAATCAGCACCCATAGCAATAAAGAACCTTCATGCGCTGCCCAGACACCAGAAAAACGATAGAGCAGCGGCAGGGCTGTGTTTGAATTTTGTGCCACGTAGGCTGTGGAAAAATCATTGCTGACAAATGCTGTGGTTAAACAAATATAAGAAATCAGCAGGAACAATGCCTGTGCATATGTAGCAGGTCGTGCCACTGAAATCCAGTTCGACATGCCTTTCGTTGCACCAATTAATGGCAGGCTTGCTTGAATTAGCGCAGCTGTCAGCGCCAGAATTAGTGCCAGGAGTCCAAGTTCAGGAATCATAGTAGTTTCCGGTAAATTTCTTAGGGTTGCTTAAGAGCGCCTCTAAAAATACAAGTACCACTGAGAAAAACCATGAACAGCACCTTATTTTATGCGAAAAATCGTTAAATACACCCAGTATTCTCCTCATTTCCGCATAAAAAATGCACTATTCCTGATTTCCCTCAGCAACACTTCTATTTTTAGAGACGCCCTCAACTTATTATTCACTCATTTTAACAGTTTTTGCAGCAGCAAGAGCATCTGCGGCTTCGGGCGGCATATAGGATTCATCATGCTTGGCGAGTACATCGTCAGCAACGAAAATTCCTTCAGCATTGAGCATACCCTTGGCAACGGTTCCCTGACCTTCCTTAAATAGATCCGGGAGGATGCCGGTGTGATAGACAGTCACTTCCTTGATCGTATCGGTTACCACAAATGATTGTGTCAAACCGTTATCCAGTCGTTGCAAGCTGCCTTCTTTCACCATGCCAGCCAGACGAAAGAGCTCTCCGGCAGTCACTTCGCCCGCCTCAATTTGAGTAGGGCTAAAGGCGTAAGCAAGGTTGCTGCGCAATGCGTTAACGATTAACGCGCCGGCTAGTAAGACGGCGCTAATTGCGAGTAAGGTAAAAGTCAGGCGTTTTTGTCTAGGTTTCATAGTCTTTAGGATGGTTGTGTCAGCTTTGTTGTCTGGCGCGGATTACGCGTTGCAGTCGTTTCAATACAGTGTGTCGATGACTCTTGAGCATGAGAAGTTCCACAAGCATAAGAAATAAAGCGATGCCAAAGGATGTCCAGATGAAAAATCCAAAACCACCCATGCTAAAAAACTCAGTGATTGTCATGATTTAGTCTCCGGCAGTTCGGCAACCCAGTCAGTATGCCGTTCCCGCTCCAGAATAATATTGCGAATTCGCAACAAGATGGTGACGAAACTGTAAGCCAAGCAAGCCAGTGTCATCGTCAACATCGAAAATAGGATATTGCCTTCAATTTTACCCAGTCCTGATCGTTGGTGCAACGCGGTACATTGAGTGGGGTCAGGGCAATTAACAGACCAGTAAATCACTGGAATCAATGCCAGTCCCACCACTAACAGTAACGCGGATGCTCGATCCGAACGGCGCGGATCATCTATCGCGGATTGCAGCGCCATGTAACCGATGTAAAGGAATAACAAAATTAGAAAAGAGGTCATGCGTGGATCCCAGTCCCACCAGGTTCCCCAGCTGGTTTTCCCCCACAATGCGCCAGTCACAAGGCCAATGAAGGTGAATATTGCGCCGGTCGGAGCCATCGCTTTTGACATCATGAAAGACAATCGGGTATTGAAGATCAGTCCGATGGCTGACCAGACTACCATCATGAGATACAGCCACATCGCCATCCAGACCGCCGGAACATGGACAAAGATGATTTTGTAATATTGTTTTTGATCGCTGAGGATATCGGGAGTCTGAAAAAAGCTCCAGTACAGGCCGACGGCAAAAAGCAGCACGCTAGCGATGACAAACCAGGGAATCATCTTGCCTGCCATTGGGTAGAAGCTGGCAGGGGATGAATATTTAAAAAGATTAATGCTCAATATATTGTCTCAATAATTCTCTATTCGCTCGATATTCTTAGTGCCGCAGCGGTAGCCCAGGGTGCGAAAATCAGCGCTAAAATTAGAAACGCCGCTAGCAACATAAAATAAGGTTGAACCAGTGCATTTACCATCATACTGCTGCCAATCGCTCCGGCACCATAAACCAGTACGGGAATATATAAAGGTAGAATCAGCAATGAGAGCAGAATTCCGCCACCTCGCAGCCCCAGTGTCAGCGCAGCCCCAATCGCACCAATCAAGCTCAAAATTGGCGTGCCAATTAACAGCGATAACGTCATTGTGATTACCGCCTCCGCAGGTAAATAGTATTGGAGACCAACCAAAGGTGCAATTAATACGATAGGTAGTCCGGTCAACAGCCAGTGGGTAAATATTTTAGCCACGACGATGATCGATAAAGCCTGTGGTGCGAGCAGCATTTGTTCGAGTGTTCCATCGGCGTAGTCGTTTTCAAATAAACGCTCCAGTGCCAGCATTGACGCGAGCAGGGCGGCTATCCAGACAACACCTGGCGCAATTTGCCGAAGCGTGTTCTTGTCCGAACCAACGCCCAGCGGAAACAGGCTGATGACAATAATAAAAAAGAATAGCGTGGTCAGTACATCAGTACGTCGCCGCATTGCCAGCAGCAAGTCACGTTTTACTATGGTGAAGAAAGTGCTAATGATTGTGCCCCTTCTTGCTTAAATTGATGCTTTGAATCTGCCCCGAGGTCAGGGCAACTTCCTGGTGCGTGGTGAGAATAACCATGCCGTCGTTTGCCTCTACATGATTGGCAATAATGGCTTGCAGGTCATCGACTGCAGCGACATCCAGCGCGGTAAAAGGCTCGTCCAGAATCCATAGTCGGCTGTTACTGGAGATCAGGCGTGCGAGGGAGACACGCCGCTTCTGTCCTTGTGAAAGTGTGCCAACGGGCAGGTCTTCATAGCCCGCCAGTCCCATTTGTTGTAGCGCATCTAGCAGATCGTTTTCGCTCGCATCGGATTGATCCAGCCGAGCGGAAAAGCGCAGATTCTCAAGACAGGTGAGATCCAGCTTGATGGCATTGTGATGGCCGAGATAAATGAGGTCTTTGCGGAATTCATCACCGAGCGAGGCGGTTTTCTCCCCCTGCCATTTCACCTCACCGGAGGTAGCGGTGAATAATCCGCAGATGGTTCGCAGTAAGGTTGTTTTGCCACTGCCATTCGCTCCTTCTATGTAAAGGAGTGAGCCGGGAGTAAGGGAAAAATCCAGTGATGAGAATAAGCGGCGGTCGCCACGTTCACAGCACAGGTTCTGGACTTGGAGCATGCAGGGTTATGTCAGGCAAAATATACCCTGCATGATATCA
>CAZNYF010000015.1:22491-26543 GCA_964577195.1 uncultured Thiotrichales bacterium | reverse complement strand
TTTTTATACTAAAATGAGGCGAATATAGCCACAGGGATGTGGTGTAGTAGAGCAATGCAGGAGCTATTGCCGACTGGGTGTATTTAACGATTTTATGTCCACGGATGGACGGTATTTCGCAAGGAGCCAGGATGGCGGTGCGTTGGATAAAAAAGGTGCTGTTCATGGTTTTTCTCAGTGGTACTTGTATTTTTAGAGGTGCCCTTAAGGTCTGACTATGGTTCCTATCCCTAAATTATGCACCGCTTTTGCATTGACGGCTTCAAGCTCACTTTTGCCTTTGAGGTGAAACACGCGGAGTTTAAAGGGCGCCGCATTGCCTTCACCGATACTGGATCCTGGAAAATCAATATTTTGCTCTGAAAGTAACGTGGTGTTGGTTTGAATCAGCGCATTAGTGGTCTGAAGACCTGCTGGATATTGACGTGTAATTGTGAAATTTCCAGTTTGCATTCGATCTAGAGTTGCTACTTCGGTGAGTACTGACTCTGCCGCCTGGAAGACTGATTTCTTATACTGGCTATTGGCAGCAATGCGCTCATCTAGCGTGGTTAATTTTACAGCAGTCACACCAATCAGTGTCAACGCGGTGACCAGCACCAGGCCGACAATTAAAACAACGCCCTTCTGATGCTTTCGAGTGCTTTGAAAACTTCTATTTTGACCGATTTGTTTCATTTTTCTTGATCCGGCAAAGGTATCCGGTTTCTCAATGGTATCGTCGTGGAGAATGTACGCGCTTTACCTGCAAAAGGATCTGTTTCTTTTGGGCTTTCTATAGCCAGTTCAATTTTCACGCTAATGACTTGTTTCCAGTCATTCACCTGATCCGCAGTAAATAATTCGAGTATTTCCTCATCTCCCGCTCCGGTAAGTACGCCATATCGAATTTGCATACTCTCCACCCCTTCAGCAATTGGCTGTGGCGAACCTGGCTTTACCTGATCTTCAACAGGCTTATCCCTATCTCCTGATGGCACTGCTCTGGCGGAACAACGTAGGTTGCCGTCTTTAACGGTAAATAGGCTCTCGATAAATTCTACGTCCGCGTTTTCATTACCGAGACAATCACGTACGTATCCAAGCGTACCTGCAATCAAACCCGGAGAGAACCTGATGCCGATTTTGTCACTGTCTGCAGCCGTAGCGCCGTCAACGGTTGCATCATTGTCGTGAACAAAGGGATCAAAATCATCAATTGCGGGGTAACCCGCTGGTGATATTCCGTATTCCAGCATTTGGATCGCAATCCGGCCATTTTCCTGCACCAGCGAAAGCGTATCGCGCTCAGAATACGTTCGCTTACTGCCAATATAAACAGCGCCCACCGCACCGAGCATTAATAGCCCAAGAATTAATGATATGAGCAGTTCAATCAGCGTAAAACCCGATTGTTTTTTATGCGGTAAGCTACTCTCCATCACCTGCAAATGCTCGCTGAAATTGACTTTTCTGAGGTATTGTTTTGTTCTGAATTATTCTGACCACCCGCGTCCAGGTTTGCGGCTGATTCTGTCCAGATAACTGAGACCTTGCAGCGCAACCCCGCTGTACAGGCCTCTGAACTTTCACTTACTGTTAGACGCCCTCCGGGCAATGTTTCTGCCAGCTTGGGTAGTAACGGTTTCTCATTTAACTGTAACCAGTCTGCTGCACATGCTTGCTTCCGATTAAGCCGCAGCTCTTCAACTGCCTGATTGAGAATCAATGTTGCCTGGGTTTTGTAATAGGCATTGCCCGTATTTTTGATACCAAATGCCTGCAGCTTTGCCAGACCAAGTAATGCAATCGCCAGCACTAACATGGCAATGAGCACTTCAAGCAATGTAAATCCTTGGTTACGGCTCATCATCTGGCTCAATCAAAGATGAATTTGGCACCGATTTAGTGCTTATATGACCAGAACGACTTACCGCAACCTGGCGAGTAAAACTGGCATTCACCAGCGCAAAATTTGCTTGTGAAGCGGTACCATCACCACGAAATATAATCTCGCTGACACCGGTAGTCACGGCGAGCGCAGCATCAGTGCTTTGAACCGCTTTTAGCAAGTCTCCGGAGGTACAGTCATTGCCAGATTTGACTAACCAGCCATCGGACCAATTTGTTGAAGTTGCATTGGTTGAACAAATAACCACTGCGCCATTCCGAGTAACCGCTTCAGATCGGGCATAATGAATACTTGATACCAGCTTATTGGTCAGGGTGGTGAGTCTATTTCCCGCCAACATTTCCTTCATACTCGGCACAGCAACTACCAGCAATAGTCCTGCAATCAAGAGAGTGATCGACAGCTCCATGACTGTAAAACCGTGCATTCTGGCAGCACCACTGCGACGACTGCGTAGCTGCCTAGCTTTAAATTGAAGCGTTGATTCCCGCAACGTACACGACCTTATTCCTATCCATAAGAGTCTGATTTTAACTCAAAGACTGTGAATTCGCTCAAATTTTGGTTGTCATTGAGGGCTAAATTTTGCAGCTGATCCTGAAATCGTCATCTTTGGTCGATAAGTTCAGTGACAACCCCGCATTTCGATAGAAATTTAGATGACTCCTTCGAGCTGCAATTTATGCTGGAACTCAGTTAACACAAGGATGTGTCGCGATGATTCATAGAAGAAAGTATCAGGGGTTTACCATTATCGAGCTGGTAATATCCATGGCAGTTGGTTTCTCCAGCCTTCACCTTGCAATCACATCCGGCGAATCATTGCTCAACAACAACCGTCTGACGGTAACCGCCAATAGGATTGTTCATGATCTCTACATGGCTCGCAGTACTGCTATTCTGGAAAATAAGCGCATTGCACTCAGGAAGTCAGGTGATGATTGGGGTCAAGGTTGGATTGTTTTTGAAGACTCCAATAACAATGCAAAACTGGATACTGGTGAACGATTACTGCAACAGCGCCAGCCACTTAACGGAGGCTTGACGCTACATGGGAATCGACCGGTTAAGGACTATATCTCTTATAACGGAAGAGGTTTATCCCGACGAACCAGCGGCAGCCTCCAGGCGGGCACGCTGCTACTCTGCGACAAAACACTTGAAGCTACTCCTGAACATGCCAGAGCCATCATCATCGCTTCATCTGGCAGACCTAGAGTTACCAAAAAAACACGTGACTTGAATTCGAGGTCTTGTAAATAACAAGCCTTTGATTACATCAAGTTAACGGCGAACGAAACTACTCATGTTTCACTGCATAACGGGAGTCAATCCACAAATACAATTTATTACTGAAAATTGATTTTAGTACCGGAGTTCTTTCTGCGTATGAATGAATAATTGAAACCTCTTCTCTTGAGAGTTTAAACCAATACATAACCAGGAAAAAATACAGCAGCACAAAAACAAAACCACCGAGCAAAACTAACCATATATTCAAAACCCAAGAATAAACAACAAACAAGGGAATCAGAAGCGCATAGGAAATAGAAAATATTTTAATGTATTCAAAATAGGGCAGTCGCGTATTTAAAATTCTGGAGACCAATGCCTGGCAGGCTAATGTAAAACTTATCTGGGTAATGACACTGGCAGCTACTGCACCTGCCAGTGAGAAATAGTGTATTAACACTATATCCAGCACAATATTCAAAATTGCTGCGACAAAAAGAATTTTAAATATAAAGACTTGCCTATCCATACTCAACAAGACACTAAGCGCCAATGCATTCAACATTGTAAAGCTCGAACAAAACAACAAAACGCGCAACGGCATTGCTGCCGGCAGCATTTCCTGACCATATAGCGTAACAATAATTAAATCTGCAAACACAACGCCAAAGGCTATAAAAGGCGAAGCTATAATCACCAGAAATCTACCAGACTCCCTAAAACGATGGGTTAATACCTCAATGCCTTCACCAATAGACCTCGCCATAATGGGTAGCAAGATAAAACTAAAAACGCCGGGGACCATAGTGATTACACTTTCTGCCAATCTGAACCCCACAGTGTAGTAACCTACATCTGAAGAATCAGAGAGCCAGCTAAGAAATAATATTTCGATACCATAATCTAGTATAAAAAACAAAAACGCGTT
>CAZNYF010000015.1:12751-22391 GCA_964577195.1 uncultured Thiotrichales bacterium | reverse complement strand
GGTAAAAAAAACATTTGCAAGCGAAATATGTAACTAAAAACACTACGCGCTGATGGCGTCTTTGCGCAGCTTTTTGTTTCTGCGAGGAACTTTATTGCTGCTGTATTTAATCCACCATTTGCCAACGTTATTCCAAGCGAAGAAAACCATATCATTAAGCTATAGACGCCTAGATCCTCTGCGCCCAGTGCTCTTGAAATAAGTATTGATATAAACAGCCCAATGAAGGACTCCACATAAATAGAGACACCCGAATACAGTGTGTAACTAAAGACTCGGCTTTTTATTGACATTCCCAAAAAATCCACACTCATTTAAGAGTTATTTATTATTATTCGAGCGCCTAGAAGGCATATCCCGATAGAGCCTCACGTTGAGAACCTTAATCCAGAAGTAGTGATGCTACAGATTCTCTAAATATATCCATAGGACAAACCATCATTCCAAGAGTTGTGGCCTCAAGCTGTTACTCTGATGCTGATCACATAACCAGAGAAATGTAACTGTAAATATTACTCCACATTTACCCCTAAACCGGCAAGTCAGCTTCTCGGGCCGCACCTTAATATTGGGAAAATTTCTCAGCTTAAAATATGCGGAGCAAAAACACCTGGTTAATACACTGGAACTTTTCATTTCCAAGCCCCTCTAATCAGGCAGAATCAGTTCCGCTTATATCAACTTTATAGATAACCTTACTATTATGAGAGAACCTCAAAAACTCAAAATTCTGATATCTACGACGATTTTTCCAAATAGAGCTGATATTACCCGATGTGTTTTTGAGAAGAAGCTCGCGGATGAAATGCAGGATCAATGTCAGTTAAACGTCACTGTTCCCGTGCCCTACGTGCCGCCCTTCCTGGCCCCTGAAGGCTATGGTGCTTATCGATCCTTACCCAAAAAAGACCGTCTTGATGGCCTGGATATTTCGCATCCAAGATATTTTGTAATACCTAAAATATTTCGTTCCTTACACGCGTTCTTTTGGTTTGGGTCGTTGTTCCCGCACTATCGAAAAATATTTAAAACCAACAAACCCGATGCAATCTTAGGGATATGGGCGTATCCGGATGGGCTAACCAACCTACTACTCGCCAAGACACATTCAATACCCATCGTCATCGCCTGCCGGGGCAGTGACATCAATCGCCTGACAAAGCTACCGATCCACAGAAAGCTGATCGCGTGGACGTTAAAGCGAGCAAATTACATCCTCGCTGTTAGTGAAGCCTTAAAAACAGAAATTGTAAAACTGGGCGTTCCGGCAGAAAATGTAATAGTGATACCCAACGGGGTAGAAACCCAAAAATTTAAACCCATCAGTCAATCGCTGGCACGCAAGCAGTTGGGCTTAAATACCACCGATAAAATCATCGTGAACGTCAGCCGCCTAAGCTATGAGAAAGGGGTCGATGTGCTGATCAACGCTATTGCAAAACTGGCCGATCACTCAATCACTTTAGCCCTCATTGGTGATGGTGCTGAAAGGGCTACACTAGAAACTCTATGTGAGACTCTGGGTGTTAAAGATCGAGTTACATTTTACGGCAGCATTCCAAATCATGAGATTCCACTGTGGTTAAATGCCGCCGATGTCTTTGCTTTAGGCAGCCGAACCGAAGGCTGGCCAAATGTTCTAATGGAGGCTCTCTCCTGTGGCATTCCAATCGTTAGTACTAATGTCGGTGGTATCCCGGAGATAATCAACTCCCCTGAATTAGGGATTCTCGTTCCACCCGAGAACCCAGCTAAAATGGCAACTGCGCTAAAAGAGGCCCTAGATAGAACTTGGGACCCTCAACGTTTACGTGATCGAGTCAGTAACCGCTCATGGCGCAACGTAGCAGAGGAAACCTGCCACCTACTCGGTTTAGCAGCAAAACAATCTACAAGTCGAGTAAGCAAACAGCATTCCCCCACATAAAGATAGCGCGTGTTTAAAAGCATCAAACCGACAACCCTCTAGCTAATAATAATAAGACTCACAATGAAAAAACCAGCTTCTAATCAGTCATCTACCGTAATCCTGGTGACCATTATTGGGAGGGTAGCTCTTTGAAAGCGCACCCCAAACTGCCTCCCAAGCTGGTTATTACCGGAGGAAGGCAACGGACGTTCGACCACAATATAGATGAGTGGTCTGGCTATGACCGAGCCATTTCAATTGAAATGATAAACGATAATGGAGAACTGGAGATATCGACCGGCATTGATTACTTATCTCCCAATGAATGTATGGCAGAAAAAGATGCCTCCATTATATTTAAGTCCGGGTCAATGAACGATGGAGAGTTGTGGATTCCAACTCAAACAGAAGTACTACAATTCGACCCAAAAACCTATCAAACTATTTCAAGAATCTCTCACCCGGTGTTTAACGATGTTCACCATGTCGTGGTATCCAGTCAAAACACTCTGATTGTCACATCAACTGGGTTAGATGCCCTATTTGAATTTTCAAAGCAGGGGAAGTTATTAAACGAATGGAGCTGCACAGACACACCGATTTGGGAAAAGTTTAATCCGCAAACAGACTATCGTAAAGTCCTGACAACCAAACCACATACCAGCCATCCAAATTTCTGCTTTGAATACAAAGGGCAATTTTGGGTTACTCGAATGAAGCAAAAAGACACCTATTGCGTACAAACCGGTGAAAGCATTGCACTTGGAGAAAGTGAAACACACGATGGGTTCCTGGTAGGAGACTATGCCTATTTCACACACGTCGAAGCTCATATCACTAAAGTCGACATGAAGACAAAGCAGGTGGTCGAACGTTACGACCTTAATTCACAAAATGAATCGAAAAAGTATTTCGGTTGGTGCCGCGCCTTCTACTATATCAGCGACGACTACTTTCTAGTCGGCTTCACACGAATTAGACCGAGCAAATTTCACCAAGGAATGCAGTGGCTCAACGGTAAAATTCGGCCTAAGAACTGGCCTGGCTGTCACCCAACAATGATTTGCTTGCTAAATACACAAGAAATGAAAATCGAGTGGAAATTAAACTTGGAGGACTACGACGTTAACGCGGTCTTTTCGATACTGTAAATCTCGTACAGATAAACCAGTCATCTTTTCCACAAGTAGAACAACAAGTGACACCTGAACCATAAACCAAACTATATGTCTTAGCTCTATAGAAATGCCATCCTCCTTTGACTAAAACCACCCTACTTTATTCATGACTACGCTTTACTCTTCAGAAATTCTAGAAACCAGCGAACAACTGCGCAGCTTTATCCCTCAGTGGAACGATTTTCTTAATACCGCATCCACACCACACTTCTATCAAGACCTAGAGAAAATTCTGATAGAAAAGCAGCATCGAAAGCGCTCGAATGGACTATTAGTCATTGTCGCTAGAAAAGCAGATAAAATCGTTGCTGTTGCACCACTTCTACCCGAACGCAGGCCTTTTAAACTAGAACTTGGCTTGCTCAAACTAGCATCATTCAAATTACGCCGTCACAAAGTGCTCGGTAGTGGTATCGTCTTTGCAGCGCAGGCAAATCAAGCAGAATGCTTAAAGTTCTTAACCCAATCGCTACTTCAGGAAAAAGGCCGGTTCGATTTATTAATCGTAGATGAGCTGGCAGATAAAAGCGCTTTACGAACAAACTCCAAGTCGCTATCCCCTTACGTTGTAAAACCAGTCAATACGGCATCAGAAACCGTCCGCCAACTCATCATGCCCGAAAGCTACGATGCGTTGATGGCGACCTATAGTGGGAAAAAGCGTTCTGAGCAGAGAAGACGCGCTCGCCAGATGAAGAAGCACTTTGAAGATGATATGGAATTGAAAAGAATTACTGAGCCGGAGCAGGTAAAGGACTTCATCCGCGCCACCCAACATATCTATGACAACTCATGGAAAAAGGGTGTTTTAGGCACATCTCCGGCATTTTCAGAAACAGACATTTCATACATCGAACAGCTTGCAGCAAAAGGCTGGCTGCGCTCATATTTGCTCATCGGAAAAGGCGAGCCAATTGCTTACTTTGCCAACTTTGTCTATAGAAATAACTGCTTTCTTGAAGACCTTGGCTATGACAACCGGTTTAAAAGACAGGGGCCAGGTTCCGTAATGATATTTCTGATAATCCAGGATATGTATGAACATGAAACGCCAAAAATGATGGATTTCGGCTACGGAGACAATACCTACAAGCGTATTTTTTCCAATACCAGCCACTTGGCCAATGAGAGCTATATCGTCAAACGCCCGGGGATATCCTGGCTCCTGGTAGAAACTCAGGTTTCATTGCGCCGGTTCTATGAAAAAATACACCAGGGGTTAATTTATCTGAATATTGATAAAGCGGTACGAAAACTCATCAAAAACAAACGTAGCCAATTATCATTCAATAAAAAGCAATCACCCTAAATCCATACTGATTCCACGTCACCTTAAGAGCAGCTGACACTAGCGCGCATTTCCCTGCTCGGCCCACACATTCCGAGCTTGATGCAAAAACTCGCAATCACCTTTTTAGTGAATAGGGAGTTCGATTTCCTGCCTTCGACTGATTGCACATTCCCCTGCATTTCAACTCGTTTTCCAAGTTTTACAGCTTACTTGGCTAGAACGTTTTCAGTACTCGTATTCTTCGTTTAGGTTGAACTACTTAGTTCAGAATTAGTCGAAATACCACTCCTAACATTAAGCTTTACAGCAAAAAGTCATGCACTTATTGAATTCAACCATTCGAGCGTTTTTGATCTTTACGGTTACCTGCTATAGCACAACAGGCATGGCTGAAGAACCACTTGAAATGTTAAAAGACGTGGTTCGCACAGCCAAACATATCCTCAGTTCAGACCCTGACGTTTCGTCACCCAGAATCAGAAAATTCGAGTTCGATATAGAAACCACTTCCTGGGACGGTGGTGCTATCGAATTAGATATTAATAAACTTCTTAGTAATTATCGCTCAACCGGTGACTCTACAGTTTCATGGATTATTTCCACTCCTGCCTATGGATCCGCTCTACCTGTTGGCAAAGTGGTTGGGGTTGGCGACACAATTACCTTTCAACCAGACAAAGCTGGTGTGTGGGGAGTAACTCCCAAAAAAAGCGGGCATAAATTAAGGCATCCTGTTTCAATCAAACTCTATAATCTACCAAAAAAACATCCCAGAATATTTCTTAATCCAGAAAAAATAGAGGCGCTGAAAGCAAAAGCCAGAGCGAAGACTCCGGCCTGGAAAGAACTAAAAAGAATAGCGAATTCTTCTCAGGGAGGCATGCTATCCAAAGCGCTCGTGAGTGTGCTGACGGGCGATTCCAAATACTGTTTTCAAGCAGAAAAAGAAGCGAGTGAAGAGCTTAAAAAATTGCAGAAAAAGAACCTATCCGTCGGTAACAATGCCGGGGAACTAGCCACCTACTATGACTGGTGTTATCCACACCTGACCCAGACGCAAAAAAATACTTACGTTCAAGCTTTCAACCAGTGGGGAGATCGTTATATTAAATTAGCATCAGGCCTTCGCGGACAAAGGCCAGACACTCCGGGGCTAGGTAATTATTGGCCAAGATTCACCTTTTCGTTTGGCTTGATTGGTCTAGCAACATTTGGCGACAATGATAGAGCCACTGACTGGTTGAATTATTTTCGTCACCAGCGCT
The DNA here is from genome assembly GCA_964577195.1 of uncultured Thiotrichales bacterium. GTDB lineage: Bacteria > Pseudomonadota > Gammaproteobacteria > UWMA-0217 > UWMA-0217 > HyVt-560. Next base: position 16,748 of record CAZNYF010000015.1, on the reverse strand, counting down.
GGCCTATCGAAAAAGGCTTTTTAGATTTGATAGCAGAAGGGGGCGGCTGGCCAGAGGGAATCGTTTATGATGCCATCTCGAATTATAGCCGAATGCGCGTACTTTATGCCTGGAAGATGGCGACTGGCGAAGATCTTTTTAAATCCAGTGAATGGTTTAGTGAGAGATTCGGGAATTTACTGTTGCAGCACTGGCCAGGGTCGGATGATCAATGGGGAAATAAATTTCATCCCTATGCGTCCAATGGTGATTATGAACGTGGTCGCGGAACCATGGATAGTTACTGGAAAATTGCTGCCTGGATTTTAGTCGATGAATTTCCGGAGTTGCCACTCAGCCAGCAGCTTCGAAGCTATCTGTCCGCACCATTTACTGCGGCAGCTGATAATTTTATTCAACACTCAGAATTTTTGTGGTTTGAACCGGATGGCCCCTCAGCAGAACCGAATATAAAAAGCCATTTTGATCGTTCTCTGGGAAATGTATATCTACGTAGTGGCTGGCCTGACGGAGCAGCCGACCTGGATGAAGAAGTCACTCACATTAACTTTCGCTCTGGAGATTTTTATACCTACCATCAACACCTGGACCAAAATGCCTTTATTTTGTACAAACACGCACCGCTAGCACTGGATAGTGGTATCTATAGTGGTCATGGTTTATCACACCATGATACTAACTACTATATTCGTACAATTGCTCACAATACTTTGATCGTTTACAACAAAGATGAGGATTTCAGGAATACTCGGCAAAACACATCATCAAACGATGGTGGCCAAAGACCAATGAAACCCGCTACCCGCGCGCCAGAGTCACTGGCCGCCTACGAGCGCAATAAAAAATATTATGAAACTGGAAATATTCTGGCTTTTCGGGACGAGGATAGTTTTTCTTATATTTTAGGTGATGCCACCAAGGCCTATAATAGTGTGCTCTATCATCAATCCTCGGATACAGATTTAAAAAATAATATTGCAAAAATTAATTTATTTCAAAGAGAGTTCCTTTATTTAAGGCCTCTTCAACCTAAAGCAGATGACTATGTTGTTATCTATGATCGAGTAGCAGTTACAAAACCCGAGTTCAGCGGTGAAAATACAAAGTTACTATTTCACGTTCAAAATAAACCAACCATCAATCAAACGGGTCGTATTATTTCTGACGGTGAGGAATTGTTTACGCGTCCTAATCAAGTCACCGCAGTTAATGGAGAGGGAAAATTAGTAGTTTTTCCATTGCTGCCTAAAAATCTCAATGTCAGAGTTGTTGGTGGGTTGGGTAAAAAAGCTAATTGGGTTTTCGGTAAAAATTATAACTGGCACTGGGGAGAATATCCTGGAAAGCCTGATACAACGACTAATCATGATAAAGTTCCCTACGGTCTATGGCGAATTGAAGTCGAGCCTGGAGACAATAAATTACAGAATAACTTTTTAACCGTTTTGTTGCCTACACATAAGGACAACAATCAGCTTCCAAAAATTACTACTATCACCGAAAGCATGTTAGAAGGTGTCCATATTGGCGATAAGGATCTCAACAGAATCGCATTATTTCACAAAAAATCAGCTCAGAATAACCCTGTTGATTCTCTGTCATTTACCTATAACCCCTCGACTGAGACGACATCGCACCAGCTATTTGGATTAAAACCAAACAATCGCTATGATGTTGTCAAGCTGGGCAAGAATCAAGTTAAGATCCTGTTGATACCAGCTGCTAACGGCATCTATCACACTGACAAACATGGTATTTTAACCTTCACACTCTAAGATTTCATGCACCCAACTTTGTTATTGGTTTAAAAAAATAAACTCTAATTCCCCTAGAATTTTCGAATCCGGATGAGCTCAACTTAATTTTTAATCAGTAAGATACCACCTAAAATAAATCTCATGTTTCTCTAAAGTAAACTTTGTTGTAGGTGACAAAGGTTTTAACGACTACGCAGGTATACGCAATTGACAGGCAGAGGTATTTTTTTTGTTACCCGACTCAAAAAGTATCGAACAGAACCTCTCCTCACTGTGTTTTAAAAAATATTTAAGCCGTGGTCAAATCATTAAATTTACTGGTATGTTAGCCGCTAAAACGTGTCCTGTTCTGTAGTGTCTAATTAGCGACAAAGATGCCGAAACAGGCTAGCCTTATATATTTTTCTAACCAACAATTTAAAACGATCAGTCAGGACTGATAGTCGATATTTGCAAAGTCGGGTGCGCCGTTGAATTATTCTTTAAAATGAATAAGAACTTGGAATTAAAATCATTTTTAGGAACCAGCAGGAATGCTGTTATGTCTTATATCTGGGTTGTAATACGTGCTCACCTGCTAATGGTTTTTCTTAAATCCCATCAGAGCTACACAAAAGCATGCAACATCTATTACGGGTGTTACAACTAAATCTATTTGAAAAAGGAATTTATTGGCGTTGCTGAGAGGTTCCAGCTCTCGACAAATCACCTGATATTAATCAGATGATTCTATCGAGATAAGTTAATGGGGCATTCTACATCTTTAAGCGGAGAGCCCGGCTAGAGATTTCATCCACTATCACTCTAAAATCGAGGGATTTTGCATTTTTATTTCCGGTTTTATACCAAACATTTTCAATATCATCGGCGCAACGACTTGTAGCGAAACTTTTTCTTCAACTACTTCTGGTAAGACTTTGGGTCTTTTTACCCACAAAATTCCATCAGGGTGGTGCATACCGCTTTTTACCGTCGAAGGTGCTTCATAAAAAAGGTTAGTAAATTTCTCTGTTTTCTCGGAATCCGGCCAACTAATAACGGCATCATCCGGCAGCGGGGTAAATATCCGGCATCCCACATGTAAAGATGAATCAGTTAGCCTAACAAGGAACAACCTTTCGTCACCTATTTTTAAGCCTTCCAGGTAGTGTTTTGCCTTTTTAGCCTGTTTTTCTGATTCAAAATAGATTCTAAATTCTTCAGACATTATAGGCTGGCAATTAGTGACGCCATCCAATGAGAAGATATCCAGTAACTTATCAAAACTATGAGGCCTGTAAAATGTCTTACCCCCTTGTCCTTCATGTCTAAGGTAGGGCTGCTGGCTTAAAGCGGTACATAAAATGACAGTTGTATCATCAGATGCCATATCAAGTACTTTTCCGATTAGAGCATCCATTTCTTGATAACCAAAAAGTACCGCGTCACCATATTCATCCAGCTCTTCCTGTGTAGGCTGAATTTCAAACTGTTCTGGTGCGAAATATCTCCAGTATGCGTGTTGATAGTGGGCAGTACTATTCAGAAAGAAAGTAGAGAAATCAGGCTGGTGCTTTTGATAAAACCATTTAAAGACATCCCACTGCACTCGGTTCATCAGAGCCGCTTTTTTCCATCGTTTTTTTCCGGATAGTTTTTGACTAACCAGTTGCTTTATAACTGCGAAAACGGTACTAGCCGAAAGCCCGTGACGAACCATAAAACTAGAAAACTCAAGATAGTCTTTAGCTGTCAGCGGTACGCTGTCATTGGTGTGCTCCTGAACATTGGTTCGAATAAACTTCCAATAGGGTGTTAGTTCTGGAGGATGCGGAGCCGAGACTGTACTCCACGCATCGGGTAGAACAAAGCCCTCTGTATCATCGCCAAAAGGCACGTTCATGCTTCCACATAACCAGACCTTATATCCACTTTTCGATAAAATCTGTGAAATAGTGGGTGCTTTTAATTTGTGTCCGTCTCCCAAATCAAAAACACCATGCTCCTTAAAAGACAACCCGGAATGCACCGTTACCCATTGAATCCATGGCTCTAGATTTTTTTGTTCTTCCCTGGCTTCTGTTGTAAAAACTTTTGATTGATTTTTTAACCTGGAGAAATTCGGCAATTTACCCTGGTCAATGAAACGATTCGTGACCTCAGGGGAGAGCTCATTAAATTCGAGCGAGATGACTGGAGAATTTGCCATAATAAATCCTGGGTTATCAATATTACGTGTGCGCATCAATATAGTGAGATTG
>CAZNYF010000015.1:0-12651 GCA_964577195.1 uncultured Thiotrichales bacterium | reverse complement strand
ACTAGCAGCCCTGAACAAAAAAACGTTTGTACGCTGCTCATCCGCTTTGGTTTGGGATAAGATATGGACAGCTAAACAAGCACAAAAGTTCCTGCCAGAAGTTAGTTTGTTCAGTAGAAACAAGTGCCTATAGCACCAACTTAGCTACATCAAAAATTAAGATACTTCGATGAGTTCACCATGCTTGAGAAGATACTCTTTGGGATGAGGGTGACCGATAAAGTTAATGGGACTGGCGGTTGGCCCATAAGCCCCTGATGACCCAACGGCGATGATATCTCCAACTTTCGGTTCACTCATTTCTGCATCCCGACCCAGGGTATCTATTGTGGTGCAAAGCGGCCCTGTGATAGTAAATTTACTTTGGGGTATTTCCGCTGTATTGCTCAGATTCCACATAGGCCAGGGACGTTTCAGAAACATTCCCATGAGCCCACAGGCCGCGAGGTGGTTATTCATGCCACCGTCGCAGATACAAATCTCTTTACCACGAGATGACTTTCTGCTGACGACCCGAGTTAGAAAATAGCCATAGGGGCCGACTAGGTAGCGGCCTGTTTCCAAAATACATTGGCTTGATTTGAGCCTTTCCAGGGTGGTGATATCTTCCATTTTAGAAAGGACTTTTTCTGCTAAATTTTCCTGGTCGAGTGGCTCATCATTGAAAGTATAGGGAATACCGAATCCAGCGCCGAAGATCAAGTATTGGGGGTTAGTGGAAAAAATATTCGCCGCTTTCTCAAATAACTCCAGAAAAATTGCAAAATTCTCGGTAATGGCATCGACGTTACGCGAGTTGGTTGCGGAGTAGATATGGAAGCCAATCAAGTTTAGTTTTTTGAGCGGCTGCATACTCTTTGCAACAGCTTCCAGCGTTTCTTCATCAATTCCAAACGGGCTGGCAGCACCTGCCATATTAATACCGAATGAGCGAGGAACATTCAGCGGATTAAGCCTGAGTAAAATATCGATTTCTGTCTTGTTCTGCTCAGCAAGCTGATTGAGTGTCTGCATTTCACTTAAGGATTCACAGACCACTTTAAGTCCTGGCAGACTGGCGGCACGTTCTAATTCGAACAAACGTTTTGCTGGCCCCGAAAAGCTGATGTCCGAGGGAGAATAACCGGCTCGCAAAGCAACCTCTACTTCACCAATGGATGATGCATCCAACAAGTTAATGTGGGGTTTAAGGTGTTTTATAAGCTCTTCGTTAGGGTTGCTCTTGATTGCGTAACTGACGTTGAATCTTGATTTAAAAATAGACGCCACATTGTCAATGTGATCCAGCATTGCATCAAGCGTGTAGACATAGCACGGCGTGGAAATTTCTGGCAATACGTTGGAGAGCGCTGCCCTCCTTTCAGGAGGTAGTAGTGACGAGTGATTCATTGAGACCTTTATATTATTTTGGTTATCTGTGTTATTGCGGCAGTCTGGTAGTTAATCCGAAGCTTCCTGCGTCGAACCCATCTTTCGAGCCGGATTACCACCCATAATCGAATACGGTGGTACATTTGAATAGATGGCAGAATTAGCTGCGATTACGCTGCCTTTGCCGATGTTGATTCCTGGCCCAATGGTTGATCCTGTGCCAATCCAGACGTCATCTTCGATCACAACGGGTCTTATTTCCGAGCTTTCCATAGGCTGATCATTGCGTCTCGCATCCGGGTTAACCGGGTGGCCATTGGTATCACGAATATTGACGTCCTGGCCGATCATTACGTAATTGCCAATGGTGATTTGCTTACCAATCACAAACCGGCAATGATGACCAATATCACAGTGGTTACCGATTACCAAGCGTGGGTTAGCGCTATAACGGGCCGCAAAACTAAATGACGATTTACCACTCAGCAGGACATTGTCACCAATCTCGATACTACCTTTACCAGTAACCCAGTGGAGTTTCGTTGAGGTGTGAAAGTTTTTGCCTACTTTACTGCAATAGGCTTTAAACATAGGTTCACAAAAAAACACCCGAATTAAGAAGTAATAAGTAGTCCGAAGTGACAAAAACAGGAACAACAAGGCTTTGCCAATAAATGCCGGCAGAGGCAGATAGATATTGGTGATAAAGCGCTTGGCATTTCGCACTATGGGTGCGGGAAAAGAATTGCTAGTTGCCAGGTAGTGATAAAGTGTCGTGTTCATATTGATAATTGATTTTGTTTAGAGCTGTGCATTGAAGTCACGTGAGTTCTGTCTATTTTCCCGCTCGCTGTTTTATTGAGTAATGATCTAAACTCAACTTGCTGAGGAACCATGTAAGGCTCAAGTCGAGCTCGACAGTGCGCAATCACCTCTCGTTCTGTCAGCGTGTCGTCTACCGGTACAATGATGGCTTTGAGTGTGTGGCCTAAAATCACATCCGGAACGCCAATAATGATGGCTTCTTTTACGTTGTCCAAAGCATAAAGTACATTTTCGATTTCTTTGGGGCTGATTTTCTCTCCCCTGGATTTAATAATGTCATCCTTACGAGCAATGAAATACAAATAACCTGCTTCGTCCTGGCGGAATAAATCACCGCTATAGAGTACCTTCTCCCAGCTATAGAGTGGGTGCGGTCGTATCGCTTTGGCTGTTGCTTCGGGATTCTTCCAATACCCCGCCATTACGTGGCTGCCACGGATCACTAGCTCCCCGGTTTCTCCTGCGCCTAGAACTCTGTTTTGTTTATCGACAATAAAAACTTCCGTATAAGGGATCGCTTTACCGACTGAATCGGGGCGTTGCTCCAGCTCATCAGGCTCAATGTAGGTGCAACGCTTACATTCTGTCAGCCCGTACATGGAATACATTACTGTTTTTGGAAACAGCGTCCTTAGTTTCTGAATATGCTCAGGTGGTAACGCTGCACCGGTGTTGGTGAAACAGCGAAGTGAATCCAAACCATCAGTCGAAAGATTCTTCATACTGATAAGCAAGGCCGCCATGGTCGGAACCAATGGAAAGTTGGTCACCCGATGCTCACGTGCTGAATTTAGTATTGCGGCGGGAAAGGTGAAACCTTGCTCCAATACGACTGTGGCTCCAAGCTGAATAGCAAGAAACACTTGATAAAGCCCATAGTCGAATGAAATCGGCAGCGTCAGCATGATGACTTCTTCGCTGGTATTACGCAGGTAAGTATTAATGGAATTGGCGGCGAAACAAATATTGCGATGCTGCATCATCACGCCTTTAGGAACTCCAGTGGAACCTGAGGTATAGACCAGCATGGCAAGATCGGTATCAATTCCGCCAATGGGCAGTGGCTCACTGGATAAGTCATCTTGCAGTGCATCATCAAAAACAAGATAGGAAAAATCACTATTAGCAGCGCCTGTCACATAAATCTGATTATTGGTGAGCGTCGTTTCACTGGCTATACCAACCAGCGCAGCATTGGTGACAAGAAAAGCTGCCTCCGAGTTTTCTTCGATGTAACTTAATTTTTCTGCTTTGGTTCCAGGGTTAATGGTACTGAATACACCACCCGCTTTAAGGATACCAAAAATCCCAATAACCACTTCCAGGCAGTTAGGCAGAAAAATTAGAACACGATCACCGCGTTGCAAACCAGACGAACGTAAATGCCGGGCAAAATTGTCAGATTTCCTATCAAGCTCGGCATAGGTCAACTGGTTTTTTTGTTGAATAAACGCAGTCTTGTCCGGAAATTTGCGCGCACTCTCCGTCAGGAGGTTTTCAATCCTGGCAAGTGGTAAATAATTGGTTGATACCGTCATTATGGTTAGCTGTTAGCTTGCTTTTTTTCCACATAGACAGCGATGAGATTGAGCGAATCGATATTTTCAGGAACGACCTCATCATCCAGCACTGTAATATTGAACTCTTCTTCCAAAAAGAAAATCAAAGATAAAATTGCTGCAGAATCAATAACGCCAGACCCCACCAGGGATTGGTCGCCATCAATCACTTGATCTGGATCATTAAAAAGAAAATTCTCCAGTAAATATTGATGAACTGTTGTCACAATAGTCTGCTCGGTTTGATTATTCTTCTGCTGTTGATTTGTAACGTTCATAAATTTAGATCTCGTTTATCAGTTTAATCCCTGGTGCTAGTGACGAATCAACACCATTTAAGGCATTTTAAAGCCAAATATTACGCCTCATTCACCAAATATAAGGTGCGAATACGGGCAGCACCAATATGCGGGTAACCTCGTTGTGATTAAGCTCATTCCATCGCGATTGCAGAAACTTCGACTATAAGGCGAGTTAATAGTTCTTATTGCTCACGTTTTTTTGAGAGCCACCTGGATAATTTCTGGTAGAGCGGGAAGTCGCCTTAATACTACTAAGGTGTGGCAATCGGAATCAAAAACTAACGACAAGCACCTCCATAATATTTATTTCGTTAAATATCAGATACTTATTGAAACACACAGAAAACTATCGGCCAATTTCTGATTGATTTCAGCAGGCATTTTGGCTCTGAACATCAAAAGATATGGAAGGAACCTATCTGTGACTACTCAGTCGGATATATCACTTTAGGCGGCTACGGCTTGCTTAACACAAGCAGCCAAAGGCTGTAGAGAAGCACGTATCACGTGCATTTTTAGTGACTAGGATTAAAACCATGGGTCCAACCAGTTTATTTTTTTCTGCCATTATTATAGGTGCGGTGATTTTCGCGGTGGCCGTATTCATACAGTTACGCAGCAAGCATATGTTTACCTGGCTCAGCTCCTGGATTCGCGGCGATTGGCGTGAAAAGTCAAACAAGCCGATCCATGTGATCTTCTGTTTCGCTGATCACTTTGAACCACAGTGGCGTAAACCAGAACGCAGCGTGGAAGACGCACGTGTTGACCGCTGGGTAGAAGATTACCCCACACTGGCACGTAAGCATCAAGATTCAGATGGTCGTCATCCTGTGCATACCTTCTTTTACCCAGAAGAAGAATATCGCCAGGAGCATCTCGATAAACTTCAGGGAATCTGTGAGCAGGGATTGGCGGAAATTGAAATTCATCTACACCATGATCACGACACTTCCGCTGGCTTTATGCGCAAGCTGAAATCATTTGTCGAAATTCTGCACCACAAGCACGATGCATTACCCATCTGCCCACAAACTAAACGACCACTCTTCGCCTTTATTCACGGTAATTTCGCGTTAAATAATGCACACGAAGATGGCAGCTTCTGTGGCGTAAATGACGAATTAATCATTCTAAATCAAGCGGGGTGCTACGCAGACTTTACGCTTCCTTCAGCGCCGTGCAGCACCCAAACTAAAAAAATAAATTCAATTTATTATGCGCAAGACAATCCCATGGCACCCAAATCACACAACGACGGACAAGATGTTCGTGTCGGAGGAAAACCTTGGGGTGATCTCATGATCATTCAAGGCCCATTGGCGCTGAATTGGAAGCAAAGAAAGTGGGGCGTGTTACCCAAAATTGAAAGTTGTGATATAAGAAAAATATATCCGCCCACTGACGATAGAGTCGATCTCTGGGTTAAGACCGGGGTACATGTACAAGGCAAACCTGACTGGGTATTTGTAAAAGTTCATACCCATGGCGCCCAAAATGATGATATGGATACGTTACTTGGAACTCCCATGGACGACATGTTTACCTATCTAGAAACTAAATATAACGATGGTGAAAATTATATTTTACATTACGTATCCTCTCGAGAGATGTACAACATGTCCAAAGCAGCAGAAGCAGGTGAACAGGGCCTACCTGGCGAATATCGCGACTATCTACTCCCAGCCCCAAAAAACTTAAAGTTAGACTGAAATTAAATGGAACGCCTAGTCTCAATAGTAATGCCCATGTTTAACGCTGAAGAATTTGTCGCTGAGGCAATTGAGTCGGTTATTCTCCAAGATTACACGTGCTGGGAATTATTGGTGATAGATGACTGTTCTACAGATGGCTCAGTTAAGTTAGTCAAAGACTGGATAAAACGAGAACCCAAAATTCGCCTGATTACCTCTAATGTCAATGGTGGGCCGGCTGCTGCGAGAAATATTGGCATCAGGGCCGCCGCAGGTACCTATTTAGCATTCCTTGACAGTGATGACTATTGGCACAAAAACAAACTGTCTCGACAGCTAAATTTTATGCGAACAGGCAAGTTGGTGACTTTTACCGGCTATCAAAAAGTGAGCGAACAACGCTCCAATAAAGGCAAACCAATTTATGCGCGCGAAAGCGTTAACTATTCACAGTTATTAAATAGCAACGATATCCCTTGTTTAACCGCAATTTATAATTTAAATGGGCTTGGGAAACGATACATGAAATCAGTTGGGCACGAAGACTATGTTTTTTGGCTTAGTATTTTAAAGGAAGGCACCACCGCTTATGGTCTTAATGAAGTACTTGCCTATTATCGCGTCCGTCCTGGTTCAGTTTCAAATGACAAGTTCAAAGCGGCAGGCTTTCAATGGAATATCTATAGAAATATTGAAAATCTTTCGCTGCTAAAAAGCCTCTATCATTTTACTATTTATGCTTATCGTGGAATTAAAAAACAAAGGATCGGCGTTGTGGCCAGAGTATGAGATAGCCAATTGAGGCACCGCTATCAATATGCTGGCCTAGCACAGCCTAAGCAATGGCCTCTAACCTTATCCGCAACCAGTGAATTTAACCCCTCCCAGCATTTTCGAACCATGTCAATTAAAATTATAATAACAAATATACAGACAGGCGTGCCTTAAATGTCAAACAAACGCGTGGTTGTCAATTCAACTATTTTTTCTGGACTTTCGATTTATGTAGAATCGTTTATTGGTCTAATCATATCCATGCTTGTTGCACGGCACCTGGGGCCTGAAGACCTAGGTAACTACAGCTTGCTCCTTTGGTTCGCATCCCTTGGAATTGTGATTGCAAATGGGGGATTAAACTCTGCAATAATTAAATTCGTTGCTGAAGCAAGAGGTAAGGGTGAAATCGGCGTCAGCAAGGGTATTTTAGGATACCTATTCAAGTTACAGATGATATTTCTTCCCATTGCACTTCTCATAACAGCACTAGCGGGTTATTTCTTACTTGGACGCGTCTTTGACGAACAACGAACTTTACTGATATTTGCGGTGGTACTTGCTATTGCACCGAAAGCAATGCAATTGTTTAACATTAGCGTTGCCAAAGGATATGAATCATTCAAGTCAATATTTTATGTCAATATCATCGCCACACCAATAAATCTATTGATTGTTGTTGGCATTATTCTTCTAGATGGCGGTTTACGGGAGTTCGTTTGGTCCTACCTTTTTATCTCAATCATCTATTTTATTGCTTCCTACTATTGGGCATCAAAACTAATCATTGAGGACTCTGAAGATAAATTGCCTGTTCCAGAAGAATATAAATTACGCATCAATGGTTTTGTTAAAATCGCCGTCATTAATGCGGCAATTTTTTTCGTCGTATCTCGTGAACTAGAGATAGTATTTTTAAAATGGTTATCAGACGCCGCTGACGTTGGGTACTACAGCATTGCATTCAGGTTATCCGAAATGGTTGTTGTTCTAGTACCAGGGATTTTTTCTGCCGTATTACTACCCTTGATGGCGCGCTCTCTTGCAGAAGGGCCAGATATCCTAAAGCACCGATATAGAGAGTCCGCTCGTTTCCTTATGATTTTAGCCGCCCCGGTTTTTGTTTTTTGTACATTATTTGCTGAGGAAATCATTATCACTATGTATGGTGATCAGTATTATCCGGCAGTTTTTCCGTTCAGGGTACTACTGATCGTTTTTGGATTTACGATCCTTAATTCAGTGACTACCAGTATTCTATTAAGCCTTGACCGCCAGGTAATTTTACTAAAAATATTACTTTTCACAGCTATTATAAATATATTTTTAGATTATTATTTGATCAAAGAATATGGAATTAATGGCGCAGTTTCCGCCAGCGTTATTGCGAAATTAATATTCTCTATCAGCTGCCAATTCTACATATACAAACTGATAAAAACTAAACTACCTTACGCTGATTACTTGCAAATATACATTGTATCTATTGCGCTATTAATGCCTTTGTTTTTTATTCACCAGATTATTGGTAGTCTTCTTATATTAGGCATTGGAGGGGTGGTATATTTTATATCCTACGTCTATATTTTAATTGTTTTATCAAAAATTAAAGAAGATGAAGTTGAAATTCTTATTACATATCTTCAAAAATTACCCATCCTTAAAAAACTGATATCTCGCCGGAATCCGGTTTAAAAATCAGCTAACTAACAACATAAATGTGATGAAAAAAGATAAACTAAAAATTGGATTATTGTTAGACGACTATATAGTGTCCGCGTGGGAGCTGCAGATGATCAAAAATATAGTCAGCTCAGAGTTCGCAGACATATCTCTGGTAGTGTTGAACGACAACCTTAAAGACAAACCAGTAAGAAAAGGGCTTGACAGGCTCAAGCACAGCTATAAACGCGTACCTAAAGTCCTTATTTACCGAGCATTAGAATACACTTACAACAAGATAATACAGAGAGGAACAATGATCCGGGATGCGCAGTCAAGCATCGATAGTCGAGAAATATTGTCAACTGTATCGGCATTGCATGCTAAAACCAGACGCACAAAATTATCAGACCATTTTAATCAAGAAGACCTTGCTGAAATTTCTACTTTTGAAATAGATGTTTTCATTCGTTGTGGGTTTGGAATATTAAGAGGCGGTATTCTAGCTGCTGCGAAATATGGTGTATGGTCCTATCATCACGGAGATAACAGAAAGAATAGAGGTGGGCCACCAGGCTATTGGGAATCGATGGAAGACTGGCCTGAAACTGGCTCAGTGCTCCAGATTCTGACCGAAGATCTAGATAACGGAAAAGTATTATATCGGTCTTTTTCTTGCACCAATAACATGTCTGTCGCCGACAATCGTAGCAATTACTATTGGAAGTCTCTGTCTTTTATGATGAGAAAGCTTTATGAACTACATCGTATTGGAGGCGAAAAATTCATAGAAAAAGTTAAGCTTGATAACCGACACCCTGAAATATACTCTAATAGACTGTATACACAACCTTCCAACTATGAACGAGCAGTACTTCTAACTAAAAATATAGTTAGAAAAATAAAAATAAAGGTAAACAATAAGCTCTTTTTTGACCAATGGATTCTAATGTTTCACTTAAACCCAGAGTTTTCTTCATCTTTATGGAGGTACAAAAAAATGATACCTCCAAAAGAGGTGTTCTGGGCAGACCCACATGTGATCTTAAAAGATAAGACGTATTATATTTTTCTAGAAGAGTATCGATACGATATAGAAAAAGCGCATATTTCAGTGATTGAAATGGATGAAAAAGGCAACTATGGTCAACCTAAAGTTGTTCTCGATAAACCCTATCATCTGTCTTACCCCTTTGTTATTGAGTACGAGGGTGATTACTATATGATCCCGGAATCCTCAGAAAATGGCACTATCGAGCTTTACAAATGTGTAGAATTCCCAGGGAAATGGGAATTTGAAATGAATCTAATGGAAGACGTTAACGCCGTAGATGCCACCATATTTTATCACGAAAACAAATGGTGGATGCTAGTCAATATGATCGAAAATGAAGGCGCGTCATCCTCCGACGAGTTATTTTTATATAGCTCTAAAGAGCTTTTGAGTAGTCACTGGGAACCCCATATCTCTAATCCTGTAGTTTCAGACTGCAAAAGCGCGAGGCCCGCTGGAAATGTCTTTTACAAAAATGGAAATCTGTACAGGCCATCACAAAATTGCAGTGTTCGTTACGGATATGGATTTAATTTATGCGAAATAGAACAGTTAAACAATGAAGTATATAGAGAAAATATAGTCTCAAGAATTACTCCAAACTGGGATAAAAAAATCGTTGCCACTCATACGTTCAACCGAGCTGGAAACCTTCATATTATAGACGCGATTCAAACGCGGCGCTTATGAATACTCACTGATTTGAACTGATAAAGTATTAAACCGGGAGTTGGGATTCCTCTATCTAAGACTGAGGATAATAAAGGAACTTTTCATCACCTCAACACTCCTACTTCTGAGGATTCTCATCGAACACAGATGAAATCAAAGGTAAATAGGGGTCATAGTATTCATTCTACTTTAATGACCCAAAATTTCCGTGTATTTTGAAAATATAGCCTGAGGATTTATTGTTATGAATGTTCTAAAGCCTGTCATAGTGATTGGTACAGGGCGAAGTGGGACAACTATTTTCCATCAAATACTCTCTACTCACCCAAATTTAGCGTGGATGTCAGAAAGAACCTGTGAAAAGCATCCTGCCCACCCCAAGTTAAATGCATACCTCATGAAAGCCATAGATATTCCCATAGCAGGGAGGCTCTTCAAAAGAAACGACCAAGCAGAATGTTATACATTTTGGGATCATTTTGCGCCTGGTTTTAGTATGCCTTGCCGGGATTTAACCGCCAGAGACCTAGGAGCCAAGCAGCAAAAGTCACTTATCAATGCGATGTCTAAAATGACAACACCGCAAAGAGATAGATTACTCGTCAAAATTACCGGTTGGTCTAGGCTCGGATTCCTTCATGCGCTATTTCCAGATGCAAAATTTATTCATGTTAAACGCGATGGGCGCGCGGTCTCAAGCTCACTGCTGAACGTACCTTGGTGGCTTGGCTGGAGAGGCCCAGAAAACTGGCGCTGGGGACCATTGAGCCAGCGTTATTCATCGGAATGGAATAGATTTGATCAATCATTTAGCGCATTGGCCGGAATTCAATGGAAAATCCTTATGGATGCAATTGATAAAAGTAAGGTAGAAATACCAGAAAATCAGTATATGGAGATCAAATACGAAGAGCTATGCGAAAATCCTCAAGACATATTTAGAAGTGTTGCCAAATTTTGCGAATTAGAGTGGTCAAGTAAGTTCGAAAAAAATATCGCCCAATATCGCTTGGTCAATACTAATCATAAGTGGGGCAACGACCTTAGTCTGCGACAACGTGATGATCTAGAAGGCGTACTCAACCACGAGCTAGAGAAGTATGGGTATGTTGCCTAAAACGCGTACCGCTAAAAATCCAACAGAGACTAAAATGAAAAAAAAGAACTTGATGCAATTAACCTTTTCTTTGGGTGTTGGTGGTTTAGAAACATTATTACTATCTTTGCTAAATAAAATTGATAGAGACAAATTTAACCCTATTGTTTGCACACTAACGACTAGTGATGGACTTGCAAAAGAGTTTGAAGAAAGCGGTATCCGGGTAATCGCCCTGGGGAAAAAAACAGGTTTGGATTTTGGTTTGATATTCAAGCTAGTGAGAATTTTAAAGAAAGAGAAAATTGACGTCCTCCATACACATAATTTTGGCGCCTGGTTCTATGGTTCGCTTGCAGGGAAGTTGGCAGGTGTGAAGGTGATTAACACCGAGCACAGTAATGTTCCAGACAATAAAAAACTACAAATTCATGGTGAGAAAATAATGGCTCGCATGAGCAATACCATTATTTGTGATTCTGTTGCTGTTGCTGATTTTATGTTTCAGATTCAAAATATACCAGAATCTAAAATTAAAGTGATTTTAAATGGTGTTGATACCGATTTATATAAAGCGAGAAATGGCGTAAGTACCTTGCGAAAAAGCTTGGATATTTCCGAAACAACCGCCGTCATTGCTTGTGTCGCCAGGCTTCATCCACGAAAAAACCATCAAGGGCTCCTTGAAGCAGCACTTAAATTGCAACAGTATACTAGAGATTTTAAGTTACTAATTGTAGGCCAAGGTCAATGTAAAGATTCACTCGAAAGCTATGTGAAAGAAAACGGCCTCTCAGAAAACGTGCTTTTTCTGGGTAATCGTCGAGATATACCTCAGTTGCTTTCAATTGTTGACGTTTTTGTGCTTAATTCATACAGTGAAGGATTACCAATCGCCATTTTGGAAGCTATGGCTAGTTCTATACCCGTAATCGCTACAAACGTCGGCGGAAATAGCGAAATAATCGGGGTCGACAATAAAGCCGGGGTACTTATCCCTGTTGATAGTCCAAAAAGATTAGCGGAAGAAATCTACAACCTTGTTTCAGACAAAACAAAGTGTTTTAGAATGGGAGCAACAGCCAGAGAACGAGTTGAAGAAAAAGCTAGTTTGAATACTATGGTTAAGCTGTACGAGAAAGTATACATGGGTAGTTTAGCAGTCAGTGATTAATTACGAACCTGTAATAAAATCTGTGTGTCCCTATCATTAACCCTTAGAGGACAAATAGGAGAAGTGGATCCCATTGAGGTGGTCTAATAGATGTGACCAACCCAGTTAAGCCATAATTAACTTAACTGCAGAACCTGAATGACCACGAGAAAGAAGTATTCAAAAGAATTCAAATTAGACGCAATGACTCTGGTGCTAGATTAGCATTATAGTCCAGCGGACGCCGCCAGAAGATTGGATATCAATGGCAATATGCTCAGATGCTCAGATGCTGGATCAAGCAACATCAGAATGGCGAAGACCAAGCCTTTCGAGGCAACGGCAATCGTTACACCCGAACAACTGGAAATCCGGCTGGGTGAAGGCCATCTCAATATCTGTAGAACTTCAGACTTGATCTGACAGTTACCCATTTATCAGCAACTGACTGTCAGGTTAAGTTTAGTTTAAAAACTTCTCCTTCCAGAT
>CAZNYF010000014.1:0-27853 GCA_964577195.1 uncultured Thiotrichales bacterium | reverse complement strand
ACATATTAAAGAGAGATTTAAATTCGTTAAAGAATGATTTCTTCTGGGCGTCTACAAGAGATTTACTAAATGATCCTTGTGAAGGACTGTATAGTGATAAGCCTCTGCAATCACAGCTTGATTCACTAAAAAAAATATTCATAAAACCAAACTCTAGATCGGAAAAAGCTCTCGAGAAGTTTAATGTTTCTTTAGAATTTGTTTTTTCATTTGTTGATAAATCAGGTATTTATTCAATGAGCAGAACTCCGCTAGATGAGCTTTTATGGGCGCACTATGCGGCATCACACACTGGTTTTTGTATTGAATATGAATCGGATGTTCTAATGAATTTCGGAAAAATGGACAATGATTATTTTAATGTCAATTACAGTAATTCTTTGCCTAAAATTACAATAAATGACATCATCGATCAAAACTTGAAGAAGAAAATTTTGCAAAAAATTCTTGCCACAAAATCAAAAAAATGGGTATATGAGAAAGAGGTCAGAATTGTAACTTCATCATCAGGAGAGCAGTACTATGATTTCAGATCAGTCAAAGGTATATATTTTGGATTAAGAATGCCGAATAAGATACAAGAAAAGATGATGGGTATGCTATCAGGCCGTAATATTAAATATTATAGAGTCAAGCTATCTGAGGGAAGCTACAAATTCAGCGCGGAGGAAATCACGGACACTTTTGCTAATGAGCCAACTTATAAATATAGCGTAGCGCCAATTGAAGAGTCAGCAATCGCGTCTAGCGCCATAGATAGTAGGTTTAAAAAACACAAAGAATACCTATACAAAGCGGCTGAAATAATTCGAAGAGAGCCGTATTGTGATTTGGTAGAAACAGTTGATTTTAGTTTCGAGAAAAGCACTGAAGACAATCCAATAATATTCGGCCAATATCGCCGATCCGAATCTAAATATGTAACTGACTATTTTACACTTGACGAAATTGATCATCAGTATAGACAAATCCAAGATCTATACGGATAGTTACGTCTTGGCACAGTAGCGTATTTCGCTTTCAGGCAGAATTTCTGAAAACGACGATACGTCGTAAGCTTCGAGAAAAAATGGTGGCCAGGGACAGAATCGAACTGCCGACACGGGGATTTTCAGTCCCCTGCTCTACCGACTGAGCTACCTGGCCATTTTTTGCAGGTGGGTTGATGTGTAAACATCGAAGGGGCGCTATTAAAGCGATTTCATCGCGTGCCGTCAAGTACGATTATACTTAACGCGAGCGGAGTTTGAAATTTAGGCTTTGGGAGCAGTCCAGTTACTGACTTCGTCGGGGCCGCCTTCAAGACAGAATTTTTCCATTTCTTCTTCAAGAAACTTGCGTGCTTTGGGGTCGATGGGGCTTAGGCGGTACTCGTTGAGCAACATGGTTTGGTGCCCAACCCATTTCTGCCAGCCTTCTTTGGAGACGTTTTCAAATATTTTTTTGCCTAGCTCACCGGGGTAGGTGGGGCGATCCAGCCCTTCGGCTTCTTTTTTCAGGACGGTGCAGTTAACCATGCGTGTCATCGGTTGTTCCTCGTAGATTCAGGTTTTCCTGGTATTGAGTCAACAGTTTCATTACAGGCGTTGGCATGCCACCAGGCGGTATTTGGTCGATTTTATACCAGAGTGCCGAGTCTGTTGCTATTTCCTTGATGCCAGGTAGGTGTTCTATCTGGCAGTGGACCGGAGTGATGTTCAGCTCAAAATGGGTAAATTGATGCTTGAGAGGTGACCAGCTTTGGCGTGATTTGAGTTTAAGCTGATGCTGGTTGGCGATGGCTTTTGCAAGATCACTATCATTCTCTAGCTCTGGCAGGCTCCATAAGCCACCCCAAATGCCAGTTTGAGGGCGACGCAGCAAGAGTATTTCTTGATCTGAGTTTTCCAGTATCAGGAACACGCTGGTTTTAGAGGGCTTGGCTTTTTTGGGTTTTTTCCCGGGCCAGTCTTGCGGGGTAGCGCCGCCCTGATCACTGAGCTTTTTCGCCTGACAATGTTCATGCATGGGGCAATGGTCACAATCAGGATTTGAGCGGGTGCAAAGCGTTGCGCCTAAATCCATAATTGCCTGAGTGTAGGATTCGTTGCGACTATCCGGTGTGTGTAGCTCAGCGAGCCCCCATAGGGTTTTTGCAACCTGGGTCTGCCCCGGCCATCCGTCAATTGCGTGGTAGCGCGCCAGAACGCGTTTGACGTTGCCATCGAGGATCACGGCTCGTTGTTTGAATGCGAGTGAGAGAATCGCCCCTGCGGTCGAGCGTCCGATTCCAGAGAGTGATTCCAGTTCAGTCTGGTTTGCTGGAAGCTCGCCACCGAACTCACTAATAATGACGTGCGCAGCTTTGTGTAGATTTCTTGCTCTTGCGTAATAGCCAAGTCCAGACCAGTGACTGAGCACTTCATTTTGTGATGCGCTGGCGAGTGTTGCAACATTGGGAAAGCTGAGCATAAATCGCTTAAAGTAGGGGATGACGGTATCCACCTGCGTTTGTTGCAGCATGATCTCGGATATCCAGACGCGGTATGGCGTTGGATTGATTTGCCACGGGAGATTGCTACGACCATGTTGATCGAACCAGCTTAATAGCGCGGTAGAAAATGGGGGTTTATTCGACACGTTCGGGACGGCTTCGTGAAAGGATTTAGCCGCTGAGTATACCAATGCGAGCGGATGCTGGATTTTTATTATTCTGCGTCTATATCGCCAAGCAGGCGCGCTGTTTGGTGCAATTCATCTCTAATTTTTTGCTTCATCAACCAGCTGCCAATCAAAGGGGGCAACTCAAAAGATGGCTTTAAAACCGAGTTGAATCTTACTCTGGAGCCGGTTGCGCCGGGCATTATCATCCAGCTGGAATGACCCATTTCAAAGTCGCTTCTTTCGGGAATCGTCATCATGGTTATTTTATCTTTAGTTTCAGTGACATATTCGGTATGTTCCAGCTCACGGCAAAAGAAGGCGATACAGCCTTTAATACGTTTCCAGACAATTTTTTTGTTGCTGTTGTTAGGGGTAATGACGGCGCTCTTTGTAATAGCGGGGCTCACCCGATACAAGTTCTGGTAGTCAGTTAATAGCGAGGTGAGCGCATCTGGCTGCAGTTCAGATTGAAACCGCAGATTCAAATAAAATGTACCTTCTTCCGAGTCGACCTGAACAGTTGCTGCCTGGGTGGCTGACAGCAATATAAAGCCAAGACTGCTGACAATAAGTATTTTTAGTGTAAATCTGATCATGTTAGTCAATACGCATCACAAGAAGGTGTAGAGGCTCCCGCGGTTATTATCACTCGAAATTGTGAGATTTTCCACGCTGACTGCCGTTGGGTGTAGAACGTCTAAAAAATACCTTGGAGTTTATTTTTTAGCTCATCTTTGAGCTTTTTCTCAAGATCCTGTTTTTTCTCATCAACCTTTTTTTTGATCTCAGCTTTCTTTTCATGCGCCTTTGCTTCTAACTCGTCTCTTTTCTCGGTTGCCTTGCTTTCGAGTTCAGCTTGTTTAGCTGCTTTTTTCTCTTTAAATTCGGCTTCGATTTTATCTTTTTCTTCGCTGAGCCTAGCTTTTAGCTCGGCCTTTTTAGCATCTAGTTCCAGTTTTGCACGGTCTTTTATTACGCTATCGCCGCGTAATCTAAAATTTAGGTTATCAAACGGGCCGATGATTTGCAGCGGTATAAATGTACGCTGAGCGCCGTCGGCGCCATCATCCGCCAACGATAAGGTGTAATTTAATGATTTGCTGGGCAGGTCAACTTTGCCTTCTCCTTTTGCCTGAAAAACAGGTGCTAAGATTTTTAAATCTTGATTGGTCACAATGCCGTCGCTGATAGTGCCGCTGGCTTTGAGACTGGAGAATTTTGTGTCTTTTGTGATGTCATCCGTGAGCGCCGGCTTACCAGAAAATTTGCGCCAAAAATTTCGTGCCTCATGGATCTTTTTTGATAACTTTGAGCCTTTTATCGTGCCGTCCAAAAATTCCGCATGAAAATTGCCGTTAAGGTTTTTTTGTAAGCCTGAAATTGAATTTGAACTGGTTGTAATATTGGCTTTAAAACTGGCTGCGCCACTGATGTAGCGTTCGCTGAATAATGTTTCAAGAATTTCCTCGGAGCGCACCTCGGATAAGTCAACGTTAAGGCGATAGGCCGGTGTATCAGTTTTGGCGTTAAGGGAAGCTTTAATGGTTGCTGATCCGTTATAGGCTTGTGCGGTTAACGGCGAGACTTCTATTTTGCCATTTTTTGCTTTTAGTGACACGGTGGAGTCCGAGAATTGTAGCTTCTTCACTTGCAGTTTTTCAATTTTGGCGGTGCCATCAATGTCTAGACTTCGTATCAATGCCAACGGCAGTTGGATTTTATCCGAGAGACTGTCCGGGGTGGAAACTTCTGCTGTGCTGTTAGGCGATGATGCGCTAAAGGCTGGCAAATAATCATCGACGTTGAGTTGATCCAGCAGCAAATTAAACCGCATAGCCTGAGTTGAAAAATCGACTAAAGTGAATTCGCCGCTTAATGTAGATTTGTCGAGGGTTGCTTTAATTGAGCGTAGGCTGATGCTGTTTTTAGTCCCTTCAAGATCAAATTCCAGCGAGGCATTGGTAAGTGTATTTTTATTGCTAGTATCCGGCAAATCAATTTCAAGCACCGAGAATAATTTTTTGAGGTTAAAATTGCTGGTATTAAAGTGGCCAGTATAGTTTGGATTGTCGATAAATTGATTGACCTCTAGCTGCCCTTTTAGCTGGAGTCCTGATATTTCTACAGAAATTGGGTTGACAGTTAGCTTTTGTGTATTGGTGTTCGCGTTTAAACTGAGTTTTTGCGTGCTGGTAATGCCGGCCCCCGGAAAACCTTCTCCGTGAGTGGTTTGGGTTAGATTCAAGTCTTCAATTTTGTAACTGCCAGTGTTGGGGTTCGCAGTAATACTTGCGGAGAGGTCTACCGCCACATTGATAGTGTCTTGAATAAATATAAAATCAGATTTTAATTTAATCGGTTGCCCTCTTTTAATTGGGCCCGTGGTTAGATTGATTGGATTAAATTCTATTTTGCTGCCTGATTGCTCATCGCTAAAACGTAACTTTGCATTGATGATTTTTACACCTTTGATCTGAATTTCTAAATCTGGCCGGGCGCTGGAGGGTTTTTCAGGCGAGGATGCGGGCTGTTCTTCCGGCTTGACGAGGTCGCTCCAGTTATCAACACCCTGAGCATTTTTCTGTAAACTAAGTGAGGCTCCCCGAACTAAAATTTGACGAGCTTGTATTGATTTTTTCAGTAACGGAAGTAGTTTAACTTTAATATCTACTTCTTCAATTTCAGCGAAGGGCTGCGAACCAAATTCCGCTGCATTTGCTAATGATATTTTACCTAAATTTAAACCAAGCCAAGGATAAAAAGACCAATGAATATCACCGGCGAGATTTAGATCCCGCCCCGTTGACTTTTTAACTTGCTCGGTAATTTGCGGCTTAAAATCATTTGGGTTAATCGTCACTATCGCGACAGCAGCACTGCCGATAATCAGCACCAGTAAAACCAAAAATAAGCCTATGATCCATTTAAATAATTTAAACATTGAGTTCTATTCCACTTAATTTTTGCGGGTCCAGTTGCCAGATTTTCCACCGGTCTTTTTCACTAGTTGAATATCTCGCATATTCATACCGCGATCTACCGCTTTGCACATATCGTAAATGGTCAGCAGTGAAACCTGCACACTGGTTAATGCTTCCATCTCAACGCCGGTCTGGCCGCGTGTTTCAGTTTGCGCTTCACAATGTATGCAATGATTCACCGTATCAATATTAAAGCGTACTTCGACATGTGTGAGCGTAATCGGATGGCATAGTGGAATCAACTCACCGGTTTTTTTTGCTGCCATAATGCCAGCGATGCGTGCGATTCCCAGAACGTCGCCCTTCTTGCTTTCACCGGATTTGATGAGCTTGAGTGTTTCTGGTTGCATATCTATCCAGCCATCGGCAATGGCGATTCGATGCGTGGTTGATTTTTTGCCAACATCGACCATGTGAGCATCGCCGCTGGGGTTGAAGTGTGTGAGTTTGGAATTCATAGGCGTTAGAATAGTCATTTCCTTGAGAAGACATTGTAACCAAAGTGATTAGTATTAAATACTTTGCAAGCCTGCGCGATACGGTCGGAAGAGCGGATGACCAGCTTGAAGATTCTGCTGCTGGTAAGGTTAGCGAAATCTGGCAGGCCTTGAACCCTGATATTTCGTTGCCTGAAAATACCCTGGCAGCATTAAATCAGGTCTATTGTGCTTGGGATGCAAAGGTTCAATCTGGTGATGAGCTGGCGTTTTTCCCGCCAGTAACGGGAGGATAAATGAGCGTTGTCATTTTGGATAAAGAAATGCTCGATCCCTGGACAATGCTTGCGGAGTTTCAGGCACGGAGATTCGAAAATCGTACTGACTATGGTGCGACTTCGGTCTTTGTCGGCACCATGCGCGATTTTAACGAAGGCGATACGGTTCAGGCAATGGTGCTGGAGCACTATCCTGGTATGACAGAATCGAGCCTTGAGCGAATCATTGTAGAATCGAAAAAGAAGTGGGAATTGCTGGAATGCCTGATTGTGCATCGCGTTGGAAATATTCAGCCAGCAGAGCCGATTATGTTGGTTGCAGCCTGGTCATCACATCGACGAGAGGCGTTTGAAGCCAACCGATATCTTGTGGAAGAACTCAAGCACCGCGTGCCTTTCTGGAAGCAGGAAACGCTCAAATCGGGTGAATCCCGCTGGGTCGATAAGAATACGCCAGGATAGCGTCGGCCTCGCTCAATTAAGTACTCAGCGGAGCTGTCTCCGGTGCTGCTATTGAATCAACAGAAACAAACCACGCCCATCGCGAACAATATTGAGTAGCAGTGCTTTTTCATTAAGTGCTGCCGCAGTTTTCATTTCGCTGATGCTGCTGATGCGTCTTCGGTTGACTGAAATGATTAAATCACCTTCTGACAGACTGGAGCGTTCAGCTGGGCTGCCTGGTTCGATAGAGGTTACGATCACAGCCTGTTGGTTATCAATCTCTGCATCTTCAAAAGTTGCGCCATGTAATCGTTTGCTGAGCTGTTTGCCAACAATTTCATGCCGCTCAGGTTCTTTAACATCTGCGGTGATCTTGAGCTTCTTGCCGTCTCTGAGCACATCGAGAGTTACCTTGGTGCCGACTCGTAACATGCCCACCGAGTTTCTTAAACGGCTGGCATTGGCAACGGCCGCACCGTTTACAGCAGTGACAACATCACCAACTTCCAGGCCTGCGACATCTGCGGGTGAACCGTGTTCAATTTGGGAAACCACTGCGCCGCCGCGACGTTTTAAATTAAAAGCCGCCGCCAGTTCAGGGGTTAAATCCTGAATGCCGACACCCAATCTGCCGCGACGCACTTCACCGTGCTCGATCAATTGCTCCGTAATTGCAGTAACCATGTTCACCGGAATCGCAAATCCGATACCAACGTTTCCACCATTTGGCCCTAAAATCGCGGTATTGATACCCACTAATTCACCACGCAAATTGACCAGCGCACCACCGGAATTGCCGGGATTAATCGAGGCGTCGGTCTGGATGAAGTTCTCATAGGATTCGATTCCCAGTCCGGTTCGCCCCAAAGCACTGACGATTCCGGAAGTTGCTGTTTGCTTCAATCCATATGGATTACCGATGGCAACGACAAAATCACCCACCCTCAATTTATCGGAGTTAGCAAGGGGAATTTCTGCGAGCTGTCCTGCTTCAATTTTAATCACAGCAACATCCGCTTCCGGATCAGCGCCAATTAACTGCGCTTCAATGCTGCGACCATCTTTAAGTGTCACGGTGATTACATCCGCATCGGCGATGACATGAGCATTTGTTACAATAAACCCTTTTGCAGCATTAATAATCACGCCTGATCCTAGTCCGCGAGTAGGTTTTTGCTTGCCGGGGCGACGCCCAAAAAATTGTTCGAAAGGATCGTTGCTAGCGCGCGAGCGTCCCGAAGTTCGTCCCTGCGTAGCAATGTGTACAATTGTCGGAGTTGCTTCTTCGAGCATCGGCGCGAGCGTGGGTAACACCTGGCCGCCAACGGTATCAGGTAGTCCGGAATGAACCATGGGCATGATCATCAGCAGCGCAAAAAACAGGCTGGTGATGAATGAGGTAGAGAGTGAAATTTGTTTGAGTTGCTTAACCATAGCGAGTATTTCTCCATTGAGTAGAAGGAGTAGAGACCTGTTGTTAGCTCCAAGGTTCAATTCGTGGCATTTAGTTTGGAACGTGGTTCAAATTTAAAAGTATCACGCATTTGCTCGTACAACGCCTGTTCTTCTTCGGAGTTCGCCGCTGGTGTTACAATTTCGAGGCGCACATAGAAATTTCCAGCAGGTTTTCCCGGCATACCGCGACCCTTAATCCGCATCCGTTTGCCAGTGCTTGAATTGGCCGGAATCTTGAGTTGCAGCGTGCCACTTAGAGTGGGGACTTTTACATCTGCACCTAGTGCCGCTTCCCACGGGGCAATTGGTAGCGTCAGTTCAATATCTTTCCCCTTGAGCTTAAATTTAGGATCTGGCTTGATGCTGATCTTAATGATCAAATCACCGTGTTTTCCACCGCCACTACCCTCGCCACCCTGCCCGGCCAGCCGAATTTTTTGTCCATCTTTAACGCCAGCAGGAATCTTGACATTTAATCTGCGTCCATCACTCACTCGAACAGCGACTTTTTCCCCATGAAATGCCTGATATAGCGTCACACCGATATCCGCAGTCAGGTTTTGTCCCGGACGCGCAAAGCCGCCGCCCTGAAAACCACCGTGCTCTTGCGTATATCCACCACGGCCGAAAATGCTCTCAAAGAAATCTGAGTAGCCCGCTGCGCCAGCACCTCCCTGAGCGCCGCCTCTACCTCCACCAAAATCAAATTGAGACCCCCATTCCGGTGGCGCATTAAAGTTTTGCCCCTGCTTCCAATTTGCGCCGAGTTGATCGTACGCAGCGCGTTTTTCCTTATCTTTGAGCACCTCATAAGCCTCACCCACCTCCTTAAAGCGGGCTTCAGCATCAGATACTTTACTTACATCCGGGTGATATTTGCGCGCCATTTTGCGATAGGCCTTCTTGATATCAGCCTGCTCGGCATTGCGCTCAACACCTATAACTTTATAGTAATCAACGTATTCCATATTTCGAGTCAGTAACGTTTGGGTTGATAGAAATTAAAAAATCGGCGGTCAATGACCGCCGATTGCTAGCTGTAAGCTTTCCGGATAAACCGATTTCTCGGCCTACATCATCATGATTTGATCATGAGCTAATGCTGAATCTCAATTTTACGTGCTTCTGGTTTAGCTTTTTTAGCAACCGTAATGGCCAACACACCAAGGTCATATTTTGCACTAACCGCATCAACATCTGCCGTTTCTGGCAATGTAAAGCTACGCTCAAATGCGCCAAAACGCCGCTCACCGCGTGTCCGTTCCTCATTTTCAGCGACCTTGCGCTCCCCTCTCAGCGTTAACACACCCTCTTCTACAGAGAGATCAATCTCATCAAACTTAACGCCAGGAACATCTGCTGTTAGCAGATACGTATCTTCCGTTTCTGCCAGATCAATCGCCGGCGTCCAGCCAGAAACTTTTGCTACCGCTTGAGTCTCAGCGCGCTGTGAAGGTGCGCCAGAAAAGAGAAACGGTTCAAAAACATCGGTATAAATCATTATAATCACCTTTCAAATTAGTTATGCACTTGCTGTGCCTGATTAAAAAATGGGGGCGGATATGGTGATTTCAAGAGCGGCTTACGTCATAAACGTTAATCATCCTTCCTTATCAAAGCTTTTGCCACATGGTTTTTTGACATTCGTCTTTTCTGGTATTACCTTTATGTAAGAATTGTAAATAATGTAATGCGAGAGTTTATAATGAATGCAGCAATATCAACTTTAACGAGTAAAGGTCAGGTCACGATTCCCAAAAGTGTTCGAGATTCCCTGCATCTATTGAGTGGCGATAAAGTGGAATTCTTTCTCAATGATCAAGACGAGATTGTCATCAAGCCGGTTACCAAAAAAGCAGCTGAGGTCGCGGGAATGCTCGGTAAATACAAACAGCCCAGCCCAGTTACCATCGAGGAAATGAATCAGAAAATTAAACAGCGCATGAAAGACGGCTTTTCATGAACGCATTGGATACCAATGTACTGGTTCGATTTCTTGTTCAGGATGATTCTCAGCAAGTTAAAATTGTAAACAGGCTCATCACAAACGCTGAAGAGGAAAAACAGCCTATATTCGTTACGCTATTGGTCGTTTTGGAGTTGATCTGGGTTTTGGAGTCAGTCTACAGCGTGACTAGAGCAGATATTTTGTCATCGTTGAGCAATCTGTTATCTATGCCCGCTTTAGAATTTGAGAAGCAGGCTGTTTTGAGATTATTTCTAGCTTCTGCAAGTAATAGTAATTTCGATTTGGCTGACTTGTTAATCGCTCACTCAGGCATCCATTCAGGTGTGAAAACAACACTAACCTTCGATAAAGGTGCGGCTAAGTCTGAGTTTTTTAAGGTACTCTGAGGCGAAGACCTATGGTGTAGTAACACAGCCAGAGATATTACTTCTAACACTTTAAAGAAAACTGTCCTTCAATATTCTAAAATGCTTGCTATGAGATTAACTCGAGATCAGGTTACTGCTATCAAGTCAGCTGTTGCTGAAACATTGGGAGCGCAGGCAGAAACGTATCTGTTTGGCTCCAGGGTGGATGATGCACGTAAAGGTGGCGATATTGATTTGCTCATTATCCCTACAGTTCAGCTCAATCCTGATGAATCACTCGATGCGAAGTTAAAAATCCGCAGCCGACTATTTCGCTCGTTGGGAGAACGCAAAATCGATATTGTGTTTCAGGCGAGGAGCGCGCAACCCAGCGTATTTCAACAAATAGTGCATGAGACCGGTAAAGCCCTATGAATGATCTACTAAAAACAAAAAAGGCATTTTTGGTTGAGCAGGTCGCTCAAGCTAGGCAAGCAGCATCCGTACTTCAGTATTCCTGGAGCAAAATCCAGCCGGATAAAATCGGCTCTAATGACCCAGAGTTACTTGAAATACTCGAAGCAATGACGGCTCGTTTTGCGCGTCTTGAGGATATTCTAATCAAGAAAGTGTTCCGCGCAGTTGCTGTCTTTGAGCTGGAAGATGCAGAGCGTTTGATAGATATTCTGAACCTCATGGAAAAGCTGGAGCTAATCGAGAGCACAGAGCAGTGGATAGAGTTGAAAGAACTCAGAAATATCATTGTTCATGAATATCAGGTGGATGATTTTGCAGCAATTCATCGCCGCGCCTATCAAGGCGCCTCTGTGTTAACTGATGCACTAGAGAAAGTTCAAGGCTATCTTGCCGCTAAAAACTAGCGATTATCAGTGTTTGTAGTTACTCGATATTCTGCACCTGCTCTCGCATTTGTTCGATTAACACTTTTAGCTCGACTGCTGCTGCGGTGGTTTCCGCATCGGAAGATTTGGAGCTGAGCGTGTTCGCTTCGCGGTTGAATTCTTGCATGATGAAATCCAGGCGGCGGCCAATGGCTTCGTTGCGTTGCAGGGTTTCCTGGGTGGCGACAACGTGACTGTCGAGACGATCGAGTTCTTCATCTACGTCTAGCTTTTGGGCGATGAAGGCGAGTTCTTGTTCGAGGCGACCAGTGTCAGCTTCGACGTCTAGAGACTCAAGGCGGTCGAGGAGTTTTTTTCTGACATTGGTTATCACTTCAATACGGCGTTCGCGAACAGATTTTACGGTGCTGACGAGTTTGTCGAGTCGTTTTACGATGATTGATTCGAGGCGGTCTCCTTCCTGTTTGCGCATCGACAGCATCGTTTCTAACGCGCCCTGGAGCGCTTGATCGAGTGAGGCATTGAGTATCTTCTCATCGGGTGCTTCTTCGCCAATGACGCCTGGCCATTGAAGAACGGTTTCTGCACTGAGGCGGGCGGGGGTTTGCATCAAGCCGCTGATTTTTTCCAGCGAATGGATAACGGTTTTGGCGCGGGCTTCATCAAACTCTATGCTCTCCTGGTTCACTTCCGGGGAGAAGCGGATATTGCATTCTAATTTGCCGCGAGCGATTTTCTTTTGCAGTGTGTCGCGCACTCGGTTTTCAAATTTACGCAGGATTTCTGGCATGCGGATGGTGGTGTCGAGATAGCGATGGTTGACGCTGCGCAGTTCTATGGTGATCTTTCCTGAGGCTGATTCGTGTTCGGCGCGGGCAAAGCCGGTCATGCTGCTGGTCATGTATTCATTCCTGTTGTTCTGATTTTGTTGATGCGCTTTGCAAGCAGTATCCTACGGCTACTTAGATTTTAGCGCATTCATTTGTCATTCCGACTCAGTATACCTTTGGTATTTCTTGAGAGATAATGCGCGCCTTGAATTTAACCTTCCGGATTTATCTATGAGACCCAGTGGCCGTACGCCAGATCAGTTGCGCGAAATCAGTTTTGAACGAAATTACACCTGCCATGCAGAGGGTTCTGTACTGGTGAGTTTTGGTAATACCAAGGTGCTCTGTACGGCGACGATTGAGGAGCGGATTCCACCCTGGTTGAAGGGTAAAGGCAAAGGCTGGGTGACGGCTGAATATGGCATGTTACCGCGCTCGACTAATTCGCGGATGCGACGTGAAGCATCGAGTGGCAAGCAAGGTGGCCGCACGGTTGAGATTCAGCGTTTGATCGGTCGTTCACTGCGTGCCGGGATTGACCTTGAAGCATTGGGCGAGCGTCAGATCACGTTAGATTGCGATGTTATTCAGGCCGATGGAGGGACTCGCACAGCCTCAATTTCGGGTGCATTTGTGGCGATGCAGGATGCAATCAATAAGCTGATTGCAGATGGCACCTTAAAAGAATCACCGCTGCACGGCATGATCGGTTCTGTATCAGTGGGAATATATGAAGGTACACCTGTGCTGGATCTGGATTATGCCGAGGATTCCAATGCGGAAACGGATATGAATGTGGTCATGAATGATGGTGGGCAGTTCATCGAAGTGCAAGGAACCGCAGAGGGTCATGCTTTTCGCCGTGAAGAGCTGGATGAATTGCTAAATCTGGCGGTTGCCGGGATTGAAGAAATCCACATCAAGCAAAAAGAGGCGTTAGCATCGTGAGTGGAAAAGTCGTCATCGCGTCGAATAATGCCGGCAAGTTGCGCGAATTTACCGTGATGTTGAAAGAACTGGGTATGGATGCCTACCCGCAAGAAGAATATGGAATTCCTGAAGCTGAAGAGACGGGCTTGACGTTTATTGAGAACGCTATCCTCAAGGCGAGAAATGCTTGTGAGCATAGCGGCCTGCCTTCAATCGCAGATGATTCCGGCATCGAAGTCGATGCGCTCAATGGCGCACCAGGCATCTATTCTGCACGCTATTCCGGTAACGGTGATCAGGCCAATAACGAAAAGCTGGTCGATGCGCTGAAAGATATCGCCCCTGAAAAGCGTACTGCGCGATACCGTGCAGCACTGGTGTACATGCGTCATGCCACCGATCCTTCACCGATCATTGCCGAGGGTGCCTGGGAAGGCTTAATCATCGATGAGCCGCGTGGCGAGAACGGTTTTGGTTACGATCCGTATTTTCTACTGCCAGCGCTAGGCAAGACTGGTGCTGAGTTGGATGGCGATGAGAAAAACAAAATCAGCCATCGCGCGCAGGCATTGAGCAAATTGGTTGCGGCGCTAAAGGTTGCACTTTAGGAGTTTGCGCTGACAATTACTCCTCAATTTAGCGAAGCAATACCGCTGTCTCTGTATGTGCACCTGCCCTGGTGTGTTAAAAAGTGTCCGTATTGCGATTTTAATTCGCATCAGCATGAGCCGCAGGATCTTCCTGAAGATGGCTATGTCGATGCGCTACTGCGGGATTTAGAAACTGCGTTACCCTCGGTCTGGGGTCGCACCGTTTCGACTATCTTTATCGGCGGGGGTACACCGAGCCTGTTTTCCGCAGCGGCGATTAATCGTCTGCTAACCGGTATCCGAGCGCGTTTGCCGCTGTTGCCGGATGCCGAGATCACACTGGAAGCTAACCCCGGAACTGCCGAACAAGCCCGGTTTAGTGGCTATCGCGAAGCCGGGGTGAATCGCCTTTCACTGGGAATTCAGAGTTTTCACAGCCCCTCATTGCAGCGCCTTGGCCGCATCCATGATGCTGGTCACGCGCATCGAGCCATCGAGATGGCGCGTCAAGCGGGCTTTGATAATTTTAATCTTGATTTGATGTTTGGCTTACCGGATCAGTCTCTTGAAGCGAGTCAGGATGATTTACGCCAGGCAATTGAGCATGCTCCTACGCATATCTCGTTCTACCAGCTTACGCTCGAACCCAATACCCTCTTCTATCACCAGCCGCCGCAGCTACCTAAAAGCGATCTAATCTGGCAAATGCAGGTTGATGGCGCAGCGTTGCTGGCAAAGTCCAATTTCGAGCAATATGAAGTTTCAGCATTTGCCACCAATGGCCGCCAATGCAAGCACAACCGCAATTACTGGGAGTTTGGCGATTACCTTGGAATTGGCGCGGGTGCGCACGGGAAGATTACTGACATGAGCGTCCAGCAAGTTAACCGCACAACTCGCCAGCGCCATCCTGACCAATATCTTAATGCTCAAATTGAACAAATATCTTCAAACCGAAGTTTGAAGATAGATGAGCTGATATTTGAGTTTATGTTAAATGCGCTACGCTTAAACCACGGCTTCAGTAAAACTCTGTTTGAACAGAGAACCGGCCTCCCCTGGCAATGTTTGCAGTCTAAGATGACGCAGCTAGTTGATGAAGAATTGATGCAGCAACGTGGAGAGATTTTTTTCCCCAGCGATTTAGGTCGGCAGTTTCTTAATGATTTAGTGAGTCGATTCCTGCCCGATGAGCCACATTGAACTCATCCAGACTTTTGGTCAGGAGTGTCCCTATTGCGGCACTGGATTTACGGTGGAGGTCGATAATACGACCGTTTATCATGAAATGGTCGAAGATTGCCGAATTTGTTGCGCGCCTATTCTGATCAGAATAGAGCGAGATTATTCTGGCAATATTACTCAGGTTTTGGTCAGCCAAGAGAACGAGTAAGCTGCAATTTAGCTAGTAGTCACCCAAGGTTATGCACATAAGCCGAAAGGACTGTCGTTTTTTTGTCACTTGTTTACAAAATTTTTTTAAATAAGTTTTCAAGATTGTTAAATCAATTACTTAGCTTCATTGGTTAGAAATTGACCATGCCGCTTAAATACAACAAACACCGATGTTGGGAGGGGATAACAGAGACTTTTCCACAGAGTTATCCACAGAAAATGTGGATAACAGCTTAGCCGCTTATCTATCAATAAGTTAGCTTTGTCATGAGTGAGTTAGCAATAAATTAGCAGGCTCTGATATACCAAAGTGTGACGCAGTTCACGTTTGTTTCGCGGTCGATGCTGTGCTAAGCTCCCGCGCCATTTTCAATTCAACAGAGAACGCCATGCGACCCGAAATTCACCCAGATTACTCAGACATCAAAGTTACTTGCAGTTGCGGTAATAGCTTTCAAACTCGGTCGACTTATGGAAAAGATGAGTTAGCTGTTGAAGTTTGCTCGCAATGCCACCCTTTCTACACTGGCAAGCAGAAAATTTTAGATTCAGCGGGTCAAGTTGATAAGTTCCGTCGTCGTTTCTCTGGCGGCAAGTAATATTGAACTCAGAAAAAAATCTGATTCTTATCAAGCGGAAGCCATACAGCTAGACAAGTTCTAGATTACTGGATATACTATAGCCTCTAGTTTTCCTAGACCCCCACTCATTTTTGGCATCTCACCGATGCCAATTTTTTTGTCCAAATTTCGCGCAAAAGCCGAATTCTTTATGTGCGCTTTTCCAGTCTACCAGCAAGCCGACGAGCTATTTTAGAATCATAAGGTGTCATCTTTTTATCTTTATGAGAACGCCTTGCGAATAATATCAAATCTTCGTCGAGAGCTGGAGCGATACGTATGCATGAAACTTCTAAATTAACTGCCTCATTTAACAATGATCGCGGAGAATCACTCGCCGGAATAGTTGATTTACCTCGTGCTAAACCACATGCCTGGGCGATATTTGCTCACTGTTTTACCTGCTCAAAAGAAATAGTGACAACACGACGAATTTGCAAAGTATTGGCTGAGAATGGCATTGCAGTGTTACGTTTTGATTTCACCGGGCTGGGTGATAGCGAAGGCGTTTTTTCAGCGACCAGTTTCACTACCAATATTGCTGACCTTAAAGCTGCCGCCAAATATCTAGCTGAAAATCATCAAGCGCCTCGTTTGTTAATCGGCCACAGTCTAGGGGGTGCAGCGGTGATGGCAGCCGCACGAGATATCGAATCAGTCACTGCCTTGGTGACCATTAATTCGCCCTCTGATCCGAGCCATCTGAATCATGTTTTTGCGCCATATGTGGATGAGATTAATCTAAACGGTTCAGCGACGGTTCCGATTGTGGGTAGAGATTTTTTAGTTAAAAAACATTTCATCGATGACCTTCAAATTCATCAGCTCGAAAGTAAGATTCGCCGTATCAATAAACCAATTTTAATTTTGCATACGCCAGGTGATGAGATTGTTCACGTGGATGAGGCGCGCAAAATATTTACTGCTGCACGTCACCCAAAAAGTTTTGTTTCACTCGATGCGGCAGATCACTTATTAACCGCTGCCAGTGATGCGGCCTATACCGCTAATCTCATCTCTTGCTGGGCGTCTCGTTACATTCAAGGCAAGAACCCAGAAGCCAATGCTGAGACCCGTCCAGCAGTGGCAGAAGGGGAGGTGGTTGTCAGAGAAACGGGGGAAAACTATCGCAACGAAATCTTTGTTCGCGATCACCAGTTTATCGTGGATGAGCCCATTGCCGTTGGCGGGCAGGATTTAGGCCCGAAACCTACGGAATTAGTCCTCGCGGCACTCGGTAGCTGCACCACCATTACTTTACGAATGTATGCCGAACATAAAGGTTGGAAGGTGGGAGGAATCAGTGCGCGACTAACAAAAAACAAACCTGCCAAAGGTGAGCAACACGAGATTTCAATGACTTTGGAAATTGATGCCCAGCTGGATGCTGATCAGATAAAACGCATGAAAGCCATCGCCAATCGTTGTCCGGTCTATCAGTTACTCATGGGAGATATTGAGATTTCTCATGAGTTAGTCATAGCAAATTAAATCAACACGAAAAAAGGAGCGCAAAATGCGCTCCTTATTTAAATGCTTGTTTGCAAACGGTTAGTTACCGGAAATTTCTGACCAAGGTGTATCTTCGTCCAAGATTCCACCACCAGCGCCAGCAACCTCCAGACGTGCGGTATCGGGATCATCATCATTCGCGGTGATTTTGATACTGCCACCCTCTGATGAGGTAATGGTCATAGCGCCCGCGTAGGGGTTATCAGCATTTTCAGCCGTTCTAAATGGCGTAGTGGTATCAAACTTAATGGTAACAACTTGACCATCCAGTGTTTGTTTATAGCTGAAATCTACATCCTCAATCTCCTCGGAGGTTGCCGCTATTTCACTGAATTTAAAGAGCAGAGATGACAATTCAAACATTTGCTTAGCGCCATTCTCTGTGAATCCGAATACCAATCCAGATGACGATATTTCCGCTGTGGAATTGCTTTGCGCAATGGTCAGATCAAAAACAACATCACCGTCCAGATTCTCTATCTCAGTTTGCGGGGTGTTAACCGTTAAATCAGTAAACGTCACTGTCGCTTTCAGGTTACCGTCACCTACCGGTGGATCCAGTAAAAATCCACCTGACAAGTTATTGGCAACCAGCGAAATACTACCGTCGTAGTTTGCAGAACCTACGACACAATTAGCGAATACAACGGATGCACTCGTGAGTGTCTCTGTGGGAGTGACTGTCCCCGAATCGCAGCTAGCCACATCCAGAAGGTCTGTTTCTTCGCCATCAATTGATATGGAATCAGTGGCTTCTGTGAATCTACCCAATGCTTTAAAGCCGTTGTCTAAAACGGATTGATAGTTAGCGATGGTGATGGAACCAACTTTGATCTGTCCACTGGTATCGGTGTCGTCACCCGTCGTGCTGACGCTTGAGCTACTGCTACATCCGCCAAGTAGAAAGCTCGATAAGGTAGCTGCCAGTAATGTTTTTTTTGCGTTTTTAATCATGTATTACTCCTTGATCCATTTTATCAACGGTAAATATTTGGGTTCGCCGGAGTTATAACCTAAATCTCTTGACAGATGAAGCATAAGTTTCTGCTCCTCTAAATAACGAGAGCTCACTATATTACCAGATACCGCGGACTCGCCAAACCCGGATAGGTATGTTAAAAATCGCATCCCTTGTGTTTTTTTGGCCGTACTATGAGCAGCGATTACGTTATCGTTCTGACGACTTTTCCGGATCAGAATGGTGCGGAAGAATTGGCAGGTATGCTGATATCGAAACAGTTGGCGGGATGCGTTAATATTCTGCCTGAGATGACCTCGATTTATGAATGGAAGGGGAACCTTGAGAAAGGTAAGGAGCATCAAATGGTCATTAAAACCCGTCCCCATTTAGTACCAGAGATTGAACATTTAGTGAACGCGCACCATCCCTACGAATTAGCCGAGCTGCTGGTAGTCCCGGTGGTTGACGGATCAAAGGGCTTTTTAAACTGGATAACCGAATCAACTCATGATGAATAGCAAAGAACATAGCTTACTATCCCCGCGGACTGTATCTTTTGGCTGGATTTTTCTGGTTTTCATTTTACTATTTGCTGGTAGTTCAAATGCATTTGCAGAGCCCGAGAGAAAATCTGCGCTAGATATTTTGAGCGGCCTTAACGATGCCCTGGGTGGCGGTGCGGAGGACGAACTGCTCGACCCGGATGACGCCTTTAAATTCACAGTTGATCTGAAAAGCCCCGGATTCGTGGCAGCCCGATGGCAAATTGCTGAAAGCTATTACCTGTACAAAAAGAAGATTAAAATGTCGCTGGAAGGTTCGACGGGCCTGAAGCTGGGTGAACCAGACTATCCCCCTTCGACGAGCATTAATGATCCCACATTCGGCGATGTAGAAATTTTTCGTGGTGACTTATCACTAGAGTTTCCGATTCTGGGGATCAATGGCACTCCCGACACACTATCGCTCACGGCGGGTTATCAGGGCTGCGCTGATTTAGGTGTTTGTTATCCACCGATAAAAAAGAAGGTCGATTTTAGTGCCATACAGCTGGCTTCCCTGGTTGCATCCCCAAGCCAAGCGACTGGCAACTCTCCTGTAGATTCGCCCGCTGCCAATTCCATAGACGGTAAAGTTTCAGAACAAGATGCTATCGCCGCCAGCTTATCTTCCGGAAACACCCTCTTAACGCTGATCAGCTTTTTCGGTTTTGGTTTGCTACTGGCATTTACCCCCTGCGTGTTTCCGATGATTCCTATTTTGTCCGGCATCATTGTTGGCGAGGGTGAAAATGTTACTCCGCGGCGCGGTTTCACTCTGGCGCTGGTCTACGTATTGGCAATGGCGCTGGCTTATACCGTTGTCGGTGTCTTGGCGGGTTTGTTTGGTGCCAATCTGCAGATCTGGTTCCAGAATCCCTGGGTGCTGAGTGCTTTTGCAGCCGTTTTTGTTCTCTTGTCACTCTCAATGTTTGGTTTTTATGAGTTACAAATGCCCACCTCAATCCAAACAAAACTCGCGGCGTTTAGTAACAAACAGGAAGGCGGCAAGTTGGCCAGTGCCGGTATTATGGGGCTTCTCTCAGCACTGATCGTAGGCCCCTGCGTGACTGCGCCACTGATCGGTGCGCTGATTTATATCGGTCAGACGGGTGACGCTGTGCTGGGTGGCATGGCCTTGTTCGCCTTGAGTATGGGCATGGGAGCACCTTTGCTGGTGTTAGGCGCTTCTGCTGGGAAACTGCTGCCCAAAGCAGGTGCGTGGATGGATGCCGTCAAAGCCGTATTTGGCGTGATGATGCTGGGCGTGGGTATCTGGTTGTTGGAACGTATTTTACCCGTCTCGATCACTCTATTGTTATGGGGATTGTTACTAGTTATTTCTGGCATCTACATGGGTGCTTTGCGGCAAATACCCGAGGGCGTATCAAAATGGGCGCAGCTGTGGAAAGGACTGGGATTCGCTCTATTGCTCTATGGATCACTTCAGGTCATTGGTTCTGCTGCTGGCGGCAACGATATCTTGCAGCCACTTAAAGGTGTTTTTTCTGGCTCAGGGAGCGGTAATAATCAGGCTACGGAGGGATTGGAATTCAAAAAAATCAAAGGTTTGGATGGTTTTGAGCAAGCACTAAATCAAGCCAATTCAGACGGCAAAGCAGTGATGCTGGATTTTTACGCAGACTGGTGCATTTCGTGCAAGGAAATGGAAAAATTTACCTTTACTGATGCGGGGGTCAAGGCAGTTTTATCGGATACCGTGCTATTAAAAGCAGATGTCACCGCAAATGATGCTGCCGATAAGACACTACTCAAACATTTTGGTATTGTCGGGCCGCCTGCAATCCTCTACTTTACCCCGCAAGGCAAAGAACTAAAGCCTTACCGTGTTGTTGGTTTCGTCCCTGCCGAAAAGTTCAGAAACCATTCTGCTGAAGCGCTATCGCAATATAAGGAATAAAATGGAACATTCAAAATCCGGTAAGAATAACTGGCTGCTTTACGCGCTGTTCGCAACGCTGGCATTACTGGCTGGTTATTTTCTCTCCACCCAGCTGTTCCCGCAAAAAGAATCCCAGCAGTTGCAACTCAGCCGTGAAGACGGTGGTACAGCTGCGATTGCAAAGAAAGGTAGCAAACGTCCGGATTTTAGCCTGCCTGATCTCGAAGGCAAATCACATTCAATCTCAGAATGGGACGGCAAAGTGGTTCTGGTCAATTTCTGGGCGACTTGGTGCCCACCCTGTCTCGAAGAAATGCCTGCCTTTATCAGCTTAAAAGAAACCTACGGTGAGCAGGGCTTTGAAATCATTGGGGTCGCCATTGATGAAAAAGGCGCGATTATTGATTTCGTAGATAGTTTCGGCGTGAACTACCCTGTTTTGCATGGTCAAGCGGATGCCTCTGCGGTGACGCGACTTTATGGCAATAAAATTGGTGCGCTACCTTATAGCGTATTGTTAGATCGCGATGGCATTGTCAGATTTACCCGCGCCGGAGGATTGAGTAAACGTAAGCTGGAATCAGAACTAATAAAGTACCTGTAACTCAACCGGAGAGCCGCCTAATTTGACCATTCGGAAGAAACTGCCAATTTCTGCTACGCTAGCCCGCCAATATTCAGCAAAAAAATAGACACCCGTCACACAAGCGATTAAAATCGACTTCATTCCAGTTAGAAGCAATTTAAGAGATTTTTCCCGAAGATCGCAGCCTTATAGACACAAATGCCCGACATTTTACTACTCAACGGCCCCAATCTAAACCTCTTGGGACAGCGTGAACCCGAACACTACGGGCGACAGACTCTCGACGATATTATTGCCGGCCTGATGGCTCGTTGCGAAGCACATGGCGCTGAGATGGATGCCTTTCAGAGCAATGCAGAACATCAGCTGATCGACAGAATCCATCAAGCTGGCGAAGACAAAACCCGATTTATCATTTTTAACCCGGCTGCATTTACCCACACCAGTGTGGCACTGCGCGACGCGCTGACCGGTGTAGAAATTCCTTTTTTTGAAGTTCACCTTTCAAATGTTTACCAACGCGAGGTGTTTCGTCATCACTCCTATTTTAGCGATATCGCCGAGGGTGTGATTGCCGGATTTGGCTCCAAAGGCTACCAACTTGCGCTGGAAGCAGTTTTAGAACGCTTATAACTAAATCTCGAGGACTTTGCCGAGATCTTTTTACGGATTAATCATGGATATTCGCAAGATAAAAAAACTCATTGAGCTGGTAGAAGACACCGGTGTTGCCGAGATTGAGATTCATGAGGGTGAGGAGTCGGTTCGAATTACACGCACTCATCAACCTGTAGCGGGTGGTGGTGCCCCCATGTTTTATGGTGCACCGCCAGCGGCTCCACCACCCATAGCCGCTGCTGCAGAGAACGCTGCGACACCAGAAGCCGCGCCCGAATTAGATGGGCATGTGATCAAATCTCCCATGGTCGGCACTTTTTACCGCTCCTCATCTCCGGAGGCTGCTCCGTTTGCCGAGGAGGGCAAAACCATCGGCATGGGCGATACCATCTGTATTATCGAGGCGATGAAAATGCTCAACCAGATTGAATGTGATCATGCCGGCACGGTGAAGTCTGTGCTGGTTGAAAACGGTCAGCCGGTTGAATTTGGCCAACCACTTTTCCTTATCGGTTAATGCCATGCTGAAGAAGGTACTGATCGCCAATCGCGGTGAAATCGCTCTTCGTATCCTGCGTGCCTGCAGGGACTTAGGAATTAAAACAGTGGCTGTTCATTCAGAAGCTGATCGGGATTTAAAACATGTCCGGTTGGCTGATGAGTCTGTGTGCATCGGCCCAGCCCCCTCGACTGAAAGTTATCTTAATATCCCGGCGATTATTAGCGCCGCAGAAGTTACTGATGCCCAGGCAATCCATCCTGGTTATGGCTTCTTATCAGAGAATGCGGATTTTGCCGAAAGAGTCGAGTCTAGCGGTTTTATATTTATTGGCCCGAAAGCAGAAACTATACGCTTGATGGGTGACAAGGTTTCCGCCATCAATGCAATGATCAAGTCTGGCGTTCCAACCGTGCCTGGCTCAGATGGTGCAATTGATGATGACAATGAAAAAACCCTTAAGACGGGACGTAGAATCGGCTATCCAGTCATCATCAAAGCTTCCGGTGGTGGCGGTGGTCGTGGCATGCGCGTGGTTCATGCCGAAGAAGAGCTGCTTGAAAGCATCGCGTTGACTAAAGCCGAAGCGCGAACAACCTTCGGCAATGACATGGTCTATATGGAAAAATATCTGGAGACGCCACGCCATGTAGAGTTTCAGGTGCTCTCTGATGGACAAGGTCACGCGATACATTTATTTGAGCGCGATTGTTCCATGCAACGACGAAATCAAAAGGTAGTAGAAGAAGCGCCTGCTCCCGGCATTACCGAAAAAATTCGTCAGGATGTGGGCGGACGCTGCGCACAAGCCTGTATTGATATTGGTTATCGAGGTGCGGGCACCTTTGAGTTTCTCTACGATAACGGCGAATTTTTCTT
This sequence comes from uncultured Thiotrichales bacterium, assembly GCA_964577195.1. Classification (GTDB taxonomy): domain Bacteria; phylum Pseudomonadota; class Gammaproteobacteria; order UWMA-0217; family UWMA-0217; genus HyVt-560. The sequence goes on along the minus strand of CAZNYF010000014.1, from coordinate 4,574 downwards.
TATCGAAATGAACACACGCTTGCAGGTTGAGCACCCGGTAACGGAAATGATCACAGGGATTGATCTGGTCAAGCAGCAGCTAAAAATTGCGGCTGGTGAACCGCTGACCTTGAAACAGGAAGATATCAAAATAAACGGTCACGCCATCGAATGCCGGATTAATGCGGAAGATCCGAAAACCTTTATCCCGTCACCGGGTAAAATTACGCGTTTCCACTCTCCCGGCGGTCCCGGAGTACGGATGGAAACCCACATTTATGGTGGCTATACCGTTCCACCATATTACGATTCAATGATTGGCAAGATTATTACGCATGGCGAGAATCGCAAAACTGCATTGGCAAGAATGTGCGGCGCACTGCAGGAAATTCTGGTTGAAGGGATTACCACCAACGTATCGCTTCAGCAGGATATTATGAAGGATGAGGCGTTTCGTCAGGGCGGTACGAACATTCATTATTTGGAAAAGAAGTTGGGAATGTGATCCGAAAATTCGCTGCAATCGTCAGGAGCAAAAATGGACTGGCTCCAATTTCAATTTGAACTCGCCGCGACTGATCTTGAGATTGTCGAGCAGAGGCTAGAGGCGCTCAATTGTCTCTCGATTACTCTTACTGACGCGGAAGACAATCCCATTATGGAGCCTGTGCCAGGCGAAACTCCGCTCTGGCAGAAACTCTCGTTATTGGCATTGTTCCCTGAATCTGTTGATCCGGACTTGCTCAAGCATCTCTTTTTTAACCAGCTAGCCACGCAGATAATAGGCTGGCGCTACAAAAAACTGGAAGATCAGGATTGGGTTCGTGCCTGGATGGATGATTTTAAACCCATGCAATTTGGCGAAAACCTCTGGATTTGCCCATCTTGGACCGAGCCACCTGACCCACGGGCAGTGAATTTAATGCTCGATCCGGGATTGGCATTCGGATCAGGAACCCATCCAACCACCGCACTCTGTCTTGAGTGGCTGGATGCCAATCCACCCGGCGACCAATCGGTAATTGATTATGGCTGTGGATCCGGAATTTTGTTTCTCGCGGCACTCAAATTGGGTGCGCGGCAGGTCACTGGAATTGACATCGATCCACAAGCACTACAAGCGAGTAAAGACAATGCCGAGCGTAATCAAATTGCTGTGAACCTGTACCATTTACAAGACACAAATGTTGCTGATCCAGAGCCGGTTGATTTGTTGATGGCAAACATTCTGGCACAACCGCTTATCATGCTCTCTTCACAGATTAGTCAATTAGTTAGGCGCACTGGTTCAATTATTTTATCAGGTGTGCTTGATGAACAAGCCGACAATGTAGTAAAAGCCTATAGCTCGTGGTTCTCTATTACTCACAGAACCTCAAAACAAGGTTGGCAATTGATTGAAGGCCGCCGTAACCAGATGGACAACTAGAGCTAGATGTATACAGAATGCCCACAATGTCATGCGATTTTTCGCGTCACCCAGGAGATCCTCCAGGCGGCGGCAGGCAAGGTGCGCTGTGGCGAATGCTCAACTGTTTTCCAGGCAGTCAAGCCGCAACCCTCGGAAGCGCCAGCAACCTCGACTGATAACAGCGTTCTCCAATCCAAACCGATCCAACGCAAACAACCCAGGCAGGTTAAAAAGCCAGCCTCAGTGGATCGTCGCGGTAGTTCTCAGCAACGCCCTGTCGCCTCCACTTCAAGCTTTCATAGCCATGATAAATTCGATCAGCCAGATGCTGTGGAAAAACCCGCTGACACTGAATTTGCACCCAAGTATCTACCTATACCGGTCGCGCCTCAGCGATTAAAACTCAAGCGTAAACGTCCTGTCTGGGTGATTCCGGTTTTGGTGGTATTGGGGCTACTTCTGGTAGGCCAAGCATTAACTGCGAACAGGAAATACCTTGGCACCAAACCCTTGTTCAGACCGGTGGTGACTGCCGTATGTAAAGTGTCTGGCTGCGAAGTGCCGGTACACAAGGATCTGGAAGCTATCGAGCTGCTAAATCATGGTGTTTTTTCGCATCCCACCGTGCCTGGCGCGCTAATGATCAAGGGCATGATTCAAAATAAAGCCAATTTTGAACAGCCTTATCCCGTGATTGAGTTGGGTTTTAGTGATATCCGGGGAAAGCCCGTTGCAATGCGTCGTTTTGGGCCCAACGAATACCTTGATCTGAGAAAAGAGCATCCTGAAAAAATGCCCATCGGCAAAAATATCCCGATTCGGGTCGAAGTCATCGACCCAGGTAAGAACGCGCTCGCATTCGAATTCGATTTTCTCTAACGCAGAAATTTTAAAACGTATTCGGGTTAGCCCACAGGCGAAATTGAATTTACTTAATGATTCTTTGTTAACTTATTGAGTCAGAATAGATAATCAATTTTCACATCTCAAACTAAGCCAAACGACAGATTGAGCTGGCTGAATAAGCCTGTTATCGTCAACAAATCCATTTCTAACGGACTAAAGAATGGTTTCAGGGAAATAGGTTTTTGCATCTTTCACCTGACCCATACGGGTATATTTTTTTCTTCATGGAAAGTCACTTAGCCTGGAAACCTGGCAGCACATGGCTCGTTTTGATCCTGACAATGACACGGGTAAAAAACCCATTCACCTCGCAGCCTCGGTACATAGCGCGATAGAAGAATACTTCGACAACATGGAAGGTAACAATGAAGACTGCGATGGTCTTTATGCGCTGGTACTGTCTGAAGTCGAACGCCCTCTGCTGCAATGCGTGATGGCACACTGTAGTAATAATCGTACCCTCGCTTCCAAAGTGCTCGGAATCAACCGCGCGACGCTGCGAAAAAAATTGGAGCAATACAAAATTCTTTAAGGATGAGTGAATAATAAGTTGTAACTTTTTACTCGTTCCTTAGCACTCCGTCATTCGGAATATCGGTATAATCCCTCACTTTTAAAACGGAACTCCCATGACCAGCATCTCTGTGGCGCGTGCGCTGATAAGCGTATCGGATAAAACCGGTATTGTTGAATTCTCTCAATTTCTGACTGCTTGCGGCGTGGAAATCCTCTCCACCGGTGGCACTGCCAAGCTGCTAAGTTCAGAGGGCATTGCGGTTACGGAGGTGGCAGAACACACAGGTTTTCCCGAGATGATGGGCGGACGAATCAAAACCCTGCACCCCAAAATTCACGGCGGTATTCTTGGTCGGCGTGGCAAAGATGAGGCAGTGATGAGCAAGCACGATATCGCCCCGATTGATCTGGTCATCGTCAACCTTTACCCCTTCGAAGCGACTGTCGCAAAGCCCGATTGCAGCCTTGCCGATGCCATTGAAAATATCGACATTGGCGGCCCGACTATGCTCCGCGCCGCCGCTAAGAATCATGCCGGTGTCGCAGTTGCTGTTGATCCAGCCGACTACGCCCTGATTCAGTCCGAAATGCAGGCAAACAACAATGCAATCAGTGCTAGCACGCGATACGAACTGGCAGTCAAAACTTTTGAACATACTGCCCGATACGATGGGATGATCGCCAATTATCTTGGCAAGCGCGACAGCGAAGGGGATGAGCAAGCTTTTTCCAACACGATTAACCTGCAATTTAACAAGGCTCAGGAAATGCGTTACGGCGAGAATCCTCACCAACAGGCCGCATTCTTTAAGGAACCCCGGCCTGCAGAAGCCTCAATTTCCACTGCAACTCAATTGCAGGGCAAAGAACTCTCCTACAATAATATAGGTGATACCGACGCAGCACTTGAGTGTGTGAAGCAGTTTGACAGCCACGCCTGTGTGATTGTGAAACATGCCAATCCCTGTGGTGTTGCTACCGGCGAGAATCAGTTAGAGGCTTATGATCGCGCTTTCAAGACCGATCCCACCTCAGCCTTTGGAGGAATCATCGCGTTTAATCGTGCGCTTGATGAAGCAACTGCAAAGGCCATCGTTGATCGCCAATTTGTAGAAGTGATTATTGCGCCCTCGGTAAGCGATGCCGCGCAGGCAACGATTGCCGCAAAGAAGAACGTTCGCTTGCTCGAATGTGGCGAACTCACGCCACCGCAGCCTGCGCTGGATTACAAGCGTGTTAACGGTGGACTGTTGGTTCAGCAGCGTGATCTTGGCATGGTCAGCGAGGGTGATCTTAAAGTGGTGACTAAAATCGCCCCTACAGATGAACAATTACAAGACCTGCTATTTGCCTGGAAGGTGGCGAAATTCGTCAAATCGAATGCCATTGTTTACGTTAAAAATAGTCAAACCATCGGTGTAGGGGCAGGGCAGATGAGCCGCGTCTATTCAGCGAAAATAGCCGGTATCAAGGCACAAGATGAAAATCTGGAAGTACCAGGATCGGTGATGGCATCAGATGCCTTCTTCCCATTCCGGGATGGACTCGATGCGGCACACGAAGCGGGTATTAAGGCTGTGATACAGCCAGGCGGATCAATGCGCGATGATGAGGTTATCGCAGCGGCAGATGAGCATGGTATCGCGATGGTATTTACCGGTATGCGGCATTTCCGGCATTAATATCAATCAAATTTAGTGACGTAGGATGCACTGAGGTACGACCACCAAGGATGGTGGAAGTGCTGGGAATGCAGGAGCAA
>CAZNYF010000013.1:16840-31034 GCA_964577195.1 uncultured Thiotrichales bacterium | reverse complement strand
GTGCGTTTTGAAAGTCACAAAGAAAAGCGTTATCAACAGAACAATAATCGCGCTCCCAACTTCCCCAATGCTGAACCTCGCCCCGATTTTTTACCTCAACCCATACGTCCGGTTAACGCACGAAAAGAGGCGTTAAGTTTATATCCAAAAACACCCGCACGCGCTTCTTCCCCTTCTAACGCATTAAGTCTACCGCCTCTGGTTGCGATTGCTCATAACCATATGGGGTTTGGCTTACGCTCTGGAGATATCGAACATTTTAATTCGCTTGGTAGCGATGATAATGCCCGTTTCACGGCGTTTGTCGATGAACAGCTCAACCCCGATGATATTGATGACTCTGCGATGCAACAGCGGCTCGATGATGAGCCGGCCTATCAGACACTGAACAAATCCCTCACACAACAATGGACTGACCATGCCCGGCACGTGGATTATTGGGTACGTCGTCGCCCAGCTCAGGAAATTGCCAACGCAACTTTTCTGCGTGCCGTACATAGCAAACGACAACTCGCTGAAGTATTGACCGGGTTCTGGCATAACCACTTCAATGTTTATGCCTGGGATGATCCTATTCACTCCGTGTGGGTTCACTATGACCAAGAGGTGATTCGCCCGCATATTCTCGGCAACTTTCGTCAGATGCTGGAAGCCAACGCTAAAAGCACAGCGATGCTTTTTTATCTGGATCAATTTGTGAGTTCCAGTGACAGCCCCAATGAAAATTATGCGCGTGAGTTGATGGAGCTACACACGCTCGGTGCGGACAATTATCTCGGTGCCACCGACCCGGCGTTAGTTCCACAACAGAACGGTATTGCAACTGGCTTTGTAGAAAATGATGTCAAAGAGGTTGCTCGCGCTCTGACAGGATGGTCCTTTGTTATTGAATGGCTAGATCCGGGTGCGACCAATCTGGCGGAATTCACTTATCGCCCAGGCTTCCATGATAACGGCAGCAAACAGGTGTTAGGAACCTCAATACCGGCCGCCCAAGCTGATTTAAAAGATGGCCAGGATATTTTTGACATTTTGGCAGCGCATCCCGGAACAGCTCGGTATATTTGCCAAAAATTGTGTCGCCGATTGATCAGTGATAATCCATCGGACTCGCTGGTGGAATCCGCTGCGATCATTTTTCAAAACCAATGGCAGGCTGCCGATCAACTCCAACAGGTCGTGCGCCATATCCTCCTGTCCAATGAGTTTAAAACAACTTTTGGCGAAAAAGTTAAACAACCCTTTGAAACCATCGTCAGCGCCATGCGTGCAGTGGGCCACAACTACACTCTGAAAGTTGAATCCGAAACTGGCAACAACTGGCTTCCTTCTGATCAGTTTGAATACTACTCACAACAGACAGGGCATCACCCGTTTACCTGGGCACCACCTAACGGGTTTCCTGACAAACGGGCTGTCTGGCAAGGTACCAATGCCCTGGCAATGAGTTGGCGGGCAATCAATCATTTGGTGTTTGGCAGCTGGGATGAAGTTAACGGGAGACTGCTGCATTTTACCTCACTGGTAGAAGACACACTGGCTGCCTTAGATAGCGGACTGATCACCTCAGCCACCCCGAGTAATCTCGCCATATTCTGGTTTGAACGCGTTTTTGGATATATACCTGATACACAGCAAGTTACGCGTATCGCCGCTCTGCTCTCTCACCCGAATAGAGAATTTATCGATGCTGAAACTGCTCCAGACTGGGATCTTGATACTGCAATTGATCTAACCGATACCAACTGTGGAGAGGGTGACCATGGTTGCTGGCCCTATTACTGGCGAACAGGCCTACGAACAATGGTGAGTACTTTGCTAATGACACCTGAATTTTTACGGAGATAGCGGCAGTGCGCCCGTTTCAACGATGATCAAACTCAATCGTAGAGAATTTATTAAAACCTGTTGCGCTGCTGGAGTAGCGACAGCGATGGGAAGCGGCCTTAAACTGGCGGTCTCTGCAACCGGTGATAGTGACAATATTCTAATCGTTATGATGCTACGCGGTGGCTGCGACGGGCTTAGCTTGTTCCCTCCACTGAGCGGTAATGATCGATCAATCTACGAAACCGCCAGACCACGCCTGCAAATTCCTCTTAGCGGCGAGAATGCCGCACTGGATCTCGACGGACAGTTTGGTCTACATCCAGCGGCCGCACCATTGAAACCATTATTTGACGATGGCAAGCTCGCCATTGTCCGTGCGGTCGGTAACCTTGCCACGCCTTCGCGAAGCCACTTTGATGCACTGACCTATGTTGAAACGGGCGTCGCTGCCCAAAAAGGTGCAACAGAAGGCTGGCTAACCCGCTATTTTGCCACGCTGGATAACTTGCCAACATCCATTATAATTCCATCTTTGTCGGCTTCATCTTATACACCGACTTCCTTCCTCGGTGATCCTTACGTGCTCACCATGGATGATCCTGAAAGTTTTAATCTCAGCAACGCCCATTGGGCCTGGAACAACCGATCATTAGAAGCATTACCGTCACTATATGGCGGCAGTAGTTCACTTGAGCTGGCAGGTGCTCATGCTGTGACAGCACTGGAAGTCATGGCAGAAAAAGATTTCTCTGATTACAGCCCCGGAGGCGGAGCCGTTTATCCGCAAAGCTATCTTGGTAGTCAACTAAAAATGCTGGCTCAAATAGTTAAGGATAGTGAACTCGGTCTGCGTGTTGCAAGCCTAGATTTTGGCGGTTGGGACACTCACAATGGTCAGGACAATGCAGATTTTACCGGCTATTTTTCTACCCAAAAAGTAGCACCACTATCGTTGTCATTGGCCGCATTCATGGCCGATCTGGGAGCGACGCCAGGACTGCTCGACCGGGTGACATTGGTAGTACAAACCGAGTTTGGCCGACGATTAACAGAAAATGCGGATACAGGTACTGATCACGGCTATGGTTCAGATCTATTGTTGCTGGGTGGCGCAGTCAATGGTGGAAAGTTTTACGGTAACTGGCGAGGTCTGGAAAACGAGGCGTTATTCCTAGGAGAAGATATCATGGCAACCACGGATTTTCGCGATGTCCTGAGCGAGGTCATTATCCGTCGTCAGGGGAACCCCAATCTGGCGCAGATCTTCCCTGGTTACTCTAATTACAAACCTTTGGGGGTCATGCAGGGTGTAGATTTGAGTCTCGCCACCCCGCTGGATCATATTTTTGCGGATGGTTTCGAGGATATGACATGAACCTAAAAGTGTTATCTCGAACTTTATTCGCTCTGGTTTGCCTAATGTCTGCACCGTCATTTGGTTGTTCTTTGGCACGATGGACTATGGTTGAGAACGCATCAGGCACCCTGCAAGCCGTTGAAGATCCGCAGCATTTTGAAGCAAATTGCGGATTGCGGCTGGTGCTTGACGGGCTAGCCTATGTTGAAGATAGAACACTCGGACGTCTCTCACCTGCAATCAACGAATATTCGGCACAATTTAATCTATATATGGATAATGCGAATCTCGGTAACGACAACGTAGTAGAAGTATTCGCTGCCTACGACGCTAACAATTCATCAGTGATCTCACTCTCCATCACTGAGTTTGAGGGTCAACTACGGACACGTTTACAGGCAACTGACCCTCGTGGTTTGCATTTTGACACAGAACTCAATGGCGTAACCTTGACGCCTGGCTGGCATACAATCGCACTCACCTGGCGTACGGCAACAGCGGTTGACGCCTATGATGGAGAGCTACTGCTAGAGATAGATGGTTCACCCGCTACCTGTAGCAGCATGATTACCGGACTGGACAATCACCTGCAAAATCTCGCTAGCGCACGTTTAGGTGTACTCAGTGGAAACACCAGTATTGCTTCGGGAGCATTGGATTTTGATGGCTTCGTTGCACGCCGCACAGGCTTCACAACCAACCTGGATTGTGAAGCAAACATTGCTCGACGAGTGCTGCCTAATAACCAATGGCTGCAAATTACCCTGCCAGCAAATCCCGGTGAAAACAATACCGTCCGGGAAATTCTCGGGGATGATTTACCCGCTGCTGATTACGGTTCCAGCTGGGCACTTTTCTCCTACGACGCGCAAACGAGCGCCTATGTTAATCCCGGTATTGATGGTGTCCTGAAAATGGGTGTCGGCTACTGGCTAATCCAATTAACAGGTACCGACCTGAGTATCGACATTGATCAGTACCAAGCCGCGACCACAGAATTTGATACAGCCCTGGCAACGACACAAGCGATAACCTGGAATATGGTTGGGTTCCCAAACTCAATTCGCAGCCAATGGAACCAAATCAGAGTACTCAGCCAGTCCGGCACCTGCCAGGCACCAACAGGCTGCTCACCCGCCACCGCAAATACTGAAAACCTCTTCCACGACCAAGGCTGGACATACAATGGAACCGATTACATCCTTCTGGATGGCGCTGCCGAGATCAACCCCTGGAATGGATTTTGGTCCGCTACATTATCCTCAGCACAAGCAACAAGCCTAAAACTCGTTGCTCAGTGAACAGTCTAAAATGTTGCTTTGATGAGGCAGCGCAATGCACATTGCAGGGGTTCTAGTCACTGACCTATTTAACTGCCGGATATAAGGGACGCGTAGATTTATCATCTGTAGGAGCGGCGCCCCGCCGCGATTGACTTCTGCTTTCACCGAGCATTATTCGTGGCGAGGCGCCACTCCTTACATTATATTGCTCTATAGTCAGATTCTATCCGTTAGTTTAATAGGGACGGTGTACTAGTCTTGAAACTTAATTCACTGGTTCAACGAACACTTTCCGGCTAAAATCCACCCACTTTCTCTGGTGATTGACTCCAATGCTCTCAAAACTGTTTACATCCCAGCCAATTCTGGAAGAAGAATCTATCACCTGGATATTCGATGTTTACGCCTGGGCCTTAAATCAATTTGATGCCGAAATTTTCTTTAACGAGACAATTCTGGTGGCACCCACCAACGAATACTTTCCCGGCGAGCAAACCAGTGTCACTGGCATGGCTGAACTAATTTTTTCACAAGTCCAAAACTATGCACAGGTACAACACTGGCAATGTGCTGTGGTTGATCACAGCCAATTTATCCCTCCTGATTTAAATCAATTGGTGTTACCTAAAAGAACAGCTGCAGCCACAGAAATAACCAACGAGGCGCAAAACTCAGTCTTATCTATTCCTTACGACCCTCAAATGGTTGCGAATCCAGAAGCACTAATTTCCAGCTACGCACATATTCTCGCTCAATACCTTGGCTCTCAAGCAACCGAGAACCCACCAGGCGGATCTGAAAACTGGTTAATGGTGACCGAACTACTCGGCGTATTTCTCGGCTTTGGATTAATGTATGCCAATAGCGCCACCACTGCTCCTTCGAGCTGTAGCAGTTGCAGCGCAGGATTAGCAACACGGCCCAGCTTTGTCTCACAATACGACTTAACCTACGCGCTTGCTATTTTCTCGGTGGTTAAAAAAATACCAGAAAAAAAGGTTAGCAGGCATCTAAAAAAATCATTAAAAGGATTTCTAAAATCTGCAATTAAAGATGTAAAAAGTAGATCAAGAGAAATTGAGAAATTACAGGCGTTAAGAAATAAAGCAACACTTCCAAATACTAAAATAGCTTAAGCACTTAAAATAACTCATTGATATGTCCAACCAAAACACTCAGCTTTCAACTCCTTTCGGAAAATTTGAACTCACCCGCTTCCCCGCCACAAAATCGCTAAAGGGAAAACAAGATCCGCTACGCGCCTGGGATTCAGCCGATGAATATTTACTCGAACAACTCTCTGTACCGGATAACAGCCAGGTTTTAATTCTCAACGACAGCTTCGGTGCATTGGCTGTTGCACTGCATCAATATGCACCCACTTCGCAAAGTGATTCGTTTGTTTCGCGCCGTGCAACCGTCAACAACCTCAACAAAAATCAGCTCGCGGAAAATAAAATTACATTTATCTCGAGCATTGAGTCACCCGAGGGAAAGTTTGATTTCGTTTTAATTAAAATTCCGAGATCTTTGGCATTGCTCGAAGACCAACTTTATCGCCTACGTCCGCACTTAAAATCAACCAGCACCATCATCGGTGCTGGCATGACCAGAAATATTCATCGCAGCACCTTGGCATTGTTTGAAAAAATATTGGGGCCCGTTAAAACCTCGTTAGCACAAAAAAAATCCCGTCTGGTTTTCTGCACAATAAATATGCCCGGCTGGCAAGGTGAGTCGCCCTACCCATCACGTTACAGTGTAGATTTTGAAAACTACAGTTTTAGTTTCGATAATCATGCCAATGTGTTTTCCCGCGATGGTCTTGATGCAGGTACCCGACTGATGTTGGAAAACCTGCCGAAAACTACTGAGCCAATTAACATTGTTGATCTTGGTAGTGGCAATGGTATTTTAGGTATCTTTGCTGCGGCTCGATGTCCACAGGCAAAGCTGCGATTTATCGATGAATCTTATGCCGCTATTGCCAGTTCAAAAGTTAACTTTCAAGCCGCACTGGGTGAGGCTCGAACAGCGACTTTTGAAGTGAAATATCAATTAAATAAACAACCCGATGAAGAGATTGATTTAATCATCAACAACCCACCTTTCCATCATCAAAACGCCAATGATGACAAAGTAGCCTGGGCGATGTTCAATGATGCCAGAAGCGTATTACGCGCCGGTGGAAAAATGATGGTCGTTGCCAATCGACATCTCGCCTATCACATCAAGCTGCATCGACTTTTTGGGAATTGCCGAACCATAGGCTCTAATTCAAAATTCGTCATTCTCGAATCGATCAAAGATAAGTTATAAAGCAGCGCCTCTATTGATAGCGCTTAAAAATGGCGTCCCGAGGAGGATTCGAACCCCCGGCCTGCCCCTTAGGAGGGGGCCGCTCTATCCAGCTGAGCTATCGGGACATGATTGAGCATTTATGGAACGGCGATTATAAGCGGGAATGGGAAAGGATTAAACTGCTGCAAAATTGAACGCTGTCGAGCACTGTAAACGTAGGAGTCGGCGCCCCGCCGCGATAAACTTTTCTAAAACACAGTCATTGTCGCTTTCTCGAGCATTGTTCGTGGCGAGGGCGCCACTCCTACATTATATTGTTGAATTTATTGAGTGTTCTCATTCACCCACTTGCGCGCGTTTTGGAACATTCTTAACCACGGCCCATTTTCTCCCCATTCGTCTGGATGCCAGGAGTGTTGCACGGTTCTGAACAAACGTTCGGGGTGCGGCATCATGATAGTGAAGCGGCCATCGGCAGTGGTCAGGCCGGTAATGCCGTGAGGGGAGCCATTGGGATTTTCGGGGTAACGCTCGGTTGCATGACCATGTTGATCAAGAAATCGCATTGAGATCAGCCCCGCTTTTTCTACGGATTGTGCAGCGTTTTCATGGAACACTGCCCGGCCCTCACCGTGAGCAACAGCGATAGGTAGATGCGAGCCTTGCATGCCTTGCAGGAAGATTGAGGGTGATGGCAAAATTTCGACCATGCTATAGCGGGCTTCGAACTGCTCGGAAATATTGCGCTGGAACGCCGGCCAATGTTCTGTCCCGGGAATCAGTTGCTTGAGCTGGGAAAGCATCTGACAGCCATTACAAACACCTAAGGCAAAAATATCTTCACGTTTGAAAAAAGTCTCAAACGTTTCGCGCGCTTCGCTGTTGTGCAAAATTGTTTTTGCCCAACCACCGCCTGCGCCAAGCACATCACCGTAGGAAAACCCGCCACAGGCTACCAGTCCGGCATAACTTTCCAGGGTATCTGCACCACTGAGGATATCGGTCATGTGAACATCGACCGAGGTAAACCCTGCACGATCAAATGCAGCCGCCATTTCTATATGACCATTGACGCCCTGCTCTCTTAAGATAGCGACCTTAGGCCGCTGTTGTTTGAGCAAAGCGGGAGCAACAACTTCTTCAGCAGGATCAAAACCCAGATGCGGTCGCATACCGGGGTTTTCTTCAGTAATCGAGGCAAATTCCTGATCCGCACATTTGGGGTTATCCCGCAGACGCTGCATTTTGTAGCTGGTTTCAGTCCAGATGGCCTGGAGTTTGTCACGACTACGAGAGAATAAAATTTGATGACCATTACTGATCGAGATTCGATCATCATCCGTTAGCCGTCCACAAATATGTACCTGATCTTCGAGTCCAAAATTAGCCAGCTCCGCCATCACCTTTGAGATATCGTCATGTAGAACTTGAATTACCGCACCTAACTCTTCGTTAAAAAGTGCTTCTATCGGCTTGCCACGGGTGAAATCACCAATATTAATATCCAATCCGGTATGACCTGCAAATGCCATTTCCGAGAGTGTCGCAAAAAGTCCACCATCCGAACGATCATGATAGGCGAGCAAAAGGCGGTGATTATTGAGACTTTGTAATGCCTGAAAAAACTGGCGAAACAGCTGTGGATCATCGAGATCAGGGGGTTTGGTGCCAATATTTTTCCATGCCTGTCCAAGGCAGGAACCGCCCATGCGATTCTGCCCATCGCCCAGATCAATCAACAGTAGGTCAGTATCACCTTTGTTGGTTTGCAGCTGGGGGGTGAGCGTTTTACGGACATCTTTGAGCGGCGAAAATGCCGTCACCAGCAATGACAAGGGTGCAACAACCTGTTTGGCTTGATCACCATCCTGCCAAACCGTCTTCATCGACAAGGAATCTTTGCCAACAGGAATTGCGATTCCCAGCTCCGGGCAGAGTTGTTCTCCAACGGCTTGTACCGCATCGAACAAAACGGCGTCCTCACCGGGATGACCCGTAGCAGCCATCCAGTTTGCAGATAATTTGATATCGGAGAGATGCTCGATTCCAGCAGCAGCGATATTTGTAATGGCTTCACCCACCGCCATTCTCGCAGATGCCGGGCCATCCAGAATAGCAATTGGCGTGCGTTCACCCAGTGCCATCGCTTCGCCGGTATAGCCGTGGTAATCACTGAGCGTCACCGCGACATCTGCCACGGGCACTTGCCAGGGACCGACCATTTGATCTCTGGCGACCAGTCCGGTGACGGTGCGATCGGCGATGGTGACTAGAAAATGTTTGCCCGCCACAGCAGGGATTTGCAGTACCCGTTCTATCGCATCGTTGAGCGGTAGCGCGTTAAAATCGAATGCTGCCTGCTCCGCTGTTTCACGGCTGACCTGACGTAGCATTTGCGGTGGCTTGCCAAGCAGCATTTCCAACGGCAAATTAATCGGCGTGTTGTCAAAATGTGCGTCGTTGACGATCAGTTGTCGATCCTCATCAGCGTAACCGACAACAGCAAATGGACAACGCTCACGACGGCAAAATGCTTCAAACATTGACAGCTTGTCAGCATCGATTGCCATCACGTAACGCTCCTGTGCTTCGTTGCACCAGATCTCCATGGGTGACATACCGGCTTCGTCATTGGGAATATTGCGTAACTCGAAATGACCACCACGCCCGGCATCGTTGATTAATTCTGGCAGTCCGTTCGAGAGTCCACCAGCGCCAATATCATGGATGGATAAAATGGGTGAATCGTTACCTAAATTGGTACAGGTATTGAGTACTTCCTGACAACGGCGTTCCATTTCGGGATTACCGCGCTGCACTGAAGCAAAATCAAGATCTTCACAGCTGCTGCCGCTTGCCATCGAAGATGCAGCGCCACCGCCGAGGCCGATTAACATCGCCGGGCCACCCAGCACCACAATTGGAGCACCTACGGGGATTGGATTCTTTTCGCTGTGCATATCGCGAATGCTGCCCATACCACCGGCGAGCATAATAGGCTTGTGATAGCCACGGACTGTTTCTGCACCGATACCGGCAACGGCTTGCTCATAACTGCGGAAGTAACCACAAATACCTGGTCGACCAAATTCATTGTTAAATGCAGCTGCGCCGATTGGGCCTTCGAGCATAATATCCAGTGCAGAAACAATCCGCTCTGGTTTGCCGTAGTCCACTTCCCACGGCATTTGTAAATCGGGAATATTGAGATTGGACACAGAAAACCCGCACAATCCTGCTTTAGGGCGTGAACCTGCCCCTGTCGCACCCTCATCTCTAATTTCGCCACCCGATCCGGTGGCTGCACCTGGAAAGGGAGAAATTGCCGTGGGATGATTATGCGTTTCAACCTTCATTAAAATATTCAGCACTTCACTGTTGGCTGAATACTCCCGGCTCCCTTGCTCTGGTGCAAACCGTTGCGCTTTGGGGCCTGCAATAATGGATGAATTATCTTTATAGGCAGAAATAACGCCATCGGGATGTAGCTTATGGGTATTGCGAATCATGCCAAACAGGGTTTGATCCTGAGCGACACCATCAATTTCCCAACTGGCATTAAAAATTTTATGCCGACAGTGCTCGGAATTAGCCTGCGCAAACATCATCAGTTCAATATCACGTGGACTGCGGCCCATTTCGGCGTAATTTTCTGCCAGATAGCTAATCTCATCTGAAGACAATGCCAACCCTAAACGACGATTTGCTTCAACCAGGGCAGCTTCTGAATTTTCACTGATATCTATAAGACCCACAGGAGCAGGATTTGCCTGGTTAAAGATCGCTTCGGTCGCTTCAACCGAATCAAACACCACCTCAGTCATCTTATCGTGCAGAATCTCGTTGACGCTGGCAGCTTGTTTTTCATCAAATTCGAGCGATGGTTGAATAGTAATGACCGTAGCACGTTCAACCCGACGCACATTTTCCAGACCACAATTACGCAGAATATCAGTCGCTTTACTCGACCAGGGGGAAATTGTTCCTGGCCGGGGAATAACAACAAACAGACTGCTTTCAGGCACTTCAATAGGCGCATCGCCATTCACAACCAAGGCTTCGCGTAAGGTGGTTTCCTCCGAGCCAGATAAGCCGCGCTCAAGATCAACGCAATAGATAAAACTGGCGCTCACGTCTCTAATGTCCGCGTGAATACGCCTCAGTTTCTTGATCAGCTGTTGACGACGAAAATCAGATAAAGCGTGGCTGCCCGGGATGACCTTCATGGAGGCTCCAATAAAGATGAAAAAATGAGTTTAAATTCTGGACGAATGATACCGAATTTCTAAAGATAAGGCGCTTTGATTATGGGATATTTTTAATCTTTGAATGCCTAGTACTCAGTCGATATGTTGTTCCAGCTCTCTGATCAGATGATAACAACCCGCTTCGATCTCTTTTAGTGATTGTCGGTCGTTGGATTTTTCATACTGGTCTATTACCCGCTCCAGTTCGATCGATGCGATTGAGATATCAGGGAATCCATAAGACCCGGCTGAGCCGCTAATTTTGTGAACCAGAATTTTAAGTGGTTTTAGATTATCAGGATGGTCAGAGGATTGTTTCAGGTGTTCCAGTTTAGCCATTAACTTGGTACATTTCTCCGCAAAGGTTTTTAAATAAATGCTGACGAGTTTTTGTGTCTCTCGATCTCCAGAAACATTTTTTATCCGTTGCAAACGGGACCTGACGGTTTCTACTAACCGTTCTACTTCTGCTGGTTTTTGAATGTATTCATCGCATCCAGCATCAATTGCCTTGTTTTCCAGCTGTTGATCCACATCAATTGAGGCGGTCAACAACGCAACATAACCGTCGAAACCGTTGGCTCGAATCTCTGTCACCAAATCTATCCCGTTCTCTTCACCTAAAATATGATCTATCAGAAGAATATCGGGAGTAGATTTTCTTAACAGAGCATGCAGATTAGCTGAATTGGAAACGGTAGTTAGATCTATACCCATTTCATGAAAGTAATAACTATAGAGTGAAACAATCTCGGAACTGTCTTCAACCAGCACCACCTGACCAGTGATATTTTGAGCATCAGGATGCTTCTGGTAAGAAGTTTGTTCCAATACTGTAGTTGCAGGTAAGACTAACCTGACCACAGTTCCGGAACCTGGCGGAGACTCAATGCTTAATGTGCCTCCCATCGCTTTGAGAATCTCATTAGCATATGACAGCCCCAAACCGATACCTCGCCGATGAACGACATTGCTGGCACGCGTAAAAGGTAGCAGTATTCTTTCTCTCTCGTCCTCCGGGATTCCAATACCGGTATCTTCAACGGTAATGTGTAATCGAGAATCTTCATATTCAGCTGTGAGCAGCACTGAACCCACATCCGTAAATTTAATTGCATTGCCAAGCAAATTATATAAAACACGACGAAGATGATACTCATCAATAAATAAATTGAGTACTCTCGGAAATTTAATTTCATGTGCTAATAAAATGCTGCGTTTTTCTGCCAGTGGCAGCATTGTCTCTAGCACAGAATGGAATATATGTTTGGGATAGACACTAACCCTGGTGATTTTTAATTGTTTCGACGAGAGCTTTCCGTGCATTAATAAATTATCCACCAGACCTAACAGATAGGTAGCATTGGTTTCGATAGCATTGAGTTTTTGCATGCTGTTTTTATCTTGGGATAACTGCTTTTCCACCCAGGCTATGTTCCCCAACATGCCCATTATCGGGGTGCGAAATTCGTGAGACATGCCGCTGATAAAAAGACTTTTGGCTCGGCTTGCCTGTACCAGTTCTTCGTTTAATATTTCAATTTTCTGCTGTAACTGTTGGGACTCCTCAGCATTTAATTTCTCGACATGTGCTTGCTGTTGAATTCCCTGTAGTTCAGCAACAGACGTATTGGCATCGATAATTAAAAGGCTAAATCCATTTTCCCGGGGCTTGATATGAACATTGACAGCCACAGCATTACTTAAAGTGAGTAATGGAATGACGGACTGCTTACGCGTATCAATACCAACAAGTTCTGGCAAAAAATCCACCAGTTTGTCTACTTTAGTTTTTATCTCGGATAAGCCGTAAAAGGAGGGATCACCGCTCACTTCATGCAGCACCAATGCATTATCGAAGTAGAGAAATAAGGGGTTATATAACGATTGAAGCCATTTTGACTCATGTTCTTTAGTCATGTTATCGCTGTCATGTCATCGCTAATGCCAGATCGATAAAGATATTTTCAACGGCCTCGCCCGAAAGTGCACTGCTCAACCGCCAATAATGTGGATCAGGCTGGTTCGAAATAAATGTTTCAGGAATATCCCAGTTGCTGGTTAAATCACATTTATTTAGCAAACCAAAAGAAGGAGGTGAATCCAGTATAGCGTCTACTTGTGTTTTTAATTGTAACGCGGAATCCAGGGTTTTCTTGCGTGTACCATCAGCAACCAGCAAATAGCCTGAGGCACCTTGCAGGTAATTTCTGGCGACTGTTGAAAGACTACTGGAACCAGCCATATCCCAAATGACCAGCTTCACTGATCCGTTGTCGGGCAGTTCAATCACCTTGGTTTCAACTTTCACACCTATGGTGGTGATGTAGTCAATGGAATATATATTTGAAACAAAACGCCGGGCAAGGCTAGTTTTACCCACCGCAAAGTCACCGATTAAACAGATTTTTTTAAGTTCCATACCTACCCACGCCCTTTACTGGCTTTTTAATGTTTCCAAGCTGAAATTAATTTTATTATCTATTAACTGAATTTCAGATTCTAATTGATTAATCCAGCTTTTGGTTGTGTTGCCTGTGATCTTCAAATTGGTTGGATGTGTTTCGATTTTAATTGACCCAGGAAAACCAATTTTTTCTTCCAGGTATTGAGCGACTTCCACCGTATCTAGTGTTATTTGGCTAGTATCGACAGCGTCAATGCCATACGGCAGCAGAGTTTTCTTTCTCAGTCCGATATACCAAGCTACCGGCGCTGTACCGCGCAGGATTAAAATGCCGTGTTCGACTTTCGCAGACACTTCAGCGGGTATTTTCCAACGGCTAACTATGCGTTTTAAAGCCATTTCTGGCTCTAGTGATAAAAATGGTATCAGTGAAAGGCGTATTTTTTCAGGATTAATCTGCTGTTGATCCAGCAGCGCGCTCACATCCCCGGCGGTCGGATCAGCCAGTGCAGTAATATCCCATTTGCCCCAACGTCGTTCGGTAGTAAGAATAGAAATACCCGGCTGTGCATTCAATTGCGCCAGCGATTGCTGCATTTTTTTCGATTCCAGAGCATAAAATATTACAAATGCAAATACCGCAATCATTACAACAGCAACAGCAGTCAAAAACCGGCGTAGTGAGTTTTTGGTTGATTTAGCAGACAAGCTTGGCCGAGCATGATTCAGCAACTCTTCCAGCTTGCTAACCACTGTTTTTTGCTGGGAA
>CAZNYF010000013.1:0-16740 GCA_964577195.1 uncultured Thiotrichales bacterium | reverse complement strand
AAATGATTTTGGTGTAATCCTTCCAGGGTTTCTTTCGCCTGTTTAATATAAGCAGGGGGCGCAACACCCTGTACCACGGAAGCCAGCGTCGCTGCCGGCCCATGTATCAGATAAAGTGTATGTTTACCCATGGTGACACGATTTAACCCTTCGTCTTCTTTGGTAAATGAATCTCGTACAAAAGACTCGATAGCCCATAACATGCCAGAAACTGCTGCTGAATCCGTTTTTTCCACTCCCGGACGATAAGCATGAGCTTGTAATAAACCACTTCCATGTTGAATCAGGAGTAATTGCTCAACGTCGTAGTCGATAGACTCACGCAACATGATCGCCGAAACAGGCACACCCGTTCGCCAGGATTTAATTCGACATCGAACATGTCGCAATGAAAATGTCTGCGTTAGTGCTTTATCGACCTGCTCGACAAATTGTCGAGACATTTCCTGAACTGCACGACGAATAGCGGGAAGAATGGATGGGTATAGAGCATCGGCAAATTTTTGAGGATCTTTTTCTATCGTCAGCTGCACTGATTGCCGGACAGGATCGGAGAGCGCATCTGTTAAATCATTACTGTTGTTAGTATGAGAAAGGCGAATAGAATCTGCTAAAACTCCGGAAATATCTTGTGTGCGCTGGTAGCGATTGGACAAACGCTTTTTGAGTTCGAGCACAGTTTTTTGTTGATCTCCAATCAACAAATCACGCAATTTTTCGATATCGTCCCGCTCGTTTTGCATACGTGGTTGAGTACTAGGTTTTTTCTAATTGATCAGCCAATTGTCGAAACAATGTTCCCAATTGACTCATCTGACCAGCATTCAGTTTTTCTACACCTTCTAATTTCTGCCCTACATATTGTTTGACGGTGTCAATTTCATCGCCAAGTGATTGTTGAACCGATTCGTTAGCGGTGCGTAATTCTTTACCCTGAATCGTCAATTGATCCATCAAATCATCTAGCCCCGCCTTCCTCTCAGATTTTTCTTCATCCAGGCTCTGTAGCGCTGCTTCGATTCGGCTTGTTAGTGACTTTTGTAGCGCTGCGCTTTCATCGACGAGACGTCTCTCAAGACTCGCGAAACGCTCGGTGTATTCGCGCATTTGAGTGCCAAAAATAATATCTCGAATTTGTTCGATGCTGTCAGCAGATGGCGCGGTATCAGGCACCGCTTGAAGCGTTCTGCTCTCTTGAGTGATAGAAGGTTTATGACTCATGATCAGATCTCTTTATAGTTTAGGGCATCTCTAATAATAGAAGTGTGATTTAGGGAATGCAGTAAATAGTGCATTTTTGACCCAAAAATGAGGAGAATAGTGTGCTATTCGACGAGTTTTTGGGGTGAAAAGGTGCTGTTTAATGCGTTTCATAAATTGTGCTTCTATTTTTAGAGGTGCCCTTCAGTGTAGTGTTTATTATTATTTCAGTGACTTCCAATTAATTAACAGGACGACCAAGCTAACGCAAAAGTGTGACTATGAGCTTAGCGTGAAGCTTCTTAGACATATTATAGCGCCTTAGGGAGACGCTTGTCGTTTCGGTTAGTAGAGAACCGAAAATTAACTCGCGGCCTGGGGATCCAGCCGGTATCCGTGTTGATAAATAGAGGTTAATAGCCAGCTATTCTCTCTTTTTAAGCCAAGCTTTTTTCTTAATCGGCTGACATGCGTATCAACTGTACGAGTATTTAAATCCGGTGCCGTTCCCCAAACACTGTCGAGAATATGACCACGTGACAATGCTCTACTGGAATTACGGAACAGAAACACTGTTAACTCATATTCTTTTTGGGTGAGTTCCAGCGCTTCTCCACGCAACCATATTTGTCGGCTGACTAAATCAATTTTATAGGGGGCATATTCAAGGATATCGGTATTGCGCATAAGCGATTGATCCAGACGTCGTGACAAGGCATTAATTCTGGCAATCAATACGCGTTTAGTCACCGGCTTTTCAATATAGTCATCTGCACCTGCATCGAGTGCTTTGACAATATCATCCTCACTATCCAGGCGTGTGACGAAAATAACAGGAACACGCCAGTCATAATGGGAACGCGTCCAGTGCAATACACTTAACCCGTTCATGTCCGGCATTAACCAGTCAAGCAGCAGCAGATCGTAGCTGTCTGACCTGAGCGCGTGGAGGATGTCTTTACCCGAATGGAAGGCTTTAACATTATGGTTTTCTTCTTCAAGCCAGGATTGAAATAGCTTTGCCTGATCTTGATCGTCTTCCAGAATCGCAATGCGCACAGGCACTCCCAGATTGGTTTGTCTTACCCGATAAGCGGTGGATTATATACACTAAACGGTGGCTACACTTTCAACAATTGTGAATTTATGTCTAATTGTCGTTGTAGTACCGGTTTATTCTCCAAAACTTACACTCAAGCTTTACGCGTTATATAAAATGGAACAAATCAAACCTGAAAAGTTCAGCGACAGACACATACACAAACAGGATTGATGGTGGTCACACAATTCTTGACACAAATACCCCCTAGCGAACCAGAATCTCAAACCAAGGTCGTAGCGTAAGTATAAAAAGAAATGTCGAAAAGCATGTTCAGCAGCATAGGTGTGCTGGAATTTGGGAAATAATAAAAATAACGCAGAAATAAGATGATACTAAAAAGATTGGGCAACCTACTCTATATCGGCTTTGCCGCCTGGATGAATAAAGAGATTGAACCACCCGTGCAGGCACCTTCTGACCTCAGTCGCGCTGCGCCCGCATTGTCTGCTGGAGATGTCATTCTAGTAGAAGGAAGAAGCCGAATCGGTAAATTGATAAAAAATGTATCTCAAAGCTCTTGGACGCACTGCGCAATCTTTGTTGGACGAATTTCAGACCATGCCGGAGCACCCCATTACGCGTTGCTAAAAGATGCCTGGCAAGGAAGTGAAAACGACTATTTGTTGCTGGAAGCTGAAATTGGAACTGGCTCTATTCTGACAAAAATCGACAAATATCAGGACTACAACGTTAGAATTTGTCGTCCTCAGGCTCTGACAAAAAGAGACTCTGACGCCGTGATGGCAAGCGCCCTCAATCATCTCGATCACGAATATGATGTTCGCCAGTTAGTTGACCTGGCTCGCTTTATGTATCCGATTCGCTTCGTACCGCGGCGCTGGCGATCCTCCTTATTTGAAACCCGTTCACGTAAATCCCAAAAGCGTACAATTTGTTCTACACTCATCGCAGATGCATTTTACTCGGTAGATTTTCCTATACGTCCTATAATCAGTAAAGATGAGCATGGAAACTTACGCATGAATAATTTAAACGCAAGGCTTTGCACCCCCCGAGATTTTGATGCTTCCCCTTATTTTGATATTCTAAAATTCCCCTGGATTCCAATTGTCGATCCCGGCGTGTATCGCAATTTGCCCTGGGTTAACGAGCAAGATTTTGAACCTCAGGAAACCTCTCCTGCTGCTGAGGCTAAACCCGGTTACAGGGTGATTTTGGAGCCATTCTTAGTACGTGGATTAAACTTGATTAAATCACTCCGCGCGCTGGTGAGATTACCCATCGCAAAATGAAGACACATTCCTCAAGACGTTCCGTATACATCGTTGACGGCAGTCGCACCCCGTTCCTCAAGGCACGTGGTAAACCTGGCCCCTTTAAGGCAGCAGAACTCGCCTTGGCGGCGGCAAAACCATTAATGCTTCGCCAGCCATTTTCGGCAGAAGACTTTGACGAGGTGATTTTGGGCTGCGTTTATTCGGGGCCCGACGAAGCCAACATTGCCCGTGTGGTTGCACTCAGACTTGGCTGTGGCGATAAAGTCCCGGCCTGGACAGTGCAACGAAACTGCGCCTCGGGCCTGCAATCTATCGACAGCGGTTTTCAAGCGATTGCCGAAGGTCGCGCTGACTTGATCCTCGCAGGAGGTGCAGAGTCAATGAGTCATACGCCCCTGCTCTGGAAGGAAGACATGGTGGTCTGGCTAGCCAACTGGAATCGTGCCAAATCTGTTAGTAGCAAGCTGAAAGCACTCAGTCAATTAAAGCTCAAAAATATGGCACCGGTCATTGCCTTGCTCAAAGGTCTTTCTGATCAGGTTGTCGGCATGTCGATGGGCGAAACCGCTGAGAAAATCGCCTATCGTTTCGGCATTACCCGCCTGCAAATGGATGAGTACGCGGTGAGTTCGCATTTGCGATTACACGCTGCTCACGAGCAGGGATTCCTTGATGAAATTGAACCTCTATTTGATCGACAGGGCAACGCTTATGAGTTCGACGATGGTGTACGTCCCGATAGCAGTGTAGAAAAATTGGCAAAACTCAAACCCGTGTTTGATCGTAAATTTGGTCAGGTGACCGCTGGCAACAGTGCACAAATTACCGATGGTGCCGCCTGGGTAATTCTTGCTAGCGAAGATGCCGTAGAAAAACATCAGCTCCCGGTGATTGGCAAAATCATGGATACCCAGTGGGCAGGTATCGATCCATCCGAGATGGGGTTGGGTCCAGTGCATGCCGTCACACCGATGATGCAGCGCCACCAGTTACAAATAGACGATGTTGATTACTGGGAGCTCAACGAAGCATTTGCCGGTCAGGTGCTGGCTTGCGTTGCAGCTTGGCAGGATCAGACTTATTGCCAAAACCATTTCGACCTTGAACAACCACTTGGAAAAATTCCCCACGAAAAACTCAACGTGGATGGGGGAGGCGTTAGCCTGGGTCATCCGGTCGGTACCAGTGGCACCAGAATCGTATTGCATTTACTCAAGACTCTGGAGCGAACCAAAAGCAAACGGGGCATTGCTACCCTTTGTATTGGAGGTGGCCAGGGCGGCGCTATATTACTTGAACGCGTAACCTCGATATGAACAACAACCTACAACACTGGCATTCCAGCACCGATGAACAGGGTGCTCTGTGGCTAGCCATCGATGTCAAAGACACGACCACCAACAGCCTCTCCGCTGCCGTACTCGAAGAGCTGGACTTACTGCTAGCAAAAGTGGAGCAGGATCTACCTGCTGCACTGGTCATTCATTCTGCCAAACCCAACGGTTTTATCGCTGGTGCCGACATCAATGAATTTGAGACACTCGACAATGAAGCTGCTGCAAACGAGCTGATTACTCGCGGCCAGGCGGTGATTTCACGACTCGCTGCACTGCCTGTTCCCAGCATTGCTGTCATAGACGGTTTTTGTCTTGGCGGTGGATTGGAATTGGCACTGGCATGCCATTATCGACTCGTCGTCGATGATCCTGCCACGCGTCTTGGATTACCCGAAATCAAACTTGGCATTCATCCCGGGTTTGGCGGGACAGTCAGGTCGATTGATGCAGTAGGCAGTGTCACTGCCATGCAACTCATGCTCACGGGGCGAACCATCAGCGCCAAACAGGCAAAACGAATGGGGCTGGTCAACGAACGAATTCCCAGACGACAAATTAAAAACACGGTGCTTTGGTATCAGAAAAACCAACCGGCGGCCAAGCCCCTGAAGCTGCAAGAAAAGTTACTGAGAACACCCCCTGCAAGAAAAATTTTCGCCGCCTATTTACGCAAACAAACCAGGAAAAAGGCCAATCCAGAGCATTACCCTGCCCCCTACAAACTCATCGATTTATGGGAAAAAAATATCGGTAAACCTAGTAACATGTTGGCGGCCGAAGCGGCATCGGTTGCCAGTCTGATTACCTCTAAGACCTCACAAAACCTGGTGCGGGTATTCAAGCTACAAGAACATCTAAAATCTCATGGCGACAAAAAAGCCTTTGAGCCTCACCATGTCCATGTTGTTGGTGCAGGCACAATGGGCGGTGATATTGCTGCTTGGTGCGCGCTAAACGGCCTGCAAGTGACGGTGGAAGATTCCAACCACTCGGCATTAGCAGCCACAGTAAAGCGCGCTAGCCTGCTCTATGCCAAACGCTTTCGTGATTATCCGCATCTCCAAACCGCTGCAATGGATCGCCTGTTGCCCGACCCCAAAGGCCAAGGCCGCAAAAAAGCCGATATTGTTATTGAAGCTATCTATGAAAATTTAGCGGCCAAGCAAACACTATTTAGCCAGCTCGAAAAAGCCGCATCCCCCAATGCAATCCTTGCCAGTAACACCTCCAGTATTCCTTTAGAAAAAATTGCCAGCGTGATGAAAGAACCGGGCAGACTGGTGGGGCTACACTTTTTTAATCCCGTAGCCAAAATGCCGCTCGTAGAAGTCGTTTACTCAAGCACCACTATTGCAAACGTACTCTCCAGTGCGTCAGCCTTTACCCGCCACATTGGAAAACTACCGTTGCCCGTTAAAAGTTCACCGGGTTTTTTGGTTAATCGAGTGCTGATGCCATATCTGCTGGAGGCGGGGAAACTATTTGATGAACAGGTCGGGATCGCTGACATTGATCGCGCAGCCAAAGCCTTTGGGATGCCGATGGGGCCGCTAGAGCTAGCGGACACTGTTGGACTAGACGTTTGCTTAAATGTCGCAGAAGAACTAGCGGAACCCATGCAACTGACAATACCTGAGTCCATTAAAACCCTGGTAGCTAAAAAACAATTGGGTAAAAAAACTGGGCAGGGTTTTTATCAATACAAAAATGGTAAACGAATGGCGTTGAAAGCATCCCGGGAAAGCGCAGCTGGGAATGCGGCTAATATACAAGAAAGATTGATCAGCAAACTGCTGGAAGAGTCTACACGCTGTCTACAAGACAATATCGTTACCAGTAGCGAAGATGTTGATGCCGGCGTCATATTTGGCACTGGGTTTGCGCCTTTTACCGGAGGCCCACTTAACTATAAAAAATACCGCAAAAAATGAACTTTCTTTTGCCGATCAACTCCACAAATATAGAAAAAACTACCGTTAGTAGTGAAATTTAGTCAGAAAATTAGCGTTTGATCACAAAATAAACACCTAGACAGATTAGAGTGGCTTGATTACCCTAGTTTTATAGCAATAAAGTATCACGCAGTTTATTCAAAGCGAACTCAAGGTCGAATTCGTTAGCTTTTTCATAAACTTATCTGCAGCAAGGATCTGGCTTTTAGAGAGGGGAGTAGAGATCGTCCATGCATAACAAATATAGCCCTCGGTCGACTGATAGCAGTTCATCCGGTCTGCAATGGTTACTTTGGCCCGCGCTGATCCTCGCTGTGTTGCTTGCCTTACTGGTCAGTTCAATTCCACTCACAGTTGAGCAGCAGTTTCTTTTTGTACTCGCATCCCTCGGTTTATCGTTGCTGGTCAGACCTAAAAATGATTTGGCAAGATACCGAATCATTGTGCTGGTATCCATTTCTGTCATTGCAACCGGGCGTTATATTTACTGGCGGTTGACAGAATCTCTTGGCTGGTTTGATTCAAGCATTGACCTTACACCACTCGATTATCTGTTCTCGTTCGGTCTTCTCGCAGCAGAAATATACGCCTGGACAGTGTTGTTTCTGGGCTACATACAAACGATCTGGCCGCTACGACGACCGTCCTACCCAATGTCGAAAGACCGCTCTAGCTGGCCGTCTGTCGACGTTGTTATTCCTACTTATAATGAGTCTCTAAATGTAATCGCGCCTACGGTTCTGGCTGCCGCAAAACTGGATTGGCCTGCAGATAAACTCAATGTGTACTTACTGGACGATGGCTGCCGCGAGGAACTTCGCGATTTTGCTGCCGAAGCGGGCATTCAATATATTGAACGTGAATCATCTGAAGGGGCGAAAGCTGGCAATATCAATCACGCGCTTGAACGTATTCGCGCCGAATATGTGGCTATTTTTGACTGCGACCATGTACCGGTTCGCTCATTTCTAACCAAGACGATGGGGTGGTTTTCCCGTGACCCTAATCTTGCCATCGTGCAAACGCCACACCTGTTTTTCACTCCCGATCCGGTGGAGAGAAATTTACAGATTTATCATCGAGTACCCCCTGAAGGTCAGCTTTTTTATGGTCTGGTACAAGATGGAAACGATACTTGGAACGCCTCATTTTTTTGTGGCTCCTGCGCAGTACTGCGACGCGAAGCCATCGACGAAATTGGCGGCATTGCTACCGACACTGTCACTGAAGATGCACACACCTCGCTGCTGATTCAGAAAAATGGCTGGAACACCGCTTACCTGAATGAGCCATTAGCTGCCGGGCTCGCCACCGAGCGATTGTCGCATCACATTGGTCAGCGTATGCGCTGGGCACGAGGCATGATTCAAGTATTTCGCAAAGACAACCCCATCATCGCCAGGGGGCTTTCATTGGGACAACGACTTTGTTATTTCAATGCCATGCTGCATTTCTTCTTCGGCTTGCCGCGATTAATCTTTCTGACTGCACCATTGGCGTATTTGTTTTTTGAGGCATATGTTATCCAGGCGTCGGCCGCCTTGATCGCCGTCTATGCTCTACCCCATATTTTTCAGGCGCAAGTTGCCAATTCTGTCATGCAAGGGCGTTACCGACATAGTTTTTGGGCTGATGTCTATGAAACCATGATATCGGCACACTTGCTTGCACCAACGCTTGGCGCATTGATTAATCCATCCAAAGGAAAATTCAATGTCACCGATAAGGGCGGCATTGTCGACAAGGATCATTTTGACTGGCGCTCTTCTAAAATTGTATTCCTGTTATTGATGCTCAACCTCATCGGCTTGCTGGTCGCTTTTGTGCGGCTATTCTGGATCAATACGGATGAAACCGGGACGGTGCTGATCAACCTCGCGTGGACGATTTATAACAGCATTATCCTTGGCGCAGCCTTAAGTGTTGCCTGGGAAAAACGCCAGCGGCGTGATACTCCACGTATTCATCGTGAAGTACCCGCACAGATTCATACTCAAGACGGACGTTCGATTGAAGTCGTATCATCAGATCTTTCAATCAACGGTGCCAGCCTGCAACTACCTGGCAATGTCCAATTCAGCCGCGATGAAAAAATCACTGTTGAGTTTTTTGATGGTGATAAGGGGTATCGGTTTAAAGCCACGGTTAAAACACCCAAAACCCGCCATCTGGGCGTACTGTTTGATCCTATGACACCCAGCAAAATGAGTGATCTTGTGTATTTTAGCCACGGACGAGACGACTCCTGGGATGATTGGTACAACGTCTGGCGTCCCAGTAAGCCACTCGCCTCGTTCTTCGAAATTGTACGCTTCGGTGTACTTGGAATGTTCAAGGCGCTAGGTGGTCATAGTGACGATCCGGAAAACCGGATCAGACCCGGATTTAATACCGCAGCCTGGTTGGCGTTTGTCTTTTTGCTGGTTGTAGGTAGCTATTTGGTGCCAGAGCTGGTGCGTGCTGACGAGCAGACTCAAACCAACGCATCAATGCAGCCCAAAGCTGCCGAATCTCTGGCCACTCAGCAATCCAAATCTCCCCAGAAAACGACTAAAGACAAGATTTCAATGACGTTTAAGCAATTGGGAGTTGCTGAACCTATCCGTCTCAGGGGGGGGAATACACAAGACACTGTGTGGTTCTCGTTACGAGCCGATCAAGTGGCCAAATCGGCGCAGTTAACACTTCAGTTTCAGCTTGCCCAACAATTGCTCAAAGACTACCAATCACTGGATATTCGGCTAAACAATCAATTCGTCGGCAGCATTCCAATTAAAGCAGATAACGTCGATCTAGAATTATCCGAAGTGTTTTCTATCGATCCCTTGTTTATCAGCGATCAAAACCAGCTGTCGTTTAAACTGGAACCCATCGAAGCGACATTTTGTGAGAAGCTCGATTTTCGCGCAGTCACTGCCCGTATCGGTGTGAACAGCCAGCTCGAAATGATGATGCATCCGCTGGATTTAGCCAATGACCTGAACCTGTTCCCGATTCCGTTCTACGACCCGCACGACGATAGCAAGCTCGTATTACCGATCGTTCTGACTCAAAAACTTAGCCATTCGACCGCCGCACTAAAAGCAGCCGGCATTCTTTCATCCTGGTTCGGTGCTAAAACTGACTATCGTGGCGCAGAATTCCCAGTGCTAATCAGTCAAGTTCCAGAGAGCCACGCATTGGTTCTCGCGACACCAGAAAGTCAATTCAGTTTTTTACCTGATCTTGATATTTCAGGTCCTGGTGTGGAAATACGCTCGTTGCCAGAAACAGACAAGGAACACATCAAACTATTAATTATTAAAGGTCGGAATGAAGATGAATTGATCTCTGCTGCCACTACGCTGGTTTCCGGTCAACAGACCTTATCTGGACAAGACATTGTCTTTACCAATCCAAGTCAGCCGGTAAACCGCGTACCCTACGACGCACCGCGCTGGTTAAACGATCAAGGAAAGACCTATTTTAGTGAGCTCGCGCCGCCAGATGGCTTTGATGGTTACGGAATCTCTCCTGATAGGATAGATATCAATTTTCGTATCGCCCCGGATCTATATTATTGGCGTAAAGATGAGATACCCATCAATATCGACTACCACTACAGCGATCTGCCGCTTGAGGAAGAGAGTAGTCTGGACATCAGCCTGGGGGATGAATGGCTCAGAAGCCTGGAAGTTAAAACCACCACCAGAACGCTAAAATCACTATCCGCAAAAGATGCTCAACCCCTGATCAAAACCATCGAAAATCAAAATTCACTGGCAATCAAAAGCTTTCATCTCGCCGGCCTCAACACGTTATCTCTATTCTTCAATCTCAAATTACCAGAAGAAGCCGCGCAAACCTGCGCCAGCCTGTATACCGAAAATATGAAAACCGGTATTGATC
Organism: uncultured Thiotrichales bacterium; assembly: GCA_964577195.1. Classification (GTDB taxonomy): domain Bacteria; phylum Pseudomonadota; class Gammaproteobacteria; order UWMA-0217; family UWMA-0217; genus HyVt-560. Next base: position 6,023 of record CAZNYF010000013.1, on the reverse strand, counting down.
CCGGCTCCCATTTTGACTTAACCGGCTGGACCCATTTTGCACGTATGCCCGACAATGCAAAAACTGCCAACTCAGGCTTCCCATTTACCCGCCTCGCGGATCTGTCTGAAACAACCCTCATCCTGCCAAATACACCCAACCCGGGTGAAATTGGCATGATGCTGGATTTGCTCGCTAAATTTGGCAGTTCAACAGGTTATCCGGCTTTTCGGATTACCGTTGCCATGCCTGATCAAGTGGCCGATGCCGAAAACCAGGACATTATTATTATTGGCTCCAATGATCGTCAGCCGCTACTCGAAGACTGGCAGGAGCACATGCCCGTAGTACAAAATAGTAAAGGGCAATGGCAAATTAGAGAATTCAGTTTTTGGGAAAAAGCTCAGCTTTGGTGGAACGGGCAACAAACTCATCGCCTTGATGAAGCCCGGGAAATATTATCAAACACCGACTCAAACGCCATAATCACCACCAGTTTTGAATCTCCTTTAACCTCAAAACGCACCGTGCTACTAATGCTTGCCAGTCGTTCTGAGGGATATTTGCAAATCAGCAATGCCCTGCAGTCAGCTGATCTAATCAGTAAATTCCAACATGACCTTACCCTGCTTGGTGACGGTAATATTAATAGCTATCGACTGGCTCCAAGTTACTACACCGGGCATTTATCCTGGTTAACATGGACACGTTGGTATCTCGCAAACCACATTATCGCGCTGCTGTTACTTTTTACTGGCATCGTTTTAATCATGGCTCTCATTTTGAAAATCCTTCTCAAACAACGTGCTGAAGCGAGATTTGAATTCGATCTCAAGCGTGCAAAACAATGATGACTGGATTTGTTCATGTTAAAACACAGCTAGTCGGATGACTAAACCCACTTTAGTCTTCCAGTGCTCTCTGGCACTTCTAATTATGCTGGCATCAATGGCCCCGGCAATAGCAGCCTGTCAGCAGGAATCTAATTGGAAGCAGTGGCAAGCTTATTCCCAGCGTTTTATCCAAAATGACGGGCGTGTCGTTGAACGCAGTCAGAAAGGCAGAACCACCTCGGAAGGACAAGCGTATTCGTTATTTCACGCGCTGGTAGCGAATGATCGAAAAACCTTCCACAAGGTACTCAACTGGACTAATAACAATCTCGCAAGGGGCAATTTAGAAACGCACTTACCCGCTTGGGTTTGGGGGCAAAAAGAGTCTGGTGAATGGGGTGTGCTGGATCACAATACCGCCAGTGATGCAGATATGTGGCTGGCCTATTCTCTAGTGGAAGCAGGTCGGTTATGGAACATGCCTCTTTACAGTGACCTTGGAAAATCGATTTTGAGAAATATTGAAATTTTCGAGGTCGATATTTTACCCAACCTGGGCGCGATGGTGTTGCCTGGTAAAAAAGGCTTCCGACTAACTGACGCTCGGTGGCGATTAAATCCCAGCTACTTGCCAATACAGCTTCTACGGCGCTTTGCTGCGATTTCAGACAATGAAACCTGGGATGATGTGATTGATTCGACCGGCAAATTATTAATGGCAAGTGGTGCCTCAGGCATCATTCCAGACTGGATTATCTACGACAAAAGCGGCAAGTTTGGATTTCAGGGTGCTCAGTCAATCGGTAGTTACGATGCGATTCGAGTGTATCTGTGGCTTGGCATGCTCAACGATAAGGACCCGCTGAAATATCAGCTTATCAATCAATTAAATTTCACCGAAGACTCCTACGGCTTACCACCAGAAAAAATTGATACTCGCACCCGCATTGGATCAGGCCGTTCACCGGTTGGATTTAAAGCAGCGATGGCACCTTTTTTTAAATCCAAAGGTGCTCAAAAAAACCTTCATCGTTCGATCCGGATTATCGACGACCAATGGCAACATGGATTGCTGACCGACAACCCCGTTTATTACGATCAGAGCCTGGCACTGTTTAGTCTCGCCTGGTTGGAAAAACGCTTTGAATTCGACCCCGAGGGAAAACTCAGGACTCGTTGGGAAAAATCATGCATAGGCACAGCTGGAAAATCTTACTCCTCATAGGCAGCTTAATTGCTGTTGGTACGACGCTGGTATCTGCTAAAAACCAGCCGGAAGATATCAATCAACTTTTGGTACAAGGGCACTTTTGGTACGCCCGTGGACACAACAATCTTGCCATCAATGCCTGGCAAAAAGTCCTGCGTGCGGAGCCAAAAAATCAAGAAGCACTCGCGGGACTGGAAGAGATCAGTGAATTCGACCCTGAATCGATTAATTACGATCAGCTAAAAATCGCTCGTCAACTCGCCACCGAGGGTAAGTTTGCAGCAGCGTTAACCGCATATAAAGCAGCGTTCGATGGCAAGCCTCCCCCAACCAGCTTTCACGCTGCTGAGTATTTTGAGACCTTGAGCGGGGAAAAAGACCAGTGGGAAAGCGCCCATATTGGTCTGCGCCAATTGTTCAAACGATTCCCTTCAAATATCGGATACCAACTGTCTTTAGCACGGGTAGAAAGCTACCAGGAAGACCATCGACGCAGCGCTATACAGCATTTCGAGGACATTCAACAAGTGCCTGAGCTGACTCCCTCCATTGCTGAAAAACTGGAAACCTCCTGGCACCAGTCACTACTTTGGCTCAATGCGACCAAAAAGGATATTCCCAGCTACGAGAATTTTCTAAAGGCTTATCCAGAGACTACAGAACTTGCTGCGCTGCAGCAGCAACTCGCCAAGCTTAAAGCGCCCAGAATGAAATCTTCAGTAGATGCCTTTGCCCTGCTTAAGAAAGGTAAGCTGAAACGCGCAGCCGCAAGCTTTCGATCAGAAATTCGCAAGCAGCCTAAAAACGCTGATAATTTTGAAGGTCTCGGAATTACTCGACTCAGACAAAAACGATATGCAGAAGCGGCCAATCACCTCGCCAAAGCCATCGAGCTTGATAAAACAAAATCCCGGTCATTGGGTGCTCCACTTGATGACGCAAAGTATTGGGGAACCTACCAGCAGGCACGCAAAGCCCGGCGAAATAAACACTATGAACGTTCCGTGGAACTGACTGATCTGCTGCTAGTGCAACGACCTCAGCAAATTGAAGGTTTTATATTTCGTGCGCAAACCGCCGCTGAACAGGCTAAATACCCTACCGCTATTGGCTATTTCGAGCAGGCGCTAGCGCTGGAAGATGATAATCGTGTTGCAAAATCCGGCCTCGTCAATGCACTGGTTAACCTGCAAAACGAATCTGCAAGCGATGATTCAACGGCCGTTGCTTTACTGAAAAAATACAAACTCTCGAAAACAGACTATCAAGTCGAAAAGAAACGTATTGATGCGACGCAGCTGCGTCGCCAGGCTCACCTGGCAACAACCCCGGAAGACAAGTTAGCCTTGCTGAACGAGGCGATGCAAAGTGACCCTGAAAACGCCTGGATTCGATTAGATATCGCCAATATTTACAGCAAAATGGAAGACAGTAAAAAAGCGACTTTAATATTGCAGCAGTTGATCGAGTCCAGCCCCGGAAATTCTGATGCGCTCTACGCTATGGCACTATATCGCAACGCTCATGAGCAATGGCAGGAAGCCTTCGACTCACTTGAGAAAATTTTACCGCCAGCCCGAACCGAAGCCCAGGGGAAACTTGCTCTAACACTGGCTACCCGTATCCAATCCAGCAAGGCAGCTAAGTTACTCGCCGCAGGTGATACCTCAGCGGCTCGAAAAATCGCAGATAAAATGGCTGTCGATATTGACGATGATCGCTTTCTGCAACTCAATTATGCAGATCTGTTACTCGCGTTAGGCGACGAAAATGAAGCCCTTGATGTTGCTAGAAAAGCGATGCAAGGTGCACCAGTAAAGTCTGCTGAAGATATTGATCTGCAACTTCGTTACGCATTGATTTTGCTCAAAACAAATCAGCTCACTGAGCTTGGAGCTATTTTCGCCCGGCTGCAGACCCAACAGCAATCACTTAGCAGCGAACAACTGGGAGCCAAGGATCAACTGGAATTGGGTGCTGCTTTGCAATCCGCCAACTCACTTTTGATCGACAAAAACCCCACCCAGGCACAGGCAGTAATCACCCCTCTGCTTGAAAAGCATCACCAAAACCTGGATCTACAGTTACTCCAAGGTGCGATTTATCAACAGCAACTTCAGTATCAAAAGTCACTGGCGCTGTTCCGTAATGTCCTCAGTGACAATCCCAAAAATATGGATGCTATCCGCGGAGCCTACGGTTCGGCGATAGCAATGAATGAATATCAACTAGCATCGTCCATTACGCTCTCTGGACTCGCGCAGCTACCCGGACAGCCTGAACTACTAATCCAATCGTCAAAACTGGACTTACTCCAGGGTAGAAAATACGCAGCCCGCCTGAAGATCATTCAGGCGTTGGCATCTCCCGCACAGGAGACAAGCCAATGGCGCAGGCAAGCAGAACAATCACTACAGGCTATTGATGAAAGTCGTACAACCTCCTTCACCCTCGCCACAGGTATCCGGGAACGTGGTAACGATGATGGGCTGGACAAACTGGAACAACGCTCTGTTCCACTGGCCTTCCAGCGTGCGATTGGCAACAAAAAATTACTCACTATCGGACTAAACTACATAGATTTGGATGCCGGCTCATTGAGATTACAGGATAGTAACCGTTACGGAAGCCTCGCATTGGCTTCAAACAACAACATATCCCAAGTAACGGCCAGCAGCGACGGTATCGCTCCAAGTTTAAAAATTGCCTCAGATGTCTGGTCAGTTAATATTGGCTCAACGCCAACCGACTTTGACGTTAATAATCTCGTTGGAGGTATCAGTTGGCGCTTTCCCGCCTATGATTATTCACTTGAGGTCTCCGCGTCGCGTAGTGCAATAAAAGAATCCCTGCTCTCCTATGCGGGTGCCTTCGATCCCCAATCCAACCGGTTTTGGGGCGGCGTTACCCGCAACGGCGCTCGGCTCAACTACAGTTCAGCGTACAAAAATAGCCTGTTTTATACGCAAGTGGGTGCTTATTCGCTGGATGGAAAACGAGTTCAAAATAATACTGAGTTGAGTTTATCAGGCGGTCTAAGCTGGCCCGTGTTGGTCACCGATGAGCAACAAGCTTCGCTGGGTATCCATCTCTCTCTTAGAGACTTTAAAGAAAACCTTGGTTTTTTTAGTTTAGGACACGGTGGTTATTTTAGTCCGAGCAATTTTATATCATTGAGTATTCCGTTTGAATTTCAAAAACAGTTTGGGAATTTGGCCTATCGAATCAATATGTCAGTTGGCGTACAGCAATTTGATCAGGCAGCGACAGATATCTTTCCAAACAGTCCTGAACTGCAAAACCAATTGGTAACTCTGTCTGCAACTGACAACTCTATAACATCTCGTCATGAGAAAGCAGAAACTTCAAATGGCGTCTATACTCTTGGTGGTGAAGTGGGGTATTCTCTCGACAAGCGGTTAATCATTGGAGGATGGGCCTCACTCAATAATACAAATAATTTTGATGAAATGACTGGTGGGATGTTTTTGCGGTATTCCTGGGATTCACTCTCGCAACAGCAACTCTTACCTAAAAAGTCATTCATATACTCAGAGGTATGGTGATGATATCAAAAAGAAAAATAGCTCTAAGCTTGCTCGTGGGCGTTCCATTAGCATTACACGGGAACCCTTTATATATCAGTGGCTTAGAGAGATTATCTACACTAGATTATAGAATAAATCAAGACCTTGGCAAGCAGCATTTTGCTGACTACGAGATAGAAAATCCCGCCCATACCCAGTCTTCGACCAAGTTTGAACTCCTGCGCCCTAGAGCAATCTCCGCTGCCGATGTTGCCGATGTTGCCGAGCCTGTACAACAGCAGCTTCCTCAACCATTTTCAAGATCTATCCCAACTACGGTTTTATTTTAGTAACCGTTCATTCTAAATTAAATATCGGTGATGTGTTTGGTCACCCTAGAAAAATCAGTTGAGCGCGAAAAAGACGCGTAAGCTCACTGCTCTTTTGCATCCTGCAACCGCAGTATTAGTACAT
>CAZNYF010000012.1:0-32469 GCA_964577195.1 uncultured Thiotrichales bacterium | reverse complement strand
CTAGCCGTTTGTTGAGACCGCCACTGGGCTGGCGGAAGTCCTAAATATTTTTTGAAGGTACGGCTAAAAGCCGCAGCGCTTTCATAACCTACAGTCTCGCCAATCTGGTCGATATTCAGCTTTGAATCAACCAGCGCTCGGCAGGCTAAATTCATTCGCCATTTGGTGATATAGGCCATTGGGCTATCCCCCACAGTTGTAGCAAAACGTGCGGCAAATCTCGACGGTGACATTGTCACATTGTTCGCCATTCGCCGAACTGACCAATGTTCGTTTGGGTGGGCATGTATCGCAGCGATCGCTTTTCCAATCACCGGATCACGAATACCCTCCAGCCAGTTTGCTTTGTCTCGATTAGGGGATTCTGCATACGCGCGAATCGCTTCGGCACATAAAATTTCGAGCAAGCGCTCAACAACGAAATCACCAACAATGGATTCCTGGTCCAGTTGTTCAGTCATTAAACGCGCAACACCCGATAAATTATGAAGCTCTCCCGCCTGAGATAAACGGAGGTGCATAAAAGGCGGCAGCGACTCATACAAAGGATTAAACAATCGGTGCTGCAAAACAAATACACCACATATCAAAGCAGCGCCTTCCGCTGCGGAACGATTATCAGGGCGCACTATATTAGGACCACCCGCAAGCAGCGTCTCAATCGGCTGCACCATATTAGGCGTACCCTGAATCAATTGATGCGCTGTTCCCCCAAAGCTAATCAGCATTTCACCAGCATTAAGATGGATATCCCTGCCCCGCTTAGGCGTGATGGTGCACTGGCCAAACTCGAGTAGGTGGAATGCCACTACATGTCTGTCTTGTCCTGTATTCAACAGTTTAGCCAACGCCTGACTGTCCGGTAGATAAATCGACCAGGGCATAGCATAGCGTTCCCTTATGAGAAGGCTACCAGAGATACAAAGAGATCTTAGAGTATCGTCAATAATACTAATTCGTGGAGAGATATTAGTAGTTTCTGCAGTGTTTTCCATCAATATACTGATATTTACTACTCCCACTCGAATATACTCGATATTCTCTGAGCTTACTATGAACTAAGTTTTTTACAACCTTTATAGCTCTGGTTCTACCTCATTTAGTTTTCAAATTAATACAGGCTGAGGAAAAGCAATTGGAGAAAAATGTTGCAGGATGAGCGCCATTTGGGAAAACAAGCCATGGTTAAATCGGTACGCCGCGCGGGTACTGGAGATGGTCAAATGGGCAGATACTTTGATTCCGTTTTACTATCCCCGTGTGTAACAATTACCGTGACTGGTACTGTTTCAATTAAAGTTTTTGACTGAATTTGTGAGGGGATACTGTTGCGGAATTGGTGGGTATTGATATTGATACCCGGTTTATTCTACGGTCACACTTTTGGCCAGATTTCTAGGCTGATCAACATCGGTGCCTTTTAAGATGGCGGTGTGATATGAAAGCAGTTGCAGGTACACCACATTGACGATTGGGGCAATGATACGAGGTACTTTTGGAATTTGAATAACCTTTATACCGTCTGAGCCTTCTTCGAAACCGCTGCCTTCTTCTGCAAACACGTAGAGCTTGCCGCCACGGGCGCGGACTTCCTCCAAATTAGATTTTAGTTTTTCGACCAGTTCGTTGGTGGGCGCGACAGCAATGACCGGCATACTTTCATCAACCAGCGCCAATGGGCCATGCTTCAGCTCTCCCGCAGGATAAGCTTCGGCATGAATGTATGAGATTTCCTTAAGCTTGAGTGCGCCCTCCATTGCGATGGGGTATTCGACACCCCGCCCTAGAAATAACGCGTGATTTTTGTCGATGAATTCATTACAGATTGCCTTGATCTCATCATCTTTTGAAAGGGCTTGCTCGATAGCAGCAGGCAGTTTATTGAAGGAATCAATTATTTCCAGGCGCTTCTTTTCACTTAAACCGTGATATTTCCCGGCAGCAACCACCAATAACAGTAACGCTACCAGTTGGGTAGTAAATGCTTTGGTGGAGGCGACGCCAATTTCGGGCCCGGCGTGGGTCATCATTGTGAGTTCTGATTCGCGGACCAATGAACTTTCGGGGACATTACAAATCGAGAGGGTGCTCAGGTAGCCGTTTTCTTTTGCCTGCATAAGCGCGGCCAAAGTATCCGCAGTCTCTCCCGATTGCGAGATCGTAATAAATAAGCAGTCTTCAGGGACAACCGGATCGCGATAGCGAAACTCACTGGCAACTTCAACGCTACATCCTAATTTGGCAAGTGATTCAAACCAGTATTTAGCACACAGCCCCGCATGATAGCTGGTACCGCAAGCAACAATCTGGATACTTTTCAACTGCTCAAAAATTTTCGGCGCTTGCATTCCAAACACGTTATCCAGTACATCATCAGCACTGACTCTACCTTCCAGAGTTTCTGCAACGGCACTTGGCTGTTCAAAAATCTCTTTTTGCATGAAGTGTTTATATTCGCCTCGGTCAACAGAACTATCACTTCGTGTAGAGATTTTAGTTTCTCTCTCAATTGGTTCAAGCTCTGAATCGAACAATTGAAGCTGATCTCGCGTGATGTAACCTAAATCACCGTTTTCCAGATAAACAAAATTATGCGTAACTGGCAGCAGCGCTTGTACATCCGATGCAACAAAGTGCTCGCCAATTCCCAGACCTACGACCAATGGACTGCCTTGACGGGCAATCACCATCGCATCAGGAAGATCACTGGCAATCACTGCCAACGCAAAAGCCCCTTTTAGATCCTTAGTAGCCTGATGTACTGCCTTGAGCAAGTCATTATTTTCACGATAGTATAGAGTGATCTGATGGACAATGACTTCGGTATCGGTATCGGATGTAAATTTAAATCCTTGAGCTTTTTGCTGCTTGCGCAATGCTTCGTAGTTTTCGATAATACCGTTGTGTACCACCGCAACACGGCGATCACAGATATGGGGATGAGCATTTTCTTCGCTAGGAACACCATGAGTTGCCCAACGGGTATGGGCGATACCAAGACCACCGTTTAGTGGCTTGTTGCTGAGCGCTGCATCAAGTTCCGCAACTTTTCCTAAACGACGGTAGCGAGACAAAGCTCCGCTTTCACCAACAACCGCAAGTCCAGAGGAATCATAACCGCGATATTCAAGTCGCTTGAGTCCTTCCAGCAGGATCGGATAAACATCACGTTGGGCAACGCCGCCTACAATTCCACACATATTCCTAGTCCGTTCTTATTTAAGGGTCAGTTCTTTTCTTCGGTCGCTTCCAGGTTTCAACCGTGATCTGTTTGGCTCGACCTAGATTCAGCGTGTCACTTGGTGCGTCTCGTGTAATGGTGGATCCTGCGCCAATCGTTGCGCCCTTTTCAATCACTATGGGGGCTACCAACGCAGTATTAGAGCCAACAAAAACATCATCTCCAATACTGGTTCGATGCTTGTTTACGCCGTCGTAATTGCAAGTGATAGTTCCTGCACCGATGTTTGTGCCTTTGCCAATTTTAGTATCACCAACGTAGCTTAAGTGATTGACTTTACTACCTTCTCCTACTTCGGACTTCTTAACTTCAACGAAGTTACCAATTTTAGCGCCATCTTTTATGACTGCTTCAGGACGTAGTCTGGCGAAAGGGCCAATAGAACAGCCTGCGCCAATCTCAGCTCTATCCAGTACAGAATTGGGTAAGATCACTGTATTGTCACCGATACGGCAATCGCTAATGACACAGTTGGGGCCAATCTCAACACCAGAGCCTAGCTCCACTTTGCCGACGAAAAGACAGTTGAAATCTATAAAAGTGTCTTTACCCACGGTAAGAGAACCACGCACATCGAAGCGGGTTTTATCCGCGAATGTCACACCTTGTTTCATCAGTTTTTCAGCTTGTTCAAGCTGATAGCTACGCTCAAGTTCATTGAGCTGAATTTTGTCGTTCACACCTGCAACCTCCGTGATTTGTTTAGCGAGTAAGCCTTCGACTGTACCACCATCGTCAATACAACGCTCAATGCAATCCGTTAAATAATACTCGCCTTGTGCGTTATCATCTTTGAGGTCGCTCAAGAATCTGGATAAATCTTTACGCGTGGCGCACAAAATCCCTGTATTGCCTTCTGTTATTTTCAAAGCAGCTGCATCTGCGTCTTTTTGTTCTATGATTTGTTGAATCTGATGATCAGCATTCCGAACAATCCTGCCGTAGCCTTCTGGATCATCGAGGTTAATTGTCAGTAAATTTAATTTACCTGGAGCGACGCCATCAATCACCTTTTCAAGCGTAGACTGGGAGATTAATGGAACATCGCCATAAAGAATCAAAACCTTGTCAGCGCTTAGATGCGGCATAGCCATTTGTACGGCGTGCCCCGTACCTAGCTGCTGTTCTTGAAGTGCCCAGCTTAAATGATCCCCGTGGATGGTTTCACGAACCTGATCCGCACCATGACCAATGACGACAACAAGTTCATCAGGGTTCAAGCAGCTTGCCGTATCAATTACATGTTGCAGTAACGGCTTACCCGCAAGCTGATGCAGCACTTTGGGTTTTGAGGAGCGCATACGAGTGCCTTGCCCCGCTGCGAGTATTACTACTGCCAGTGTCATAATCTATTTAGCAAATTTTGTTGGGATGATTACTTAGACATGAATCTAGGCTAAGTTCCGTATTATTTAAGTAATTAGCCTGACATCTTAACAAGCTAAAAATAAAAAAAGGTAGCTCAAGGCTACCTTTTTAGAATTCATCACAAAATCTAATACGATATTACTGACTCGTCGACTAACGGCCTTTTTTCCGATATTTGCGGATCATATCAAGCTGCTGAATGGATGAAATCAGTTCCAGCTTTGCTTTAATAAAATCTATGTTGCCTTCTTTGTTAGAAAGTAACGATTCAGCACGTTTTTTCGCTTCCAGCGCAGCAGCCTCATCAAGATCCGCAGCGCGCATGCCAGTATCAGCCAGGACAGTGACGATATGTGGCTGAATTTCAATAATTCCACCGGAGACAAAAATAGAAATCATCTCGTCCTTACCTGCTGGTTTAACTCGAACTTCTCCTGCTTTGAGTCGAGCGACCAATGGCGAGTGACGCGGCATAATACCGAGACTACCCATTTCAGAAGGTGCGTGAACTTCTTCAACGGTGCCGGAGTAAATTTCCTGCTCCGCGCTCACGATATCTACATGCATTGTCATCGCCATAACTTTACTCGATTAAAGGGTTTTTGCCTTCTCGACAACTTCGTCGATAGTGCCAACCATGTAAAATGCTTGCTCTGGAAGATCGTCGTATTCGCCAGCAATAATGCCTTTAAATGCAGCGATGGTATCTTTTAGAGAGACGTATTTTCCTGGCGAACCAGTGAACGTCTCAGCCACAAAGAATGGCTGCGAGAGATATCTTTGCATTTTACGTGCGCGGGAGACGACTTGCTTATCTTCTTCAGATAGCTCGTCCATACCAAGAATCGCGATGATATCTTTCAGCTCTTTATAACGCTGTAAGGTCCCTTGAACTTCACGCGCAACGTTGTAGTGATCTTCACCGATAACATTGGGATCAAGCTGACGAGAAGTTGAGTCCAAAGGATCAACCGCAGGATAGATACCCAGCTCAGCGATTTGGCGTGAAAGTACCAAGGTTGCATCAAGGTGAGCAAAGGTGGTTGCCGGTGATGGATCGGTCAAGTCATCCGCAGGTACATAGACTGCCTGGAATGAAGTGATTGAACCCGTCTTGGTAGAAGTGATCCGCTCTTGTAGCGCGCCCATTTCTTCCGCCAGTGTTGGCTGATAACCCACCGCGGACGGCATCCGACCCAGCAATGCTGATACTTCGGTTCCCGCCAGCGTATAACGGTAGATGTTGTCGATAAACATCAATACATCCCGGCCTTCATCTCGGAAAGCTTCCGCCATGGTCAGCCCCGTCAGTGCAACCCGCAGTCTCGCTCCAGGTGGTTCGTTCATTTGTCCGTAAACCAGTGCTACTTTATCGAGTACACCCGCTTCTTTCATTTCGTAGTAGAAATCGTTGCCTTCACGAGTCCGCTCTCCAACACCCGCAAATACGGATAAGCCGGAGTGTTGCTTGGCGATATTATTGATCAGCTCCATCAGGGTAACGGTCTTACCAACACCCGCTCCACCGAAGAGGCCGATCTTGCCGCCCTTGGCGATGGGCATGATCAGGTCGATAACCTTGATACCGGTTTCGAGAATTTCTAACGAAGCCGCTTGCTCGTCATAGGCGGGTGGAGGACGGTGAATCGGCATTAGTTTCTTGGCACCGATATCGCCAGCTTCATCTACCGGCTCGCCCAATACATTCATAATCCGGCCAAGCGTCTCTTCACCGACCGGAACCTGAATCGCGGCGCCGGTATTATTGACATTCATACCACGCTTTAAGCCATCAGATGCGCCCATCGCGATAGTACGCACGATGCCATCACCTAACTGCTGCTGCACTTCCAACGTTAGATCGTCCTGATCGGTGACCAGTAACGCATCATAAATCAACGGAACCGCATCCCGTGGAAACTCGACATCGACGACCGCGCCAATGACTTCTACAATATTGCCAGAACCCATGTTGTTCCTCTTCGAAAAATTTGCTCTAAATTCGTTTTAAGCTAACCGCTATACAGCAGATGCTCCGCTCACAATCTCGGACAATTCCTGCGTAATCGCAGCCTGCCGAGCCTTGTTGTAATCCAATTGTAACTCGCTAACCATATCGCCAGCATTATCCGATGCCGCTTTCATCGCCACCATCCGTGCAGACATCTCACAGGCGACATTCTCGACCACGCCTTGATAGACCAGTGACTCGATATAGCGGGTCAATAAGCCATCCAAAACTTCCCTGGAACCCGGCTCGTAAATATAATCCCAGTAATGCGTCAGCTCTTCATCGTCAGCCGCTTCAACCGGAATTAACTTGGTCGCTTTTGGCGTTTGAGTCATCGAGTTAACAAACTCATTTTCCAGTAAATACAGCGCATCCAGCTCTCCATTGTCATAAGCATCCAACATGACTTTGACAGTACCGATCAATTTCTCTGCACTGGGTGAATCACCCAGCTGAGTAATGGTCGATTTGATATTACCTATGCGCTTAAAGAACGACTCTGCTTTGCCACCAATCAGGCAAAGATCCACTTCAACACCTTTTTCTTCCCATTCACTCATGGCTTTCATCGCCAGTTTGAACAGGTTGATGTTCAAACCACCACATAAACCACGGTCTGACGAGATCACCACAAAGCCTACCCGTTTGACCTCTCGATCGATCAAAAACGGATGCTTGTATTCAGGATGTGCCAAAGCTAAATGACTAATTACATTGCGAATTTTTCGCGCGTAAGGTTTGGAGGACGTCATCCGTTCCTTGGCTTTACGCATTTTACTCGCCGCCACCATTTCCATCGCTTTGGTGATTTTTTGAGTATTGGTTACGCTCTTGATTTGAGAGCGTATTTCCTTAGCGCCTGCCATTCTAGTACTCCAACAACATTGCTTTGCTGAACCAGTGAGTCATCAACTTGTTCACCAGCTGCCGTTAGCTTTAAAGCCTTCGATTGCCTTACACATGGCTGCGCTGATGTCATCATTGAAATCACCAGACTTATTGATTTGATCCATCAAATCACCATTTTCAGACCCAAGATATGCCAACATTGCTGCTTCAAATGAAACCACACTCTTCACATCCACATCATCGAGGTATCCTTCATTAGCTGCTTGCAGCGAGAACGCCATTTCAGCAACAGATAATGGTGCATATTGATTCTGCTTCATCAATTCGGTTACACGCTCTCCGCGTTCCAGCTGTTTGCGCGTAGCCTCGTCAAGATCCGAAGCAAACTGTGAAAATGCTGCCAGCTCACGATATTGAGCCAGTGCCAGTCGAACACCGCCACCCAACTTCTTGATGATTTTAGTCTGTGCTGCACCACCCACCCGCGATACGGATAAACCCGCGTTAATCGCTGGTCGAATACCGGCGTTGAATAGATCACTTTCGAGGAAGATCTGACCATCTGTAATAGAAATTACATTGGTTGGTACAAAAGCAGATACGTCACCTTCTTGCGTCTCGATAATCGGCATTGCCGTCAGAGAACCGGTTTTACCTTTAACTTTTCCGCCAGTGGCTTTCTCTACGAAATTTGCATTAACGCGCGAAGAACGCTCCAATAAACGTGAGTGCAAGTAGAAAACATCACCAGGATAAGCTTCACGACCAGGAGGTCGGCGCAGTAACAGTGATACCTGACGATAAGCCCAGGCTTGTTTAGTCAGATCATCATAAATAATCAGCGCATTTTCGCCTTTGTCGCGAAAATACTCGCCCATGGAACAACCGGAGTAAGGCGCGATGTATTGCATCGCAGCCGGGTCTGACGCAGATGCTGCAACGATAATTGTATGATCAAGTGCGCCGTGCTCTTCAAGCTTGCGCACAGTATTGGCAATCGAAGAAGCCTTCTGACCAATTGCTACATAGATACACTTAACGCCTGTGCCTTTCTGGTTAATAATCGCATCAATCGCTACAGCAGTTTTACCTGTCTGACGATCACCGATAATCAACTCACGCTGGCCTCGGCCGATTGGCACCATCGCATCAATTGCTTTTACACCAGTCTGAACCGGCTCATCAACAGATTGGCGCTCAATAACGCCCGGCGCTGCTCTTTCAATAGTGCTGGTTTGTTCAACTTCTATGGAGCCCTTACCGTCAATCGCTTCTCCGAGAGAATTTACGACGCGTCCCAGCATATTCTCACCAACCGGCACTTCCAGAATTCGTCCGGTGCATTGCGCCTTATCGCCTTCTTTAATGTGTTTGTAGTCGCCCAGGATTACCGCACCGACAGAATCACGCTCAAGGTTAAGCGCCATGCCAAAAGTGTCGCCGGGGAATTCGATCATCTCACCAGACATGACATCCGCCAGTCCGTGGATGCGAACGATACCGTCCGTGACACTGACGACCGTACCCTCAGTCCGCGCTTCCGCAACAGAATCAAAGTCCGCGATGCGTTGTTTGATCAGATCACTGATTTCAGTTGGATTTAATTGCATAATAAAATTTTCCTAAATTAGCGTAACAGTGCGGTGGAGACTTTCGCCAAACGACCTTTTAGTGATCCATCGATCACCAGATCGCCAGCACGAACAATCGCTCCGCCCATTAAACTTTCATCAATTCGGGTAGTAATGTGGACATCTCGACCCAGGCGTTTTTTCAGAGAAGCAGCAATGGCTTTTTCCTGATCAGCGCTGATCTCAAGGGCTGAAACAACCTCTGCTTCAACCAGACCTTCATCTTCGTCTTTAAACTCTTCGTACAGCTCGGTGATTTCGGGCAACACACTTAGCTTGCCGTTTTCCGCCAGCAGCTTCACCAGATTAATCGCATGCTGATCAATCTTGTCACCGCAAACATGAGCAAACATCTCAGCCTGCTTTTCCTTGGTCAACTTGGGATTATCCAGCAACTTGGTCATTGCCGGATTAGCCACAATGGCCGCCATGAATGACAGCTGCTCCGACCAGCTATCCAACCCCGATTCTGCTTGAGCAAATTCAAACACCGCTCGGGCATAAGGACGTGCTGCAGTAATTAACTCAGACATTTATTGATCGCCCTAAATTTGCGCAACCAGGTCATCAAGCACCGCACTATGTGCGTCAGCGTTGATTTCCCTGCCAAGAATTTTTTCAGCGCCAGCCAATGCGATACCAGAAACATCTTTACGCAACGACTCTTTAGCGCGATTAATTTCCTGATCGATATCTGCCTGTGCCGAAACCTTAATCCGGTCGCTCTCTTCTACCGCAGTTGTTTTAGCTTCATCCACAATCTCGCCAGCGCGCCGCTCTGCTTTAGAGAGAATTTCTGCTGCCTGAACTTTTGCTTCTTTGAGCTTTTCAACCACACGTTGCTCTGCAAGCTCCTGCTCGTGCTTACCACGATCAGCAGCTGCAAGACCTTCGGCGATCTTTTCTTTGCGTTCCTGCAAAACGTTGATCAACGGCGGCCATACAAACTTCATGCAAAACCACACGAAGATAAAAAAGGTAATCGTTTGTCCGATTAACGTAAGATTTATGTTCATACGCTGTCTGCCCTGTATTAAATATCTTTGGTTAACATCACTCTTAAAGAACTAACTTCAAGAGGCGAATTAACCGCCAGCAACAGCGAATATGACATAGAAAGCCACACCAACAGCAATCATTGGAACCGCGTCGGTCAAACCCATCATCAGGAAGAACTGACCACGTAAAGTGGGAATCAATTCTGGTTGACGAGCAGCACCTTCTAAAAAGCGTCCACCGAGGATACCAATACCAATTGCAGCACCTAATGCGCCGAGACCCATCATGATCGCGCCAGCAATATAGAGCATTGCGGTTACTTCGTTCATTCTCTTCTCCTAAAAATTTACAACAATGTAATAACTAAAAAAAACCGTATTTACCAGCGATCAGCGTTAATGCTCTTCGCCCGTCTCATAGGCCATATCCATATACACAATCGTCAGTGTCATAAAGATAAATGCCTGCAAGGTAATAATCAGAATATGGAAAATCGCCCAGCCGAGTTGCAGAAACCCACCAAACAATCCAACTGCCCAACCGCCGCCATACATCAGCGCGATGAGGATAAAAATCATCTCACCTGCAAACATATTACCGTACAAACGTAGCGACAATGAAAGCGGCTTAGAAATCAGCGAAACAAATTCCAGTAAAAAGTTAATGGGAATAAAGAACGCCATCAGAATGGGGTTTTTCGATTGAAATGGGTGCATCGTCAGCTCTTTCAGAAAGCCAAGCGGCTTCTTGATTTTCATACTATAGAAAATCATTAGCATAAATACGGCAATCGCCATGCCGAAGGTCGCGTTTGGATCCGTCGAAGGCACAACCTTCATAAAGTGAATGCCACTTTTTTGCGCCAGAAGCGGAATCCAGTCAACCGGAATAAGGTCCATGACATTCATCAAGAAAACCCAAACAAAAATGGTGAGTGCCATAGGAGCAACCATAGGATTGCGGCCTTTAAAACCACTTTTTACACTGCTATCAACAAACTCGACAATCATTTCTACAAAGTTTTGAAAGCCTCCAGGGACCCCTGCTTCGGCTTTTTTAGCGACTCGATAGAATAACCAAAGAAACAAACTACCAAGGAATAGCGACCAGAACATGGTATCGACGTGGATTGCCATGAAGCCCATCTCTTTCGCCTCTGCTGCATCATGAGCCAAACCCCATTGACCATTGGCATGTTGCCCAAAAGTTAAATTGGTCAGGTGATGCTTGATATATTCCGATGCTGTGATGCCTTCTGCCGACATGTCTACTTCAGTCCTGTTGTATTAATTTTCTAGTATGCGGAAATAATAAAACCAGCAGACCGGCAATAAACCCGATTAACACGGCCAGCGGATGTAACTTTAAAATCGCCATGCCCAATATGAACAAGCCTGATACAGCGAAAAAACGTGTCGCTGAACAACTGTAAGCCACCATTAACGCTTGCTGGGCGGCATCCATATTAGGTCTCGTTTTGCGGCGCGCGCAACGGACAAGAAGTCCAACATTAACGGCGGCTATCAAGCCACCAAACCAGACCGAACCAACCTGGAAAATGCTCGTGGAGAAAAGAAAAATGACAGAAGCCCCTGCGACCAGCAAAAACTGGTACAAAAACATCCGTAATACACTTGAATCCATCGGGTGCGCTGCTACGAAACGGCGGCGATTATAAGGTTACTGGATAACAGCGTCAACGATTAGCCGATTAAAAATACTTATTGCCCATCACTGAATATGTTCGAGAATGCCATCCAGTTCATCGAGACTGTTATAGCTAATCACCAAACGCCCTTTGCCCTGATTGTTATAGTCGAGTTTTACCGCTGCACCAAGCTTTTCGCCAAGGTCTTTTTCCAGCCGCATTACGTCAGGCGAGGATTGTTTAGCAGCTGCCGAATTCTTGGCTGGCTGGCTTAGGGATTTAATATATCTCTCTGTTTCCCGGACCGACCACTGCTTGCTGGATACATGCCGAGCTGCAGCCTCCTGATCAAGCCCCTCGAGCGCTAGTAACGCTCTAGCGTGCCCCATGTTCAGCAGTTGCTCATCAAGGAGTTTTTTGGTGGCGGGTTGCAGCTCCAGCAGACGCAGCAAATTGGTCACCGCAGCTCTTGACCGGCCGACCGCATCGGCTGCCAGCTGATGGGTTAAACCGAATTCTTCGATCAACCGGTGTAATGCTTCTGATTCTTCCAACGGGTTTAAGTCTTCGCGCTGGATATTTTCAATCAGCGACATCGCCGCGACAGCCTGATCAGGTACATCCTTGATGACCGCTGGTATCTTATCCAGCTCGGCAATCTGGGCGGCGCGCCAGCGACGTTCCCCGGCGATCAATTCATAACCACCATTTTTCGGACGAACCACAACGGGCTGAATCACTCCTTGAGCACGAATCGATTCCGCCAGTTCTTCCAGTGCATCCTGATCAAAATGACGACGTGGCTGATACGGGCCACGCTGAATTTGATCGATGGGAATGTCTTTAAGGTTATTATCTGAGGAATTATCTTCTGCGGAGTTTTTAAAGCTGCCTCGCGAGGCCGAACTTAACAGCGCATCCAGTCCACGTCCCAATCCAGGTTTTTTCTTTGCCATTAGTTATACCTCTCGCACTCAAGAATACCCGTTTATAGCACGCATCTTTTCGCCAATGGCTGCGTTGCAAAACCTTGTAATAGTCCCGCTATTACTGCGCTTTTGCGCCTTGCCCTTGACGAAAATCTACACACTCTAAATCGGGCATTCTCAAGTGCGAAAGGTATATCTGCCCTCATGCTGCTGTACTTTTACGCAGCATTTCACCTGCCAGCGCGAGATAGGCCAATGAGCCGCGAGAACCACGATCATAGTGCAGAATAGGTAAGCCGTGACTCGGTGCTTCTGCCAATCTCACGTTGCGGGGAATAATGGTGTTGTAGACACGGTCACCAAAATATTCAATGAGTTGATCAGACACATCGTTAGATAGATTATTGCGCGGGTCAAACATGGTGCGTAACAGTCCTTCCACTTTTAAATCTGGATTGACCGAATCCTTAAGATCATCAATCGTACGAATTAACGCACTCAAACCTTCCAGCGCATAGTATTCACACTGCATGGGAATAATCACGCCCTGCGCTGCAACCATTGCGTTGACCGTCAGCATATTCAACGATGGCGGACAATCAATAAAAATATACTCATACTCATTTACCGATTTTTCCAGTGCCTTTTTGAGTTTGAACTCCCGTCCAAACAAGCTCACCAGTTTGACCTCCGCCACCGTTAAGTCACCATTTGCGGGCAACAAGTCAAAATGGCTGTCTTCAAGATGAACAACTGCTTCATCCAGGGTCGCATCGCCAAGTAGCACCTCGCAAGCGGTAAGCTCCAAACCGAGCTTGTCAACGCCACACCCCATGGTTGCATTCCCTTGAGGATCCATATCGATGAGCAAAACTTTGCGCTTGGTTGCCGCCAGCGAAGCCGAAACATTGACACTGGTGGTGGTTTTACCAACGCCACCTTTCTGATTGGCGACGGCGAGAATTTTGCAAGCGGGGTTCATAGCGGGATAATAGTTACGAGATGCCGTTCAGCATCGAGTCCGGGTAGATTGATCGGTTCGACAGTGTACTGCAATTGTTGGTTCAGCGCCGCCAACTCTTGTTCGGGATATTTTCCCTTCATGGCGACGATTCGACCCTCTGGTGCGAGCAACCGCTCACTGCTGCTAACAAAAGCTTCTAATGATGAAAAAGCGCGACTGGTGATCAGGTCAAAACACTCGTCGGGGGAAAACTGTTCTGCGCGTGCATGCACTGCCGTCACTTGTTGCAATTGCAAAGTACTGATGACCTGATGCAAAAAACGCACCCGCTTGGCACTTGCGTCAAGCAGAGTAATTTTACATTCGGGCCGCATAATTGCCAGCGGAATACCTGGCAAACCTGCACCAGAACCGACATCCAGCATTGAGTCCTCGAGATGCGGTAACAATGCAAGACTATCTAAAAGGTGGCGAGAAACCATTTCGCCGAGATCATCAATAGCCGTCAGATTATCAATTCTATTCCACCGCTTAATCAGCTCGATAAATTGAATCAACACATCCACCTGCTCAGGTGAATAAGCAATAGCCTGTTTTTCCAACCCGCAGACCAGTTTCTCCCGAGGCGTCTCAGGCACAGGCTTTGCGTTGATGCTTTTTCAGATGAATCAACATGATTGATATTGCCGCAGGTGTAACGCCAGGAATTCTCGATGCCTGGCCAATGGTCCCGGGTCGATGATCGGTAAATTTCTGTACCACTTCATTGGAGAGACCGGAAACATTTTTATAGTTAGTATCCAAAGGAATAACTGCTGATTCGTTTCTACTGGCGCGCGCAATATCTTCCTGCTGGCGCTTAATATAGCCAGCGTATTTTACCTCGATTTCTACTTGTGAAGAAATTTTGGGGTCAGTCACGCCAGGCTGCGCCGCCTTGATTTGCAGCAACTTTTGATAATTCATATCGGGACGGCGCAACAGATCTTCCAAGCGCGCCTCTTTAGACAATGCACCATCGAGCAAAGTATCAACTTCCTGCTGCGAGACCTTGCCGGGATGAACCCAGATATCATGCAGGCGCTGCTTTTCAAGCTCTACCGCTTCGCGTTTTTCACTACAAGCTCGCCAATGATCTTCTGCGACCAGTCCCATTTGATGACCAATTTCTGTTAGTCGTTGATCAGCATTATCTTCTCGCAGCAACAACCGATATTCAGCCCGGCTGGTAAACATCCGGTAGGGCTCGGCCGTGCCTTGCGTGACCAAATCATCAACCAAAACGCCCAGATAGGCTTCACTGCGTTTTGGCCACCAGGGTTCAGCATCGGTGACTTTTCGTGCTGCATTCAAGCCTGCAAGTAAGCCCTGCGCAGCCGCTTCTTCGTAGCCAGTAGTACCGTTGATCTGGCCTGCAAAAAACAGATTTTCAATATGTTTGGTTTCCAGTGTCGGCTTGAGATCCCGCGGATCGAAAAAATCATATTCAATTGCGTACCCGGGGCGGGTGATGTGGGCTTTTTCAAAACCATCGATTGAGCGTATGAAATCGAGCTGTACGTCAAACGGCAGGCTGGTGGAAATACCGTTAGGGTAGACCTCGTGTGTGTTGAGACCTTCCGGTTCGATAAAAATCTGATGGCTGTCTTTATCTGCAAATCGAACAATCTTATCTTCGATAGAAGGGCAGTAGCGGGGCCCGACCCCTTCAATCTGACCGCTATACATTGGCGAGCGATCCAGCCCACTATGAATAATCTCATGAGTGACGCGATTGGTATAAGTAATGTGGCAGGAAACCTGCCGAGGATGATCGTCCACCGAGCCGCGAAACGAGAATACCGGAGTCGGCTGATCTCCCGGTTGCTCCTGCAGCTTGGAATAATCAACAGTGCGGCTATCAATTCGCGGCGGAGTTCCTGTTTTCAATCGATCCACGCGGAAGGGTAGCGCGCGTAATCTTTCTGCCAGCGCATTGGAAGCCGCATCACCCGCTCGGCCTCCACTGTGCTGGGTTTCACCGACATGAATCTGCCCACCGAGAAATGTGCCTACAGTAAGCACCACGGTGGTCGCATAAAATTCCAGGCCAAACTGAGTACGCACGCCAACAACACGCTCGCCTTCGACGATCAAGTCATCAACTGATTGTTGGAAAAAACTTAGGTTTGGCTGATTCTCCACCATCGAGCGAATCGCCGCCTTATACAAAACCCGGTCTGCCTGCGCCCGAGTCGCCCGTACCGCGGGGCCTTTGCGCCGATTAAGAATTCTGAACTGAATCCCGCCGCGATCTGCGGCAAGCGCCATCGCTCCACCAAGTGCGTCGATTTCCTTTACCAAATGGCCCTTACCGATACCGCCAATAGCCGGGTTGCAACTCATCTGGCCAATGGTTTCAATATTGTGCGTCAGCAACAGAGTTCGTCGCCCCATACGTGCCGCTGCCAGTGCCGCTTCAACCCCTGCATGACCGCCGCCGATCACAATAACCTCAAATTTATCTGGATACTTCACGTTCACAAGTTCAAAAACTAAAACCGTATAATAACCGATTACATTGAACGACAGTGTAATCCGCGCTCTAACGAAATCTAAACTCATATCAAGGTGAAATCCTCTGTAACCGTAATCTCTACTTAGTTCGTATAAACCGATTGATATTATCAAATTAATTCATTTTACTAAAAACAAAAACGGCTCTATTATCCTGTCTCAGCAATCACAATGTTGTACAAATAAACCTAAATTCGGAGACCGACAATGAGTAAAAAATCCAAGTTGACCATGACAAATGGTTGTCCCGTTGCGGATAACCAAAACGTACTAACGGCCGGCGCCCGAGGACCGATGTTGCTTCAAGATGTCTGGTTTTTGGAAAAACTAGCCCACTTTGATAGAGAAGTAATTCCCGAGCGAAGAATGCATGCAAAAGGGTCTGGTGCTTTCGGAACATTCACAGTTACGCACGATATTAGTCAATATACAAAAGCTAAATTGTTTTCTGAGGTGGGTAAAAAAACGGATATTTTCGCTCGCTTTTCTACCGTTGCGGGTGAGCGCGGTGCTGCTGATGCAGAACGTGATATTCGAGGCTTTGCGTTGAAATTTTATACCGAAGAAGGTAACTGGGATATGGTTGGTAACAACACCCCGGTGTTTTTCCTCAAAGACCCATTGAAGTTTCCCGATCTTAACCACGCCGTTAAACGTGATCCACGAACGAATATGCGAAGCGCACAAAACAACTGGGACTTTTGGACTTTACTACCTGAAGCTTTGCATCAAGTTACCATCCTGATGAGCGACCGGGGTAATCCACGTACCTATCGACATATGCACGGCTTTGGTAGTCATACCTTTAGCTTTATCAATGCTGATAATGAACGATATTGGGTGAAATTTCATTTCAAAACACAGCAAGGCATTGAAAATATAACCGATAGCGAAGCAGAAATGTTAGTCGGTAAAGATCGGGAGAGTCATCAAAAAGACCTGTATGAAAGTATCGAGAAAGGTGCTTTCCCACGTTGGGACTTTAAAATACAGATCATGCCGGAAAATGAAGCGCAAGATTATCGTTTCCACCCTTTTGATTTAACTAAGGTGTGGTCGCATAAGGATTATCCGCTGATCGATGTCGGCGTATTAGAGCTTAATCGTAACCCTGATAACTACCACGCAGAAGTTGAACAAGCAGCCTTTAATCCGGGAGCGATAGTACCGGGTATAGGCTTTTCTCCTGACAAAATGCTGCAAGGACGTTTGTTCTCCTATGGTGATGCCCAGCGTTACCGGTTAGGCGTTAACCATGCTCAAATCCCCGTGAACGCACCACGCTGTCCTGTTCACAGCTTTCATCGCGATGGCGCTATGCGAATTGATGGTAATCATGGAAGCACCCCAGGTTATGAACCTAATAGCCTGGGAGAATGGCAAGAACAACCAGAGAACAAGGAACCGCCGCTTGCCTTAAATGGTGATATGGACAATTGGAACCATCGTGAAGATGATCAAGACTACTTCACACAAGCGGGTGACTTATTCAGAATAATGGATAAACACCAACAGCAAGTATTGTTTGAAAATACCGCTCGTTCCGTAGGTGGAGCAGATCTTGAGGTACAAAAGCGTCATATTGCTAATTGCATGCAAGCTGACTCTGCTTACGGAGAGGGCGTTGCGAAGGCGCTCAATCTGCCTACCAGCTAAGCGCCGTAATATCAGCCAACTCCCCTTATTTGAGAATTTTACAGACTTCCCAAAAAAGGGGAGTTGGCTTTTTTACTTAACTTAGCGAGATTGGCTATTATTTACCAATACAAAAAGATGAAAATATTTCTCCTAACAAATCATCCGCTGTAAATTTTCCGGTGATGGTGCTTAATGCATTCTGGGCTACTCGTAAATGTTCAGCAACCAGCTCACCGGCCTGATTTTTGACTAACTGAATTTGTGCTGTGGTGATTTCTTTGCTTGCGGTTTCCAGAGCATCCAGGTGTCTGCGCCTGGCAATAATTAATCCTTCTGCATCTTCCTGATAGCCAATGATTTTTTTCAGTTCGCTTTCTAGTTCGGTAAAGCCTTCACCCGTTTTAGCGGAGAGGTAGATTTCTGATTGTGACTTTCCAGCGGCATGTTGGCTGATATCAATTTTATTGTGGACTCGCAATACCGGTAGGCGTGGCGGTAACTGATCCAGGATTATTTGATCTTGCTGATTAAACCCGCTGCTGTCATCGATCAGGAGAACGATTAAATCGGCTTGCTGAATTTCTTTCCAGGTTCTTTTAATGCCTTCTTGTTCGACAATATCTACACTATCTCGCAGCCCGGCTGTATCCAAAATATGCAGTGGCATACCATCTATTTGAATATATTCTTTTAATACATCTCGGGTGGTGCCAGGAATGTGGGTAACAATAGCGGCATCTCTTCCCGCAAGGCGATTGAGTAAACTGGATTTACCAGCGTTAGGTTGGCCAACGATAACCAGATTAAGGCCTTCGCGTAATAAGCTTCCCTGTCTGGATTTTTCAAATACCAGAGAAATTTCTGCTTCTAATTTTTCAAATTTGCGGGTGATTGTAGCATCAGATAGAAAATCGATTTCTTCTTCTGGAAAGTCCAGCGCTGCTTCTATATGCAGCCTTAAATTAATCAGCGTATCGACCAGTGAATTCACTTTGTTTGAAAACTCACCTTGCAGGGAACGCATTGCAGACCTGGCGGCTTTTGCGGATCCGCTGTCGATTAAATCGGCAATAGCTTCTGCTTGAGCGAGGTCAATTTTATCGTTAAGAAATGCTCTTTCTGAGAACTCTCCCGGTCGCGCAATCCTTGCACCCAGTGCGATACAGCGTTGCAAAATCAGGTCGAGAATTACTGGGCCGCCATGCCCCTGTAACTCTAGAACATCTTCGCCAGTAAATGAATTTGGTGCCGGGAAATACAGCGCGATACCTTCATCTATCGTAACGCCGTTTTGATCTAAAAATTGACGGTAGGCAGCCAACCGTGGCTGCACAACTTCTCGATTAAGAATGTGTTTCGCAATACTTGAAACCAGTGAGCCAGATATCCGCACAATACCAACACCACCTCGACCGGCTGGTGTCGCTATTGCTGTAATCGTATCCGTCTGGCTCAAGGGTGGCTTCTAAAGTCCCGCTTTAAATTAATATAAAAGCAAGGTTCTGATCAATTAATATCAGGTCTTCTTACTTTCATTTTCTATACTGCGAGTGATATACCACTGCTGCGAAATAGAAAGCAGATTATTCACCACCCAGTAAAGCACCAGACCGGAAGCAAAAAAGGCAAAAAAGATGGTGAATACAAAGGGCATTGCCATCATCATTTTTTGCATCATCGGATCAGGCTGCGGTGGATTGAGTTTTTGCTGCACAAACATCGAAACACCCATGATTACCGGCAGGATAAACAAAGGGTCTTTTATCGATAAATCCTGAATCCACAAGGCCCAAGGTGCCTGACGTAATTCTACTGCTTCGATCAGCACCCAGTACAAAGCAATAAATACCGGGATCTGAATTAAAATAGGTAAACAACCGCCAAGAGGATTGATCTTCTCTTTTTTATACAATTCCATCATGGCTTTTTGATGGCCTTGCTTATCATCACCAAATCGCTCTTTTAGACCTTTAATTTTCGGTGCGACTAGTCTCATTTTCGCCATGGATCGATAACTGGCTTCTGAGAGTTTAAAGAATACGGCTTTAATTAAAATAGTGAGTAAAATAATTGACCAGCCCCAGTTGCCAACAACATCATGAATTTTTGACAATGTCCAAAAAAGTGGCTTAGAAAATATGGTGAATATTCCGTAATCTATGGTCAGCTCAAGGCCTGGTATCAATTTTGCCATATCATCTTGTAGCTTTGGCCCAGCGTATAAACGCGAACTAAAAGAACCCGTTTGACCCGCTGCAATAAGATTCGATTCAGCAGAACTCATACCTAAAATATATTCGTTGCCGGTGGTTCCATTGACAACTTTTGAATACAGCTTGCTCGATTGTTCCGAAGTACTCGGGATCCAGGCAGAAACAAAATAGTGCTGCAACATTGCTACCCAACCACCAGTGACGGTTTGCTTTAAGGGTTCTTCCAGCATATCGTCAAACTTGAGCTTTTCAAATTTTCCGGTGTAGTAAGCACCTCCTGTAAAAGAATGGGGTGCAAACATGCTGCCTTCCGATTCAACTTCACCACGTCGTAGCTGATTGTATTGACGCCCGACCCAATCGGTATCGGAACCATTCTGTATTTGATAATCAACATCAATCACAAATTGCCCTGGACGGAAAGTAAAGACTTTTTCAACAGCAATACCGTCTTCGCTGATCCATCTCAGTGGTACGCGTAATTCATTTTGATCGGTTAGCTCGTACGAACTTTGGGCGGATTCATAGATCGCATAGTGATTGGGCGCACGCGAGGCCGCATTACTCCCTGTTTTATCATGCAATAAACCTGACTGGGCAATATAGGGTTCTTCTGCGCTGAAAAACGTTAATGGTGTGTCTTTTTGTTTCAGACTAACGGGATATGAAGGCAATTTGAGTGAAACGATATCTCCACCACGGGTGCTGATGGTGACATCCAGGACATCTGTTTTGATGTGAATTAAATCAGCAGTTGATACGGTGGTTGCCGCTGCTGTCGGCACTGCTTGCGAGCTAACCACTGAAGCTGCTGAAGATTCTGGAACATCTGCTCCAACAGTAACAGATTGCTGCGCTGCCGCAGGGTTACTGGCTATAGTTTCGACCACCGGAGGGGGTGGCGCATGATCTGTCTGCCAGGCTTGCCAAACAAGAAATCCCAAAAAGAGTAGCGATAAATAAAGGAATGGCCGTTGGCTATCCATAATGGTTAAACCTGGTTTAAGTTGAAGAAGGGGGGGTGGAGGCGTAAAAGCTGGACATTTTATGCCATTGCCGTTTAAAAGCCTTGCTCAGCGCGCCGTTGTCAGCTCTATCCATGCCTCGACCTGCGATGAGAATTATATCCAGTAACGGCAATTGGTGGCGTTCTAGTCTGAATGATTCTCTAGCAACGCGCTTGATTCGATTGCGCTGGACACTTAACTTGACTTTCTTTTTAGCGATCACCAAACCCAATCGGGCAGAATCTGCCTCACTGGTTCTGGCTAACAATGTAAACAATGGATCGCGAAAAGCTTTGGCATTGGCAAACACTCGGCTGTACTGATGTGCAGCCAACAATCGAGCGTTTTTAGGAAAACCTGTTGGGTTTTCCCTGTCTTGACTAAGGAGTGAGTTTGGCACGGCCTTTGGCGCGACGTGCTCTGATCACCTTTCGACCACCAACGGTACTCATACGTGCTCTAAAACCATGCGTGCGAGCACGTTTGATTCTGCTGGGTTGATAGGTTCTTTTCATAGCTTGTTACCGGTCGATTTCTTAAATTCAAATGGCGCGCGAGAGTAACGTTAGCAGCAACTTTTGTCAATCAAGCACTTATTTTAATATTAGAAACCACCCCAGTATGACACGCCAAATTTAGGCTGTTACTGGCATTCAAATAGGATTATGATTATAGCTTCTCGGTCAACAACCAGATAATAATCTAACGACTGTTTAGACCCATTAACACATAAAATATTAGAGGATTCCCCTAAAACTCATGAGCCAACTCTGGCGGCAATGTATTGAGCGGCTGGAAGCGCAACTATCAGAACAGGAAGTTAGCACCTGGATCAGGCCGCTTCAGGCGCATGAGCAATCTGGTGTGTTAACCCTGCTCGCGCCAAATCGATTTGTAGTCGATACGCTGAATAACCAGTTCCACTCACTGATATCTTCACTAGCAGCAGAGCTAACTGGTGATGCCGCCCAGCGCGTAGTCATTGAAGTTGGCACCGAATCGATCACCAACCGCGCACCGGCTACCAAACCCGAGTTCAATCATAATAGCGCTGTTCCAGCAGCTAAGACTTCATCAAGATTCTTCAACAATCTCAATACCTCTTTTACCTTCGATAACTTTATCGAAGGTAAATCCAATCAACTCGCTCGCGCTGCCGCCAGCCAAACAGCTGAAGAACCCGGTACAGCGTATAACCCCCTGTTTATTTATGGTGGGGTGGGGCTCGGCAAAACACATCTCATGTATGCCATCGGCAATAAAATCCTGAAGCAAAAAAAAGATGCTAAAGTTATTTACCTGTCTTCTGAAAGGTTTGTTGCTGATATGGTAAAAGCGCTACAAAACAATAAGATAGACGCTTTTAAGAAATATTATCGCTCCGTTGATGCGCTGCTCATTGACGATATTCAGTTTTTTGCTGGCAAAGAACGCTCACAAGAAGAGTTCTTCCATACTTTCAATGCTTTACTGGAAGGTGAGCGTCAAGTCGTGCTCACCTCTGATCGCTATCCCAAAGAAGTTGATGGCCTCGAAGAGCGCTTAAAATCACGCTTTGGTTGGGGTTTAACCGTCTCAATCGACCCACCAGAACTCGAAACCCGGGTAGCGATCCTACAAAAAAAGGCCGAGCAATTTGGGCAACCACTACCATCAGAAGTCGCTTTTTTAATGGCTGAACGAATTCGCTCGAATATCCGCGAACTTGAAGGAGCATTGCGCAGAGTTACCGCCAACGCTCGTTTTACCGGACAGGAAATCACCCTGGAATTTGCCAAAGAAACCCTGCGCGATTTGCTGGTGGCGCAAGATAAAATGGTCACCCTGGAAAATATTCAGAAAACTGTTGCAGAATACTTTAAAATTCGCGTCAAGGATTTACATTCTCCAAGCAGGAGCCGATCAATTACCCGGCCTCGACAAATGGGAATGGCGTTATCCAAAGAACTCACCAACCACAGTTTGCCGGAAATAGGAGAGTCTTTCGGCGGACGTGACCACACAACCGTTTTGCATGCCTGTAGAAAAGTGAAAGAATTTAGAAAGGAGGACAGTCGTTTCGATGAAGATTATTCAAATTTAACGCGTATTTTGTCTCATTGAATAAGCTCTTAAGAAGACTGTGGATAAAACTTGGATAAGATTTAAGCCCAATGTTATTCAACTTTTATCCACAGGAATTATACAAGCTGCAAACTGGGTTCTTGACTGTTTACTCAGAAGAAAACTGAAGGTAACTATCTGAATTAATTCAGATAAATAGACTTATTAACATATTATAGCGTTGCTAATAATAGTAGTAATAAGCTTTATATATAACTTATATTATTAAAGAGAAGATGATCGAACTAAGCATCAAAAGAAACGATTTGCTCAATCCACTACAAAGTGTGATTGGCGCAATCGAGCGAAGACAAACCATGCCCATGCTAGCCAATGTCTTGCTCATTGCAGAAAACAACACTCTGAGCTTAACCGCAACTGATCTGGAGATCACTTTACAAGCCGAGATTCAAACCAGTATAAAAACAGAAGGTAAGGCGGCGTTGCCAGCGCGTAAGCTACTGGATATCTGTAAGAATCTGCCAGAAAGCCGCGATCTGCATCTTGATGCTAATGACGAGAAAGCAATATTAAAAGCTGGTTCGAGTCGATTTACTTTGGCCTGTCTCCCTGCTGATGATTTTCCTACCATTCAATCTGTTTCTGGCGCATCGACGTCTTTTCCAATACCCGCATCTGTTTTAACCAATCTGGTGAACAGAACAGGGTTTTCAATGGCCAATCAAGATGTCCGTTACTACCTCAACGGGCTGTTACTCGAGCTGGATAGTTCGGGGCTTAAAGCAGTCGCGACAGACGGACATCGGTTAGCTTTTTGTGAATCGCCCATTTCTCTGGAGATCGAAGACAGGCAGCAAGTGATCGTTCCGAGAAAGGGAATCACCGAGCTACAAAGGTTGATTGCAGATGAAGAAGGCGATGTGACTGTGACCATTGGCTCCAGCCAAATAAAAATACAAACAGAAACGAAAGCGTTGGTTTCCAAACTAATTGATGGGCGGTTCCCTGATTATAATCGCGTAATTCCAGACGAATCTGATAATCAGGCTGTTGTTGATCGAGTAGAATTTAGAGAAGCTTTGCAGCGGGCAGCAATTCTTTCCAATGAAAAATACCGTGGTATTCGTCTTAAGTTGGAAGATAATAAGCTCACACTGCAGGCACACAACTCCGAGCAAGAAGAAGCTAAGGAAGAAATGGAAGTGGACTATTCCGGAGACGCTCTGGAAGTTGGTTTCAATGTTCAATACCTCCTAGATATTTGTAACACTATCCAGACCGAGTCATTGCAAATTTCGATTCAAGATCCAAATTCAAGTGCCTTGATTCGTGACCCTGAGATAAGCGACGTGCGTTATGTCGTTATGCCAATGCGTCTTTAATCTTTATTTATAGCATGTATCTTTTAGCCAAATCCTTGGGTGTGAAAGGTACAGATTGATGGAGCTTCAGAAGCTCGTTATACACCATTTCCGTAACTTGTCTTCAGTAGAGTTTGCCCCCGTTCCCGGTTTCAATTTGTTTTACGGGCAGAATGGCGCGGGTAAAACCAGTATTCTCGAAGCTATACACGTACTTTCACATGGGCGCTCGTTCCGTGGTTCATCATCTAGAGAGTTGATTCAATACGAAAATAATTCATTTGTTGTACGAGGTGTGACAGTTGATAGAGAGCGGCAAGTAGCTCTTGCCATTGAGCGTACTCACTCAACCACCATCGGGAAACTGAATAACGATCCAGTCACGTCAATGAGTGCTTTATCTGCTCATTTACCCGTTCAGACAGTTCACCCCGGCTCATTTGACCTACTCACAGGAGAGCCCAGCCATAGAAGAGCTTTCCTCGATTGGGGTTTGTATTTCTCGGATCGGTTTTTCCGCGACCAATGGAAGAAATATAAACGCGCATTATCGCAACGCAACGCAGCACTTAAAAAACATCTCTCAAAATTAGAGGTACAAAGTTGGGATCAGATACTCATAGAATCTGGCAACTACATTACCGAAGTAAGAAAAACTTATCTCGAAGGATTGCTTAAATTATTACCTGAGTTAGCTGACTCACTCGGCGAGGCATCAAAGATTGATTTGTTATACAAGCAAGGATGGAGCCCATCGAAGACATTGGATGATGAAATTCACAATAATCTAGAAAGGGATAGGCGACTAGGATTCACCTACGGAGGCCCGCATCGGGCGGATTTTGAAACTCGATACATGGCTAAAGACGCCGCTAAGTTTGCGTCACGAGGCCAAATTAAACATGTCACCTTGTTACTTAAACTAGCTCAAAGCCAGATATTCATACAAGACACTCAGAAAACTTGTTTATTATTGTTAGACGATCTTGGTTCTGAGTTGGATCAAAAGAGACTTGGTAAAGTACTTACTGTTGTTTCAAAACTAAATTTACAGACGTTCATCACCTCTGTTGATAAAAGCAAGATACTTTTTGACCCCCAAAAAAAATCAAAAATGTTTCACGTGAAACATGGGGAAGTTGAGTCAGACTAGATAGAGTGGCACCAAAAGCCCTGTCTAGGGTTTCTGATGCTATAGGTGATATAATAGTAGCCAGTAGAATAACTCCAATGTTTCACGTGAAACATTCTCAACACCAAACCTAAAATCACTAGCCAGACTGTGGAATACTGATGTCAGAAAATACTTACGACTCGTCGAATATAAAAGTTCTTAAGGGACTCGAAGCCGTTCGAAAGCGGCCAGGAATGTATATCGGTGATACAGATGACGGCACAGGTTTGCATCACATGGTTTTTGAGGTGGTTGATAACTCGATAGATGAAGCGCTAGCCGGTCATTGTTCAGAGATAAAAGTTGTACTACACAGCGATAATTCAGTTTCTGTTTTTGATGATGGTCGTGGAATTCCAGTGGATATCCATCCAGAAGAGGGGATTTCCGCAGCTGAAGTCATCATGACCGTGCTTCACGCTGGCGGTAAATTTGATGATAATTCCTACAAAGTTTCGGGCGGTCTTCACGGTGTAGGTATATCTGTGGTTAATGCATTATCCGAAGAGCTCAAGTTGACCATTTATCGCGATGGCAAGGTTCACAAGCAAACCTATAAGTTAGGTGATCCGGTTGCACCAATGGAAGCTGTGCGTGATTCCGATAGAACCGGGACTAAAGTCTGGTTCAAGCCATCGACTGAAATATTTGCCATTACCGAATACCGCTATGATATTTTAGCTAAGCGTTTACGAGAGCTATCCTTTTTGAATTCCGGGGTGCGGATTGTCCTGGAAGATGAAAGAAGTCAGAAAAGCGACGTGTTC
Source organism: uncultured Thiotrichales bacterium (assembly GCA_964577195.1). GTDB lineage: Bacteria > Pseudomonadota > Gammaproteobacteria > UWMA-0217 > UWMA-0217 > HyVt-560. Next base: position 6,049 of record CAZNYF010000012.1, on the reverse strand, counting down.
GAATACGAAGGCGGAATTGTCGCGTTTGTCGAACATTTAAATGCCAATAAAACCCCATTGCATCCTACTGTTATCAATATTCAATCTGAAAAAGACGGTATTACTCTAGACGTAGCCATGCAGTGGAATGATTCTTATCAAGAAAATATCTTCTGCTTTACCAATAATATCCCCCAAAAAGATGGCGGAGCCCACCTTGCAGGCTTTCGTGCTGGCTTAACGCGAACGCTTAATCAATATATGGAGCGAGAGGGTGTTTTAAAGAAGAACAAGGTTTCAACAACAGGAGATGATGCGAGGGAAGGATTGACAGCCGTTGTTTCTGTCAAAGTTCCCGACCCCAAGTTTTCCTCGCAAACCAAAGATAAACTGGTTTCCTCTGAGGTTAAGAGTGTTGTTGAATCCGGCTTGCATGAACGTCTGCAAGAATTTTTGTTGGAGAACCCAGCTGAAGTACGCTCGATTACCAGTAAAATTATAGAGGCTGCACGCGCCAGAGATGCAGCCAGAAAAGCGCGTGAAATGACACGTCGCAAAGGCGCATTGGATATTGCCGGATTACCCGGCAAGTTAGCAGATTGTCAGGAAAAAGATCCTGCACTCTCAGAAATCTACATAGTGGAGGGCGACTCAGCCGGAGGCTCTGCCAAACAGGGAAGGGATCGTCGTACACAAGCGATTCTTCCATTAAAAGGTAAAATCCTCAATGTTGAAAAAGCCCGGTTCGACAAAATGCTCTCCTCGGTGGAAGTGGGCACGTTAATTACTGCACTAGGTTGTGGTATCGGTAAAGATGAATATGATCCGGATAAGCTTCGCTATCACCGTATTATCATCATGACCGATGCGGATGTGGATGGGTCGCATATTCGTACCTTATTGCTAACTTTCTTCTATCGTCAAATGCCAGAAATTGTTGAGAGAGGGCATATCTATATTGCCCAGCCACCTCTCTACAAACTGAAAAAAGGCAAGCAAGAACAATATGTTAAGGATGACAATGAGCTGGAAGCATTGCTTATAAACTATGCTTTAGATGGTGCCGCGCTGCATCTAGATTCTAATTCACCGGCCATTAGTCAACAGGCATTCGAGGCGCTGGTAAAGAGCTATAAAGTGGTCAATAGCACCATAGAAAGAATGTCTCGACGTTACCCGAAAGAAGTTTTACAGCAAATGCGTTTTACTCAACCGATGAAGGAAGCAGATTTAAGTAATGTCCCTGCTATGGAGTCCTGGGCAAAAGCATTATTGGAACCTTTCAAAGATAATCGAAATCAAGCTGTGCACTACGAATTCAAGGTTGAAGCAACGGATGAAGATACTGCACGGTTGCTCATTGATCGCCGCGAACATGGTGTAGTACGCCAGTTTAAACTCGGCCAGGATTTCTTTTTATCTAATGAATACAAATACTTAAGAGATCTTGCGGATAGCCTAGACGGCCTCCTTAGCGAAGGCGCGTACATCCAGCGTGGGGATAAAAAGCAGCCAGTAGAGCGGTTTGATGAAGTGGTCACCTGGCTCGACAAGCAATCCCGTCGTGGTTTAAATATTCAACGTTATAAAGGTCTGGGTGAAATGAATGCGGATCAGCTCTGGGATACGACCATGGACCCAGAAACTCGTCGTATGCTTCAGGTGAAAATTGAAGATGCCGTCTCCGCAGATGCCATATTTACAACCCTTATGGGTGATCAGGTTGAGCCGAGAAGAGCGTTTATAGAGCAGAATGCTTTAGAGGTTACAAACCTTGATGTTTAAAATTAAAGATTGATTGAAACTTAATTAGCACAAAAAAAACAGACTTAAATTTAGGGGCAGTGATAATGGAAAATCCGCTTTTAGCAACTGATGGATTACCGAGTTTTAACAAAATTAAACCAGAGCATGTTGTTCCAGCGATAGAACAAATTTTGCAGGAAAACAGAGAGAGTTTAAAACAGGTTTTAGAGCAAACATCACCACCAACTTGGGAAACTTTGGTGGAGCCACTGGATGCCAATGAAGATCGTTTATCGAGAGCTTGGTCACCGGTTCGGCATCTCAACTCCGTCACCAATTCACCAGAGCTGCGCGAAGTGTACAACCAATGCCTACCAATGCTCAGCGAGTACGGCACTGAAATGGGGCAAAATAGAGCACTATTCGATGCCTATCAATCCATTGTCAATTCTTCCGAATATGCAAGCCTGGATCAAGCTCAGAAAAAAGTATTAGATAACACTTTACGCGAATTTCGTCTTAGTGGCGTCGATTTAAATACCAATAAAAAGAAGCGTTATGCTGACATATCAAAGAAATTAAGTGATTTATCGGCGAAGTTCGAAGAACATATTCTTGATGCAACGAATGCCTGGAGCAAGCATTTTCCTGATCAGGAAGAATTGCATGGCCTACCGGAAAGTGCCTTGGAAATGTTCGAGCAGGAAGCCGGAAGTCGTGACCTCCAAGGCGGGGTAGCCACTTTACAGTTCCCTTTCTATATTGCAATTATGACTTATGCAGACAATCGGCAACTGCGTGAAGAAGTATACAGAGCTTTTGCCACGCGGGCTTCGGACCAGGGCGAAAACCCTGACTGGGATAACTCACAGGTTATCGAAGACCTTCTCGCGCTCAAGCATGAAATCTCTAAATTGCTGGGGTTCAATAATTTTGCCGAACGCTCACTGGCAAAAAAGATGGCGAAATCTCCAGCTGACGTCATGGATTTTCTCAACGATCTAACCACTCGCAGTAAACAGCAGGCTGAAACTGAGTTTGCAGACCTCAAAAACTTCGCCAAAGGCGTGCTCGGTATTGAACACGTACAAGCCTGGGATGTCACTTACATCAGCGAGAAGATGAAAGGCAGCTATTATGATTTGTCACAAGAAGATCTAAAGCCATATTTTCCGGTAGATAAAGTTGTTCCGGGTCTGTTTGAACTGGTTGAAAAGCTCTACCAAGTAAAGATCTCTCCGCGAGACGATGTTGAAACCTGGCATAAAGATGTCCGTTTTTATGACATCCATGATCGCAACGGAGATCTACAGGCGCAATTCTATTTAGATCTCTATGCTCGCAAAAACAAACGCGGCGGGGCATGGATGGATGAATGTCTTTCCCGCCGGGTTACAGCCGCAGGAACCCAAACCCCCGTCGCGTACATGACCTGTAATTCAAGTCCTCCAGTGGGCGATAAACCAGCACTATTCACTCACGATGAAGTCATTACCTTATTCCACGAATTCGGTCATGGTCTGCACCACATGCTCACCCGCATAGATTACAGCGATGTTGCTGGTATTAGCGGGGTAGAATGGGATGCGGTAGAACTGCCCAGCCAATTTATGGAAAACTGGTGCTGGGAACGCGAAGTGCTGGACATGTTTGCCAAGCATTACAAAACGGGTAAAACATTGCCAGATGATTTATATAAAAAACTCATCAACAGCAAAAACTTTCAGGCAGCGATGCAAATGATTCGCCAGCTGGAATTTTCCATTTTTGATATGCGACTCTATAGCGAATATGATCCAGCTAAGGGCGCACGTGTTATGGAAATTCTTAACGAAGTTCGCGAGCAGGTTTCCGTTATTAAAACGCCCGATTATAATCGCTTCCCACATGGCTTTAGTCATATATTTGGTGGCGGTTATGCAGCCGGTTATTACAGCTACAAGTGGGCAGAAGTACTATCCGCAGATGCCTATGCCAAATTTGAAGAAGAAGGCTTGTTTAATCCAGAGGTAGGAGAAGCTTTTCTCCGTAACATATTGGAAGTCGGTGGCTCTCGTGATGCAATGGAATCGTTCAAAGCTTTCAGAGGCAGAGAGCCAAGTATCGAAGCATTACTAAAACATAGCGGATTAAAAGCAGCCTAAATATAGGGAAGAATAAACTATGAAAATTGCATCCTGGAATGTTAATTCGTTAAAAGTTCGATTACCGCATGTACTTGATTGGTTGGAATCTGCTAATCCAGATGTGCTTGCACTGCAGGAAACAAAATTACTCGATGAAAATTTTCCCAAAGAAGAAATAGAGGCTACCGGCTACAACGTTAGCTATGCAGGACAAAAAACCTACAATGGCGTAGCGATAATCAGTAAAAACCCCTGCAAAGATATTGTCACCGATGTACCCAACTTAGATGACCCGCAACGTAGAATTATGGCTGCAACAATTGATGGTGTGCGGGTATTAAATTTATATGTTGTTAACGGTGCAGAACTTGAATCAGAAAAATTTGAATACAAATTAAACTGGCTAGACAAAGTCACAGAATTTATTGAAGCGGATAAAAAGAATCACGACAACTATATTGTTCTGGGTGATTTTAATATCGTCCCTGAAGATCGAGATCTCTATAATCCCGAAAAACCCACAGAGAGAATTCTTTGCTCCGTACTGGAAAGAGATGCGCTTGAAAGAATTATAGACCTTGGGTTTACCGATACTTTTAGGCTTTTTGATCAACCAGAAAAAATCTATTCCTGGTGGGATTATCGCCAACTGGCTTTTAGAAGAAACAGAGGGTTTAGAATAGACTTAATTTTGGCTAGTGATGCGATGACAAAAATTTGCCAGAGTTCAGTCGTTGATAAAGAACCGAGAAAATTAGAAAGGCCTTCTGATCATGCGCCGGTAATTGCAGAATTTAATTAGAACCACCTTGAAACCTAAAACACTAAATCTTTTTAACAAATTCTGATTTCAGTTTCGCGGCTCCGATGCCGGGGATTTTGCAATCTATATCGTGATCGCCTTCGACCAGGCGGAAGTTCTTAACTTTGGTTAGGTTGAATTAAAAAAGGCACTGGTTTTAGCCAGTGCCTTGTCTTAATGTGTATCTTCTGTAAAGAGATGCGCTTCGCTGTCGCTCGGCACATCCTACGGATTCAACGAAATAGTTTTTTAAGCCGCAATAGACTCGCGTAGTTTTTTCATCGCGTTGCTTTCCAGTTGCCGGATGCGTTCTGCGGAAATGCCGTACTCATCAGCAAGTTTATGCAGTGTTTCCTTTTTATCGGTTAACCAGCGGCGCTTTAAAATATCGCGACTACGATCGTCAAGAGAAGTCATTGCTTCGCCTAAAAGCGCATTATTGTGCGAAGACCAGTCAGCAGCTTCTACTGATTCTGCTGGATCGGCATTATCGTGAGTGAGATACGCAACGGGTGATGAAAAGTTATCGTCATCATCGCTGTTTTGTAAATCAAAACCAAGGTCCGCACCGGTGAGGCGGGATTCCATTTCTGTCACTTCTTCTGGCTTTACGCCCAGATCAGCTGCGACAGCATTGACCTCTTCCTGATTTAACCAGGCAAGACGCTTTTTGCTGCGACGTAAATTAAAAAATAATTTACGCTGCGCTTTGGTAGTTGCAACTTTAACGATGCGCCAGTTACGCAGAATATACTCGTGAATTTCAGCACGAATCCAGTGAACGGCGAACGATACCAAGCGCACTTGCTTCTCTGGATCAAAACGCTTGATAGATTTCATCAAGCCGATGTTACCTTCTTGAACCAGATCGCCAAGTGGCAGTCCGTAGCCGTTATAGCCACGCGCAATTTTAACGACAAACCGCAGGTTATGCATCACCAAGCGGCGCGCAGATTCAAGGTTGTTGTTGTCGCGTAAATCAATCGCCAGCGCTTGCTCGTCTTCGCGGCTCAATACCGGAAGCTCGTGCGCTGCATGCATGTAGGTTTCCAGATTGCCAAGTGGCACAGGAAAGTTATCAGCTCTAAGTTGTAAGGCTTTAGTCATTGATATCCCCGCTAAATTCAAAAGAATGACGGCATTTTAGCACTCTTTGCTAGAGAGTGCTAATTTACTACTAAACATCTTTGATAATTCCTGTTAATTCAACTGCTTATGTCTATATAATGACCATAAGCAGTTGCTTATTGATGATAGATGGATAGAGTTTTACACATCATCTTTCCAGAGCTTTCTCCACCACGGGTTGGGTTTGACTGGTTTGTCATCATCACGACCCTGGGGTGTATTCATGCCGATTTTTTTACGAATCTCATTGATATCCCAACCCGTTAAT
>CAZNYF010000011.1:25163-32534 GCA_964577195.1 uncultured Thiotrichales bacterium | reverse complement strand
TGGCTCCTTGCGAAATACCGTCCATCCATGGACATAAATCAGGCGGCAATATGAAGAATGCGTTGCCGGAAATCCTCGATGGGATATGGCCTGCCAACGGCATAGCCCTGTAAATAATCTACCCCAAGTCGGGATAATGATTTTCCAATCTCCTCGGTCTCTACAAACTCCGCAACCACCATCATGTCCATTGCCTGAGCGATGTCGATGGCAGCCTTGACTAGCGAACGATCAACTGGATCTGTTTCTGTATTTTTAATCGCTGAGCTATCAATCTTAAGAAAATCAATTTTCAAATGCTTGAAATGGCTGAAGGAACTCATACCCACACCAACATCATCGATCATAAATCGACACCCCATCGCTGACAACTCCGAAATAAAATAGTCGGCTTCGGCAAGATGCGCCGAAATTGTTGTCTCACTCAGTTCAAAACAGATGTTTGCGGGACATACTCCATACTGCGTCAATTTATCAGTCACAAAAGTCAAAAATTCCGGCTGGCTAATGGACGCTGACGAAATATTAAAACTGATTAAACTCAGTGTATCGTCGCGTGCCCCTGCCCGGGTAATCGAACTCATCACATCGTCTTTGAATACCGATTCGATCACCCACCGATCAATTTCCGGCATTAGCCCGTAGCGATCGGCAACGGGTAAAAATGCGCCCGGCAAGACAACATCCATGTTGTCATCGAGCATTCTGATCAACACTTCAAAAATACCGGATTGGCGAAAATGCTTACCGCTGGTTGGACGTATCGGCTGTACATAAAGAAACATTCGATCATTTCTTAGCGCATCACGAATTCGAGGGATCCAATCAACCTCTGGTTTTTCTGCTTTGGCATTGGCATCTGGTTGAAACATTTCAACTCGATTTCTGCCCTGCTCTTTGGCAACAAAGCATGCTGTGTCAGCCTGTTTAAAGACGCTTTCTGAATCTATACTGTCTGCATCCATCATTGTCGCACCGATACTCACACCGATAGAAAAGGGTCTACCTGCATGGACAAAACGAAAATTATTGATCTCCGTCAACAGCTTCTCAGCAATAGTCAATACGTTTTCTGGTGTCGTATCTGTTAGAAAAATACCAAACTCGTCGCCACCTAACCGCGCCAGCGCGTCACCGCTTCGTAACACCCGATTAAAAATCGTCCCTACCTGGCGAAGTAACAGGTCTCCAGCCTGGTGACCACAAGCATCATTGACCACCTTAAAGCGATCCAGATCAAGAAATAGTACTGCATGCTGATTGTCAGAAAAACTGATATTTTTTAACGCAGATGCGACCAACGTGCAAAATGCACCTCGATTCATTAATCCAGTCAGCTGGTCCGTGTTCACCTGCTCGAGCAGCGTTTCCCGCAATTCACGCTCACGCGAATTATCGTGCAATATCACCACAGCACCACTCACATCCTGCTTTTCAAAAATGGGTGCAACAATATATTGCACTGCGCTCTGTCCTTTTTGGGAAACAAGATTTGTATCCACCGTGCTGCGCATTGTACGTTTCAGGCTGATGGATGCCATCACCGGATCCATCTGATTGGCGGTTCGTTTTTCGACCAGTTTGATTTTGCTATTCCAGGGTTTACCTTGCATTTGTTCAATCGAATACCCCGTTAATCTCACCGCTGCGGTGTTCATGTACTTAACCCAACCTTTCGAATCGGTTGTAATGACGCCATCACCGATAGAAGAGAGCGTCACTGAAGCCAGTTCGTTAACCTTTTGCAAATCCTTCTTAGCGCGTTGTTGCAGACGGTAGTTACGCAACGCGAAATAGACCGCTGACATAATTAACAGCAATACAATCACTAGTACTTGAAGCACTTTAATGGCGTGATCACGTACCTGAAATTTTTGAATGATGAGTCCAAAACCAAAATCGGGACCCTCAACCTCGAATTGATCAGCCATTGCAAAGGCGCTTCCTGACGCATTCTCAGGTGAAAACAAGGTTTTTGATGCGAGATCTTGCGGTAAAGAGAATTGCAGATTGTTCTGCAGCAACAAGCCACCGTTTTCATCGACAAGAAAAGGATCTGCGCCCAATGTTTCTCGCAAGTACGCCATAGACTGCTTACTGCCAAGCTCGATACCACCACATAAAATTGCCAGTGTCTCGCCTTCACGGTTGACGGGGAACTGAAGTTTGAGAAAGACCTTACCGGCATCCGCAACAAGGACACGATAATCTTCGTTACAAACCGAACTGGCAGGAGCCACACCCGCTGTGGACTCAACCTCCGCCAGCTTATTCTCGGTAGAAGCTGCAAAGATTTGCATAAAATCAAGCCCGGACCCTGCGAACTCTTCTTTCAAATAGTGGCCTAGCTGTGCATACATATCCAACGCCAGCGTCACCTTGAGGGCATCATCATCAGAGACCCTGGATAGCTCTCTGTGAATTACCGACAGCTTTTGATCAATCAGCACCTCAAACGTCGAAAGCCCTGCTTCCAAACGCTCGCTATAAGCATGATTCACTTCGCTGAGTAGTATTTTTCCGATGACAGCTATCGATAAAAAAACTGGGATCAACAACGCCAAAGCGGCATAGAACTTATAATGAGGCTTGATTATTTTTATTATCGTCTTCACGACTAAATCCCTTTTTTATTATTATTGCCTGAGTACTTCTCAGGATTTTCCTTAGGAGAGCTTAGGCTTGCGACCACCGCAATCGAATCGCCAGTTGTTCAGCCCGTGACTGTATAGTGAAGATCACAAACAGCCAATGAATCCAGTCACGCTGTTATTGTCGCCAAGCTCTATCAGAGCTGGGTTGGCTCCTGCTTTTAATTGCGATACATACTGGTACTGACCTAGAATCATTTCTACCGTTATGATTCGGAGACTAATCTGTATTTCATGACTTGGTCTAAAACTTAATATGGCGATCCAGAATATAAAAATACTCTCTACATTACTGATGGTAATAACATTAGCTTCCTGTGCAGTTACGCAGAAGTGGACACAGCCAAAAAAGCCAGCCGCTCCAATCCCCGGTGACTACCAGTATGTAAAGAAATACATGACCTGGTTCATTCACCAAGAAATGAAAAAAAATAACACCGTGGGTTTGAGTATCGCGCTGGTCGATAATAATAAAATAATCTGGCAGCAGGGTTTTGGTTATGCTGATAAAGAACTAAAAATAAAAGCCACGCCAGCAACCATTTATCGCGCAGGATCGATTTCAAAACTTTTTAATGCGATGGCAACGATGCAATTGTCCGAGCAGGAAAAAATGGATATTGACCAGCCACTGGTTAAGTATTTACCCGAATTTAAAATTAAATCACGATTTGGTAGCACGGATAGCATTACGCCTCGAACAATAATGACGCATCACTCCGGTCTACCTGCCGACTGGATCGACAATATGTGGTCGCAAAACCCTCAGCCTTTCACTCGTGTAGTGCATGAAATAAAAAATGAATACACAGCGTATGCGCCTAACACTATTTTGTCCTATTCAAATCTTGGCATCACCCTGCTGGGTCATGCTCTGCAAAATGTTAGCGAAACCCCTTACGCTGAACTTATCTCACAAAGTTTGTTGCAACCGATGATGATGAATGATTCAAAATTCCAGCCAGAAATTAACGGCCAGAATGCATCAAAGAGTTATCGCAACGGAAAACCTGTAATTGAATATCCACTGAGTCACATTCCTGCGGGCGGTTTAAATACCTCTGTCACTGATCTAAGCCAGTTGGCTATTCTGGTCAATAACGACGGTAAAATAAATGATCAACAAATTATTTCAAAACAAAGTCTGAAAGAAATGCTGACTGTACAAAATACTGGTGTTGCGCTCGATGCAGGAACACAAATTGGGTTGGGCTGGTTTATTTTTGATAAAATTTTAAACGGCAAAGAACGTGTTTATGGTCATGATGGCGGCACCATCGCCCATTTAAGCAGTTTTTTAATCGCGCCAGAATCTAAACTCGCTGTCGTGGTGATGGCAAATAGCGTATCTGCCAGTTCCAATGCGATTGCTACCAAATTATTACAGCTTGCCTGGTATGCCAAAAATGGAAAAGTGCTGTTACACACTTCTGCTACCCAGACAAAAACAAATAGTACGCCCGAATTAACGGGAACGTATGCCACATTGTTCGGCAAAGCAAAACTAGAAAAACGTGGCAATGAACATTTTACGGTGAAAAGTTCCGGGAACCAATTCGATATGAAACCCCTGGGCCACGGAAAATATGCGCTCAGATACAAGCTGTTTGGATTACTACCTTTCGCGCTTCCAGGGCTGGAAGATGTCACCATTTATGGTGAAACAATTTCAGGGCACCAGATCATTATTGGTGAAACTCCCACTGAAAGAGTATTGGCTGGTGTTCGCGTTGAACCGACACCAATAAGCGCAGCCTGGAAACAACGGGTGGGTCATTATGAAGTAATCAATCAACCAGAACCGGAACTCTTTCAGGCGAAAAACCTAGAATTGAAAATAGAAGATGATTTTTTAATTTATCATGCCAGCGGCATGACGGGGGAGTCCGTTGGTTATATTCTTCGTGTGATCAATGACCGGGAAGCAGTTATTGTAGGCTTGGGTAGGGGTATGGGAGAAACACTGCAAGTTATCGAAGACCCGAAATACGGCGAAATAATCACCAGCGCGGGACTCCGGGCGAGGAAAACCGATTGATTCAAAAACTGTAAAGTAAAAGAGTTTCAGCAAACTCTCTAACTGATGTTTTTATAGCCAACTGCTATACTCGCCAACGCCTTGATAGCTGGATTTCCAATGAGCAAAACTTCTTCCCAAACACCCGATTCTGGACTCACTTACCAGGATGCCGGAGTGGATATTAATGCCGGCAATGAACTGGTTGAACGTATTAAACCTATCGCCAAAGCGACCAAACGTCCTGGTGTGCTCGACAGTCTCGGCGGCTTTGGCGCGCTGTTTCAGATTCCGCTTGATCAGTATCAGGAACCTGTACTCGTCTCGGGAACAGATGGCGTTGGCACTAAGTTAAAACTGGCGATTGATCTGGATATCCACGATTCTATCGGTATTGATCTAGTCGCTATGTGTGCCAACGATATTATTGTCAGCGGTGCTGAGCCACTATTTTTTCTCGACTACTATGCCACTGCATCGTTAGACCTTGAAGTAGCAACCTCCGTTATCTCTGGTATTGCCGAAGGCTGTAAGTTAGCTGGCGCGGCGCTCTCTGGCGGCGAGACGGCCGAAATGCCCGGTATGTACAGTAATGGTGATTACGATCTCGCAGGTTTTTGTGTCGGCATCGTTGAAAAATCAAAAATTCTGGATGGTTCCAATGTAACACAAGGCGACTGTTTGCTGGGTCTCGCATCCAGTGGCCCACACAGCAATGGCTATTCCCTGGTCAGAAAAGTCCTCGAAGTCAGCAAAGCGCAACTAGATCAGCCATTTGGCGATTCAACACTCGGTGAAACCCTGCTTGCACCCACCACAATTTACGTCAAACCGCTGCTGGAACTCATCGACAAACACGATGTTCACGCACTCGCGCACATTACTGGCGGCGGCTTGCTGGAGAATATACCGCGGGTACTACCCGATGGCGCCCAAGCCGTCATCCAGCGCAAAAGCTGGCAGCAACCCGCTATATTCGACTGGCTAGCTGAACAAGGCAATATTGTGGAAGAGGAAATGCTCAGAACCTTTAACTGCGGCATCGGCATGGTCGTTGTCTTGCCAGAAAACCAAATAACCGCCGCTCAGTCACTGCTGGAAAGCCTCGATATCGAGAGCTGGAATATCGGAAAAATCACTCAATCAGCAGCAGCCAGCGCTCCTCTGGTTCGCATGGAATGAAGCATGCGGCATGCCGAATCGTCGTCTTGATTTCGGGAAGTGGCACTAACTTACAAGCATTGATAGATGCAATAGATGAGGATCGGGTTGCGGGAAAAATCGTCGCCGTAATTAGTAATCGCCCTGATGCAGAAGGCCTGAAACGTGCAGAAAATGCAGATATTTCCACCCTAGTCCTTGATCATCGTCAGTTTTCATCTCGCGAACTATTCGATAAAGAGTTGCTGCAACAGCTAAAAGACTACCGGCCTGGTTTGGTTGTGCTCGCAGGCTTTATGCGTATTCTATCTGACGAGCTGGTTGAGAGCTTTGCTGGCAAAATGCTTAATATCCACCCATCGTTACTGCCGAAATATCGAGGCTTGAACACGCATCAACGCGCTCTCGAATCTGACGATACTGTACATGGTGCCAGTGTCCATTTTGTCACCCCGAATCTCGATGGCGGCCCGGTTGTGCTACAAGCAAAACTCACCCTACGCCCGGAACACACCGCAGAAAACCTGGCACAAGAGTTACTGCCACTAGAACACAAAATCTATCCACAAAGTATCGCCTGGTTTTGTGCTGGTAAATTACAATGCCATGATAATCAAGTCATCTTTGAGCAGAATCCACTCAGCAAGCCACTGCTGTTAGAAAATATTTAGACTTACAATTTCACAAAATTCAGTTCGCTTTTTTATTCAGAAACAAACACCCTCTCCCCATTTTCCAGCCTTCTATCGTCACTGACAAAACCGTTCGAATCAGTTACAAGCAAAGCACCTTACCGCCCGTTAAGATAGATTTAATTGGACACAAAGAATTTTGAAATATCGTTGAAATTATTCAACTGATAACTACAAAACAGGCTGATAGCCGAAGGTCCAAATAAAAAGAATAATAAGGGAGGAGCGGATCATGTCCGTATTTAACAGGAGCCTGCTGATTTCTATCAGCATCTGCATCAACGTATTTACCGCAACGGCGCAGGCAGAAAAACAATGTTCTGCACCAGATCAAAAGACCAAGGAGAGTATCGTACTCATCGAGGCCGGAGATTCAATTGGCAGCGGTATTGTCATTTCAGAAAATCAGGTATTAACCGCTGCACACGTCGTTAAAGATACTGATCACGTGATGATCAAAATAGGCGATCAACTAATCCCTGCTACGGTAATTTCCAAACAAAAACAATTCGACTTAGCTCTAATCCAAACCACCAGGCTTCCCATAAAGCCAATTCATTTTGCGACCGAAAAGCGCCTTAAACACGAATGGGTCTGGGCAATGGGCTATCCAATGGGACAATCTCAAGTCTCGGCTTCGGGACGCTATAAAGGCACCTGGTTAAACAGTGTTTACACCTCAGCCTCTGTCAATTACGGACAATCTGGTGGTGGCCTAATTGCCTGTGAACAAGGCCAGCACGTACTCGCCGGAATGGTTCGAGCATTCGCTGCGACAAAAATAAATGGAAAACTTGTTCGCCGTGATGATCTCTCCGTCGCGACCGGGATAGATCAAATTAGAAACTTC
>CAZNYF010000011.1:19048-25063 GCA_964577195.1 uncultured Thiotrichales bacterium | reverse complement strand
TAAATGGTCGGGGCGGCAGGATTTGAACCTACGACCACCACACCCCCAGTGTGGTGCGCTACCAAGCTGCGCTACGCCCCGATTTGGATACTGCGAAACGCAGTAAATGACTTGCTTGAATGATGCGATGTGCATCAGGTGACGGACTATAGAGGACTATTTGAGGTATTTCAATACGCCTTCTAGCTCAATCCGTACCTGTTTGACGATTTGATGACTCTGTAGATTGTCTTCTTTGACTTCTTCGCCAGAAAGGTTCTGTCTTGCGCCACCGATAGTATAGCCGTGATCATATAGCAGGCTACGGATTTGGCGAATGAGGATGACATCTTGACGCTGATAATAACGACGATTTCCGCGTCGTTTTACTGGTTTGAGCTCTGAGAATTCCTGTTCCCAGTAGCGCAACACATGTGGTTTGACCCCACAGAGTTCGCTTACTTCACCGATGGTAAAATAGCGTTTTCCGGGGATTGCCGGTAGATCAATGTCCTGTCCCGCTTCCAGCATAATTCTCAACTCGTTGTTTCAGTTTTTGACCGGATCGGAAAGTCACAACTCTTCGTGCTGTGATGGGTATTTCTTCGCCGGTTTTGGGGTTTCTACCAGGACGTTGACTCTTGTCCCGCAAAATAAAATTCCCAAATCCGGAAAGTTTCACGTTTGAACTCCCCTCCAGGGCCAAACGAATCTCCTCGAAAAATAACTCAACCAATTCCTTTGCTTCCCGCTTATTCAGACCAAGTTCTTCATATAAGCGATCGGCCATGTCTGCTTTTGTTAAGGCCATTGCTACTCCCGCAAGGTGGCGCCGATATCGGTTTGAAGGCTTTCCATGACGTTTGCCATCTCCCGATCAACTTCATCTTCAGATAGAGTGCTGGAAAAGTCCTGTAAAATCAAGCTTAAAGCCAAGCTTTTTCGACCAGCTGTGACGCCTTTTCCAGTGTACACATCAAAAATTTCATATTCTCGAATTAACTTCGAGCCCATTGCATCAATACTTTTTGATAACTGCGAATAAGTTACATTTTCATCAACCACCAATGCCAGATCGCGTCGCACCGATGGGTGTTTGGGTAATACGCTAAATTGCGCCAGATCTCTATGCTCGAGTGCGCTCAACGACAATTCGAAAAGGAACACTGGAAAATCCAGTTTAAGCTGGCTTTGCAACCCGGGATGAAGTGCGCCTACAAATCCGATTGACTTACCTTCAACAAACAATTCAGCCGCTTGCCCAGGGTGCAAAGCAGCATGATCGCAGTTTCTCCAATCGACCTGCTGATCTAATGATGCCGCTTTGAGCAGTATTTCAACATCACCTTTGATATCAAAGAAATCAGTTTTTCGAGCCGCTTGCCCCCATTGTTCAGGCAGCGTGTCTCCAGAAATTGCGCCACTAAAAACCGCCTTCTGTTCCAACTCGGCTTCTTCTTTCCCTTGCAGGAAAACTAACCCGGTTTCAAAAATTCTCACACGGTTTTGCTGACGGCGCTGATTGTAACCAACGGTACGCAGTAACCCACCCCATAAAGTGGTTCGCATCACAGCCAGATCCGCAGAAATTGGATTGGCTAATGGCAAAGCCTCTAAACCGGGATGTATGGCTTTCTCAATGCCGGCATCAACAAAACTATAAGTAATCACCTCTTGATAGCCGAGTTCGTTCAAGCCAGCTTTCAAACGACCAGTCGAAACTTTTGTTTCCAACTGCTTTTCAATAACCGGCGCCCAACTGCGACTTCTGGAGGGAATATTGTCATAGCCATAGAGTCTGGCAACTTCTTCGATCAGATCAACGCCCAGTTTGAGATCAAACCGAAAAGCCGGTGGTATGACATGCCAGAATTCATTCAATAACAACGTTTCGCAACCCAGGCCGATAAACATCTTGGTGATCACAGCATCTTCAAGCTGGATACCGAGCATTCGCGCGATGCTGTCGCGATGCAAAGTGATGGTCTCTATACCCGGCAGTGCATTGTGATTAATTTGCAAGTTGTTAGGCCCCGGGCGGCCGCCACAAATCTCCAGAATTAACCCAGTCGCTCGCTCTATGGCATGGACCTGCAGCGTAAAATCCACTCCGCGTTCAAAGCGATGAGAGGATTCGGTGTGCAAACCGTATTGACGTGCTTTACCAGCAATCAGCACAGGGGGGAAAAAGGCACTTTCCAAACAGATATCGGTTGTAGCATCAGTGATGGCGGAGTTTTCGCCTCCCATAATGCCTGCCAGCGCCAATGCTTGTACGTTGTCAGCAATCACTAGTGTATCGCTCTTCAACTCCACTTCATTCCCATCAAGTAAAGTCAGCTTTTCCTTGTCGTTGGCAAACCTGACCACAATCTGACCCTCCAGCTTGTCGAGATCATAGGCATGCATGGGTTGCCCCGTTTCGAGCATCACATAATTGGTGATATCAACAATGGCGTTGAGGCTGCGAATTCCGCAGCGACGAAGCCGCTCTTTCATCCAGATAGGGGTTTGTGCATCAAATTGAACGCTTTTGATGATTCGCCCGGCATACACAGGACAGGCTTTATTCGCCTGAACTGAAACCTGTATCTGATTGTTAATCTGTGGTTTAAAAGGTCTGATATCTTCTTGATGGAAGCGCTGGTCAGCGATAATGGCCAACTCACGGGCAACGCCAATCACCGAGAAGCAGTCAGCCCGATTGGGGGTGAGGTCAATATCAAGAATCTGATCATCAAGATCCAGATATTCACGTAAGTCCAGACCAATCTCAGCTGACTCTGGTAATGACATGATGCCTGCCGAAGCATCTTCCAAACCCAGCTCTGACGCCGAACAAAGCATCCCTGATGACTCAACACCACGCAGTTTAGCGTCACCAATTGTCATCCCGCCAGGTAGTTCTGCACCAACTTCAGCCAGTGCGACGATCATCCCTTCTGCGGCATTGGCTGCGCCGCAAACAACTTGTCTTAGCGAATCATCACCGGCATTGACCTGACACACTCGTAACTTATCAGCATCAGGGTGAGCGGCAATCGATTCAATTCTCGCCACCACAACGCTTGAAAATGGCGCAGCCGCAGGCTCGATGCTATCCAGTTCCAAGCCCGCCATAGTCAACGCGGCACCGATTTCTTCGACACTCATGTCGGGGTCGGTAAATTCTCTTAACCAGGATTCATTGATTTTCATGATGCAAACTGCCTCAAGAATCGCAGATCATTTTCAAAAAACAGGCGTAAGTCATTAACGCCATAGCGCAGCATCGAAAGACGCTCAACACCCAGACCAAATGCATAACCGGTATACACTTCGCTATCAATATTCACATGCCTGAACACGGCTGGATGCACCATGCCGCAACCCAAAATTTCAATCCAGCCGGTATGGCTACAAACCCGACAACCTTCGCCACCGCACATCACACATTCAATATCGACCTCTGCCGAGGGTTCTGTGAATGGGAAATAGGAAGGTCGAAAACGGGTGCTCAGATCATCATTCTCAAAGAAGGCTTTGAGGAACTGATCCAACATGCCTTTTAGATCAGCGAAAGTGACATCTTTATCGACCAGTAAACCTTCAACCTGATGAAACATGGGTGTATGAGTCAAGTCAGAATCACAGCGATAGACTCGCCCCGGCGCGATAATTCGTAGCGGTGGTTCCTGTTCAGTCATTACGCGCACCTGAACCGATGAGGTATGCGTTCTTAGTAATCGTCCATCACCAAAATAAAACGTATCGTGCATCGCGCGGGCTGGATGATGGGAAGGAATATTCAGTGCTTCGAAGTTATGATAGTCATCTTCAATTTCGGGCCCCTGCGCTACACTAAAACCCACCTGTGAGAGTAACTCGACAATACGATTGGTAGTCAGTGTCACAGGATGTAATCCGCCTGGCTCAGTTTTTCGCCCGGGCAAACTGATATCAATAGCTTCGCTGGCGAGTTTTTCTTCCAGCGCACGTTTCTCTAACGAAACTTTATGGGTTGCAAGCAAACCAGCAACAGATTTTTTTGCTTTGTTAATGGCCTGTCCGGCTTTAGGACGTTCATCCGCCGGCAGTTTGCCCAATGCTTTGAGCTGCTCGGTCAGCACCCCTTTTTTGCCCAGATACTTAACCCTTAGCGCTTCAAGATCATTGATATCCTGAACATCATTAATGGATTGCGTAATCTCGGCCAGCAGGTCGTCGAGCACAGTAGCAGTGGTCATAGATTCTAGTTCCAGAGAGTAGGGAGAGTTCCCCAGTAGATTTCTGGTAAATAAGCACCTAAATAAAAACAGGTCAGCCAGGGTTAGTCCCTGAGCTGACCCGCTCAGTACTTCTTAGGCGAGTGCGCCTTTTGCCTTTTCAGCAATTTTTCCAAAGGCATCAATATCATGCACAGCGAGATCAGCAAGCATCTTGCGATCAATCTGAATCTCGGCCTTGCTCAGACCATTGATAAAACGGCTGTATGACATATCAAACATCCGTGCTGCGGCATTAATACGCGTAATCCACAAGCGGCGAAACTGGCGTTTGCGCTGGCGACGATCACGGTAAGCATATTGACCTGCTTTGGTTACAGCCTGGTTGGCAACCCGATACACACGGCTTCTGGCTCCATAATAGCCTTTAGCCTTTTTTAATACTTTTTTGTGCCGGGCGCGGGCAGTTACGCCTCTTTTAACTCTTGGCATTGTTCAGTCCTCGTTAACTATACGGAAGCATTTGACGTATTGAAGCTACATCACAGGCCGCAACAGTTGCCGGGCTGCGTAGCTGACGCAAACGCTTGGTGTTTTTCTTGGTTAAAATATGGCGACGAAAGCTTTGGCCACGCTTGAAACCACCAGAGGCAGTTTTGCGAAAGCGCTTAGCAGCACCACGGTTAGTCTTCATTTTGGGCATTACTTACTCCAATTTACTAAATAATTAAGAAAACTGATCGTCGAGCATCAATTTTCTCAAATCTATTTTACTTGCCTTTCTTTGGTGCCAGCAGCATTACCATTTGCCGACCTTCCATTTTTGCGCGTTGCTCAACCACTGCAATATCTTCCAACGCTGCTTCGATTCTATCGAGCATTTCCGAGCCGAGTTCCTTATGCGCCATTTCACGACCACGAAAGCGGATCGTGACTTTGCCGCGATTTCCTTCGCTCAAGAAACGCGTTAAATTGCGCAACTTGATGTTAAAGTCGCCGATATCAGTGCCGGGCCGGAATTTAACTTCCTTGACCTGAACCTGCTTCTGCTTCTTTTTGGAGGCTTGTTTCTTTTTACTTTCTTCAAACTGAAACTTGCCATAATCCATTATCCGGCAAACCGGTGGCTCTGCATTGGGCACAATCTCGACGAGTTGCAATTTTGCATCCGCTGCCGACTGCATTGCCTTTTCTATTGATACAACACCATGATTGGTGCCTTCTGCATCAATAAACCTGACTTCCTTAACCGAAATGTCACCGTCAATACGGTGCCGTTTTCTTATCGCGATTTTTCAATCCTCCAAACTAATTACGAATCACTGACAACAGAGCCGTGGTTAGCGACCTCGTCAGTGAGTAGCTTTGACAGCGTATCAAGCGTCATAACGCCTAAGTCTTCGCCGCTTCTGGTACGCACCGAAACCGAATTGGATTCGACCTCTTTATCCCCTGCGACCAGCAGATACGGAACACGCTGCAAAGTGTGCTCGCGGATTTTAAAGCCAATCTTCTCATTTCTCAAGTCCGCTGACGCTCTGAAGCCGTTATTTTTCAAGGTATTGGTCACTTCTTCTACGTAATCCGCCTGACGATCCGTAATATTCATCACCACAATCTGTTTTGGCGCGAGCCATAATGGAAATTTTCCTTCAAATTGTTCGATCAAAATACCGATAAATCGCTCGAAAGAACCGAGAATCGCCCGATGCAGCATGACCGGCACCTGACGCGAGCCATCTTCAGCCACATATTGCGCATCAAGACGCCCCGGCATGGAGAAATCTACCTGAATAGTGCCACACTGCCAGACGCGCTCAAGACAATCTTT
>CAZNYF010000011.1:5060-18948 GCA_964577195.1 uncultured Thiotrichales bacterium | reverse complement strand
CCACGCACGCGCATTAACCCATGTAACGACCCAGACGGCTCGTTGCGATGACAAGACCCAAACTCAGCCAGTTTTAACGGCAAATCCCGGTAGCTCTTCAGGCCTTGATTAAAGACTTGCACATGGCAAGGGCAATTCATCGGCTTGATGGCGTAGTTGCGCCCTTCCGACTCGACCGTAAACATATTGTCGCCAAACTTATCGGCATGACCGGAGCGCTCCCACAAAGAATAATCGACGACTTCAGGCGTATTGATTTCTCGATAGCCACGTAGTCGTTGCTCTTCGCGCATGTAATCCTGAATCTGCTGGTAAATCGTCCAGCCATCGGCGTGCCAAAAAACCATGCCGGGCGCTTCTTCTTGAATATGGAAAAAATCCAGTTGCTTGCCGATTCTACGATGATCACGCTTTTCTGCTTCTTCAATCCGATGCAGATAGGCTTTGAGCTGCTTTTTGTCCGGCCAGGCTGTACCGTAAATCCGTTGCAGCATTTCGTTCTTTGAATCGCCACGCCAGTAAGCGCCAGCTACCTTGGTCAGCTTAAAAGACCCCAGCTTTCCCGTTGAAGGCACATGCGTTCCGCGACATAGGTCAATAAACTCGCCTTGTCGATACAGTGAAATATCTTGATCAGCAGGAATCGAACCAATAATTTCAGCCTTGTACGCTTCACCTTTTTCCTTGAAAAACTCGACAGCATCGTCGCGCGGCATCGTGGATCGCTCAAGAGGAATATTCTCCTTAACAATCTCTTTCATGACTTTTTCAATCACGATCAGATCTTCAGTGGTGAAGGGACGTTCAAAAGCGAAATCGTAGAAAAAACCATCATCAATGACCGGGCCAATTGTGACCTGAGCCGTTGGAAATGATCTTTGCACTGCCTGAGCGAGAAGATGCGCAGTGGAGTGACGCAGTATTTCAAGCCCTTCGTCATTTTTGGCAGTGATAATACTCAGCGACGCATCATTTTCGATGAGATAACTGGCATCAACGATATCTCCGTCGACATTACCGGCGAGCGTCGCTTTAGCCAGACCTGGGCCAATATCCATTGCCACATCGAACACAGACACAGCTTGATCAAAAGATTTAACGGAACCGTCGGGGAGTGTAATTTGGGGCATAGCTTATTCCTGTCAGTGGTGACCACTACCAAAGGCCACGTGTTGCTAAAACGAAAAAGGCACCGCAAGAGGCGATGCCGTATATCTGGAGGCGCTAATTCTTAACTAATTTCTGCCCTACCAAATAAATTTGGTAGGCGCGATTGGATTCGAACCAACGACCCCCACCATGTCAAGGTGGTGCTCTAACCAACTGAGCTACGCGCCTAAAGGACGCCGGAATCTATCATAGAGTCCCGATTGCAGCAAGTAGGAGCGGCGCCCCGCCGCGAAAACCAGCCACACAATCAACAATGATTTTGCCACCCTATTCGCGGCGGGGCGCCGCTCCTACCGATAATCTAGATAAAATCCAGGCACTGGCCTTTGTACATCATCTTGCCGGTTGGCAGACCGGAAGGTGAGCCACCTTTAGGTTCAAACGAGATCGCAAATGTTTTTGCGCCGTCAATTCGTTGCCATTGGGAAGGTGACAGCTGCAGCTGAGTCTCCATATTATCCTTGCGCAACAAGCCGATTGGAATAGGTGCAGATTTAGGTGCGTGCACTGCCCAAAGCTGTAAATCCTGTTCCGCGGTGAGTTGGGGCATTTCCATGACTCGCACCGAAACGACGCGCTTACTATTATTACCGAGGGTTACCATCATTGGCGTCTGATGATCACTTTCCAGGACGGCGACATAACTTGGCATTGCCATTTGGCGGCTGGGTTTTTCAGGAGACAGTACGATGGTTGCTAAAACTAATGACATCACCGCCGTAGCTGCCTTCCAAACGCCGGAGCCGCCAAATAATTTTGCCAACCAGCCCGGCTCTGTAGCTGCTGGTTGAGTTTGCTGGGTATTTACACTGGAGTGGTGATAACCAATCTCTTTCTGAATCGACTCCCACACATGCCGGGATGGCTTTTCATCCGGCAAGCATTCAACCGCCGAACCAAACCGATCCTGCCACAGATCAACTGAATACTGGATGTAAGGACGTTCACGCATGAGCTTTTCAAATCGTGCGCGTGCTTTACCTGTCAGCGTTCCGAGTACATATTCAGCACTCAAAAGCTCGTACAGTTCTGGATTTTGATATCGTTTCATTGCAGACATTCTCTTAACTTGCCTATTCCTCGTCTCACCCAGGCTTTTACGGTTCCTAAAGGAGCTTCCAGTTTTCTGGAAATTTCCTCATGGGTATAACCATAATAATAAGCCATTAAAATTGATTTTCTTTGTGTCTCCTGTAGCTCTTCCATACATTTTGAAATCCGTTCTGCCGACCATCCCATACCAACCGTTGCCAAGGGCGTTAAATCCTGGGAAGCAAAATCCATACCTTCATACTCCATATCCACTTCAACCGGTCGACTCTTCTTGCTTCTTAGTACGTCCAGAGCGCGGTTTCGGACGACGGTAGTCATCCAGGTTAGCGCCGAAGCTTTGCTACGATCAAAAGTGCCGCTTTTAGTCCAGATTTTTACAAATCCTTCCTGCAAAACTTCTTCAGCCGCTGCTTTGGATTTCATCAGGCGCAAACAGAGACTAAAAAGCTTTGGCGACGTCATTGTGTACAGTCGCGAAAACGCTTGTTCGTCACCCTGCGCGCAGAGCCCTAGCAGCTCGGTATACGGATCACTATCAGGCATGGATTCCTGCTTTCAATATTATTTACAATTTGAATGACCAGTCTAGCGTATCGAAGAAATGACTGAAATATTTCAATCTCAGGTGTTTCCTCAATGACTAAACCGGCAGAAAAATCCGCATTCCTTTGAGCTTTATATACACTCAGTCCTGTATATCGGCTTATACGCCACGATGTTCATACGGGATGCGGAGCAACCAAAGAGCAGCTATTTTGTTTGACCAAAGTCCATTTTGACTGCTCTGCTTATCGACCGATTAAGTGAAGAAATTCCTGGCGTGTTTGATGATTGTCGCGAAATGCGCCCAGCATCATGGATGAAATGGTCCAGGAGTTCTGTTTTTGTACACCTCGCATCATCATGCAAAAGTGCTGCGCCTCAATCACTACTCCAACACCTGCAGCGCCCGTCACTTCTAATACAGCGTCAGCGATTTGCTTGGTGAGGTTTTCCTGAATTTGTAAGCGACGTGCATACATATCAGTAATTCGGGCAATCTTGGAAAGACCTATCACTTTACCCTGAGGCAAATATGCAACGTGGGCTTTACCCACAAAGGGTAAAATGTGGTGCTCGCAAAGTGAGTACATTTCAATATCTTTAACAATCACCATTTCATCGTTATCCGATTCAAAAACGGCATTATTGAGTACTTCTTCCAATGACTGGTCATACCCCTGGGTTAGAAATGACATTGCGCTGGCTGCGCGGTGAGGCGTTTTAATTAGACCATCTCTTTGTGTGTCTTCGCCAAGATTAGTCAAAATTTTTGAATACAGATCGCTGGTTTCCATGAGTTGTACCTTTTTATTAGTCGCTTAAAGGGCGTCTCTAATAATAGAAGTGTTGCTGAGGGAAATCAGGAATAGTGCATTTTTTCTGCGAAAATGAGGCGAATACTGGGTGTATTTAACGACTTTTCGCATAAAAAAGGTGCTGTTCATGGGTTTTCTCAGTGGTGCTTGTATTTTTAGAGATGCCCTTAAGATTATGACATTTATTTGATGTTGCCAAATTCCCTCGTACTGACTGTGTCTCGGGAACCTTGTCAGAGTATAGATCACAAATTTGATGAAACGCTTTCACTTTGCATTGGTCTTCTGTTGGTCAATATCATCAATCAAGATAAACTCTCGTACAAATAACATGAGTACTACCATGCGAATTGCTATCGTTGGCTGCGGATTTGTTGCCGATTATTATCTCAGCACCTTAAAATTACATCCAGAGCTAAAGCTGCTTGGTGTCATGGATAAAGATCAATCGCGTGCGCAAAAGTTCTCCACAATGCATCAAGTACACCAGTATCAAGACCTTAAAGAACTGCTCGCTGATGACCAGGTAGATCTGGTGGTCAATCTCACTGATCCCCGCAGCCATTTTCAAATCTCCAAAGCAGCGCTGCAAGCCGGTAAACACGTTTATTCTGAAAAACCGCTGGGTATGACGATGGATGAAGCCAGGTCACTGGTCTCGTTGGCTGAAGAGAAATCACTGTCCATAGGTTCTGCGCCCTGTAGTCAGCTAAGCGAAACAGCTCAAACCTTGTGGAAAGCTTTGCGCGATGAAGCTATCGGCACGGTACGCCTGGTCTATGCCGAAATGGACGACGGACTGGTTCATCTCATGCCATATAAAAAATGGCAAAGTGAATCGGGGATTCCCTGGCCTTATAAAGACGAATTCGAGATTGGCTGCACCTTGGAGCATGCCGGATATTACTTAACCTGGCTGGCAGCCTGGTTTGGACCAGCGACTTCAGTCACTTCATTTGCATCCATACAGATCCCCGATAAGCTCACCGATGAACCGCTGAATATGCAATCCCCTGATTTTTCCGTTGCCTGTATTGCGTTTAAATCGGGGGTGGTAGCTCGATTAACTTGCAGTATCATCGGCCCACACGATCACAGTCTGAAAATTATCGGTGATAAAGGCGTACTTTATACACACGATGCCTGGGATTATCGCTCCCCTGTTTATCACCGTAAAATGATGAAAATACGTCGTAAAACATTTTTAAACCCGATTAAAAAGCGCTATCGTCTATTGCAGGAAAAGCAGCAAAAAATTCAAACCAAAGGTGCGCAAAACATGGACTTTTCCCGAGGTGTCGCAGAAATGGCGGCCGCCATTAAAGCCAATCGCCCTGGACGCATTGCCGCAGACTATTCGTTACATGTGATGGAAATGGCACTCGCCATTCACTATGCACGCGAACAAGGATCAACCTACCAAATGACAACCAGCTTCGATCCTGTCGAACCGATGCCCTGGGCACAGTAACAAACCATGACTCAATCAATTCAATGGGGTTTTTATGGCAGCGGTATCGTTGCTCAAGATGTAGCAGCGGATTTCTCGCATGTCAGCGATGCCAGGATTGCTGCGGTTTCCAGTCGAACCCTGACATCCGCTCGGCAATTTGCGAAAAAATTTAACGTCCCCAAGGTCTATGAATCGCTGGCGCTAATGCTAGAAGACCCTGAGTTAGACATTATCTATATCGCGACACCGCATCATCTTCATCAACAGCATAGTCTCAGTTGCCTTCAAGCGGGTAAAGCCATTGTCTGCGAGAAACCTTTCACCGTCTCTGCGGCAGAAGCTGAAATAGTGATTGCAGCAGCGCGCCAACGCAACCTTTTCTGCATGGAAGCCATGTGGATGCGATTTTTCCCTCTGGTACAAGCAGCCAAAAAACGCATTGCAGAAAATGAACTGGGTGATATTCAGCTGATACAGGCAGACTTCGGGTATCCAACTCCATTCGACCCTGACAACAGGTTTTTCAATACTGAATTGGCCGGTGGAGCCTTGTTGGATCGAGGTATTTATCCTATTTCCCTGGCGCAATATTTACTCGGTAATCCAAAGACTATTTCCAGCGAAGCACACATTGGAGCAACCGGTGTGGATGAGCATTCCAGCTGTACGCTTCAATACTCATCAGGCACCATTGCGTTATTATCATCGACACTCAGGGGCTTGGGCACCAATGAGGCAGTCATCACCGGCAGCAAAAGTACACTCAAAATTCACGATCCTTTCTATCGTCCGTCATCCGTATCATTACGACCGACCAAGGTGGGTGCTATCGCCAAACGACTGGCTCAATCCGGCTTAAAGCAAACAATTAAAAACAACCCTGTTGTGCAGAGTTTCAGGAAAATTGCAGCACCGATTAAACGCATTATTCGTGGCAAAACAACCACCGCGAATTTTCCAGGTAATGGTTACCAATTTGAAATTCAGGAAGCAACTCGATGCCTACAACAAGGCTTACAAGAAAGCCCCATCATGCCGCTTGAAGATACGCTGTCGGTACTACAAATAATGGATACCATGCGCGAACAATGGAATAACAAAACACCATGAACAATTCAATCAGCACACAGGGGAAATCCTGCGCATACATTGTCAGTCAGTATCCTATGCTGTCGATGATTTTTATCATCCGTGAAGTCCTGCAACTCAAAGCGCAGGGATTTAATATTGATGTGGCTTCTATCAACCCCTCAGACCGAGATAGCAAGGGTTTGACAGAAGCGGAAGCCAACGAATCTAATCTCACTTATTATGTCAAAACTCATGGCATTAAAGGTGCATTAGCAGCGCACTTTAAAATACTGACCCAAAACCCCGGCGGATATTTTAAAGGCTGGTTAAGCGTATTTAAACTGGCACAATTTGATTTAAAAGCTATTTTTTATAATCTAATGTATTTTAGCGAAGCCCTCATGGTCGGCGTCTGGATGCAGGGGAAAAACCAGCAACATCTACACGCTCATCTCGGTAGCCAGGCAGCGACCATCGGTTTATACGTAAAACGCATTTTTGGATTTGGATTTTCTATTACCGTGCACGGTCCCGATGAATTTTATAATGCCCCGGGACAATACTTAACGCAGAAGATCATCGATGCCGATTTTATTTGCTGCATCAGTCATTTTGCTCGTAGCCAGCTAATGAAATTATCCCCGTATGAGCATTGGAAAAAACTGGAAGTTGCCCGATTAGGTGTAGACCCAGACCTGTTTTCACCAAAAACTTTTAATCCAGCACCAGAAACATTTGAAGTGATTTGCGTTGGCAGACTTTCATCCGCCAAAGGTCAGCATATCCTGGTCGAAGCCATTCAACAGCTGACGGAACAGGGGCAAAATATTCGACTAAGGCTGGTCGGTGACGGAGAAGACAGAGCTTCGCTTGAGCAACAGGTAAAAACACTCGGTATCGAAGACAAAGTGATTTTTGAAGGCGCAGTCAATCAGGATCGAATTCGCGATTTATATTCAAAAGCCGATGCCTTTTCAATTCCCAGTTTTGCAGAAGGTATTCCAGTCGTTTTAATGGAAGCCATGGCGATGGAAATCCCCTGCGTCACCACACGAATTACCGGTATCCCAGAATTAATCCGTGATGGTGTAGACGGACTACTCGTCACGCCCTCTGATATTGATGCACTCGCCGCAGC
Source organism: uncultured Thiotrichales bacterium (assembly GCA_964577195.1). GTDB lineage: Bacteria > Pseudomonadota > Gammaproteobacteria > UWMA-0217 > UWMA-0217 > HyVt-560. The sequence continues at coordinate 11,705 of CAZNYF010000011.1, read as the reverse complement.
CATCAAAAGACTGGTAGAAGATTCATCACTCAGAAAAAAGCTCGGAAAAAATGGCAGGCTGCGCGTAATGGAAGACTACAATCTAGCTGCAAATGTTGAAAAACTCGCGAATATATTTCACAGACGCCTCAGTTAAAGGCAATGTTTTATACTGCGTTAATTACTTGATCACTCAATCTTTGGTTAGCGATACCTGTCGCTCCAGAGAAACAATACTCGTTTAACTGGGCAGTTATTTTCTTTTTCTCAGCTGAATCTCCAGCCCACTGGGACAGAGAAACATAATCACCATGATCCAACAGTGTCTGACGTAATTCCAACGGACTGGAGGCTAATTTCAATTGCTTACGCAATTTCAGGTTCTGCCAATATTGCTTTATCCCCGGCATCAGGATCCAAGTCAACACGCCTACCATCAATAGCAAAATAATCATCAATAAATCCCAGGCCCAGACAGGCATATTTAATTGGCGTGGAAGCATTTTTTCTACCTCTACAAGCCTTCGGCTATCAGGATCAAAATAGCGAAGCTTGATTTTAAGTGGTTGTCCAATCGGTGATAACCAATCAGGCAATGGCACATGATAGATACTATGGTTTTGATGGCCTGGCGAGAATGAGTTCTGAATGCTGATTTCATTGATATCGTGATGATTTAACGCGGCTAACTGACCATCCAGACCAGGCACACCGTAAGGCATTAAAGCATCAGATCGAACATCAACCACCCATTGATTTTCTCCCGAGGCTGCAGCAGTAATTTCACTGTTCACCCTCAACTCACCAATCGGTAAAGTCGGAGGCAAATAGGCTGGAAGTGGCTTAACACTAAGCTCCAAAAGTGGCAGATAAAATTTTCGGCGGCTACTACCTGACAACCGATACTCCACAGCAGGTAAATCCAGCGAATGGAAACCACCCTGAACAGGATAAATAACCCACCCACCCTCAAATAAAAACTGTCCATTGGGCTGTTCTGTTTTTACCGGCGGGAGTATTCTCGAAATTATACCAGGTTGTTTGATCGATTCTAGATTCAGTCTGGCGGTAAAATCCGAGGTTTCTAACAACACTTTAATTTTTACTGCCTGACGCTGCCAGGGAGAAAGTGTTGATATCCCTGACTCCAATTTAATCCGGTGATTTTTTACTTGCGCATCACTGATACTAATCGAAACTGGAGCAGTCGTAGCACCTGCTAGCTGCAACGGAGGCAGTTGAAATTTACCGGTATAGCGCGGATGGAGCCTTAGCTTTTTTATCTGAATTTCCCTGCCAGACTGATCCTTTTTCTGATACTCATCGTAGTGAGTGATTGCAACGAATTGCTGCCATGATTGAAGGTTAATATTGTCCAGTGATTCAACACCGCGATATCGCAATGTTGCATTTAAAAACTCTCCCCATTGTTTATCAGTTTTCGAGATATCTAAACTGAGTTTTGATTCTGACTTTACGGTTTGCTCTGCAATCAGATCCAAAGGCAAAAATCCCATCAAGAAAATAATAGACAATTTAAATAAACACTTCACCACGGCTGTACTCCAGGCAGTAACTTTGGAGTCTCCGGGTGCGTGAGAATACCTTCTTCCATCTCGAATAAACGCTGCCAAAAATCAAGTTGGCGAGCTACAATAGGGTCTTCGTTACTAAACCGTTGCCAATCATGTTGTACTTGGCGAGCTTCACCTTGGGCGTTACTAGCGCTTGCAAACATTTGACTGCGCTGCATAAATTCAGCAAGCTGACTTTCTGAAAGGTTAATGGCATTGGCTCGAGCCAGACTGGTATCTGTAAGATTATTATCTAATGTCAAACGCATATTCGGAGTGACAACGGTATTATTTTCAACATTGATTCCTCTAACACCAGCCCCTGCTGCGCGACGACTAGCGCTAGCTGCTTCTTGCTTTAAACGTAATTCAATCTGCTGCTGAACCTCTTCGCTAAAATTCAGATTCTGCTGATACTTCGTCTGTTCTGGCTGATAAGTTAAAGCATCCTCAAACAAGGTAATAGCGGAGGTGAAATCCCCTAATTTAAAATAACTATTCCCCAGATTAAAAGCAGCCTCACCACGTTGTTGGTCGTTTATCGCCAGCCAAGCAGCCCGACTGAATGCGTTGATTGCACAGACAACTTGCTGGTTACGAAAGCAACTTGCACCCTGCCCCATTCTCGCTTCATAGCCTCCAGCTTTTGAGTAAAGCGTTGCTGCACGCTGAAAATCATTCTCCTGCCAGGCCGCATAAGCTTTTTTTAACTCCTGCGTATCAGCCATACTGGTAACTGGCTGTCCTAACACTCCAATTGTCACAATCATCAAGGCAGGTATGGCAATACGCGAGAAGCGCAAATGAGTCATTAAAATCAAGCTCAGCGCTGGAAATAGAAACCACATAAACAGTTCTTTCCATAACACCTGATCCAGATATTGATGCTCGATTTTAGCTGCTTTCGGGTTCCATATATTCTTGAGTTTCTGGTGCGTCTTTAAATCTAATCGATAGTAACTACCACCAGAACTCTCAGCCAAGCTGCGTAACACTAATTCATTCAAGTGCGTGGTGACTGCCTGATCATTTTGTAATAACCAACCCCCTTTACCATCTTTTATTGCTGTTTTTGTTGCTTTCCCTACGCCCAACAAATGCAGCTCAATTTTTTCTTTGTTCAAGTGAACACCCATTTCTCTCAAGGCAGGTAAATCGGCGTTAGAGAAATCACCATCAGTAAGCACCAAGATAGCGCGTGAACCTGAAGCTTCATTTAATTGTTCAACCGCTTGGTTTAGCGCGCTCAGTAAAACACTGCCATGTGTTGGCAGGCGAATGTTATTTAGCAGTTGCGCTGTTTGCTGAAAAATGAACGGATCGTTATTGGGAGGCATCACAACATGCGATGCACCTGCAAAAATAATGACTCCCAACCGGTGTTTTTGAGGCTCTTGCAGCCATTGTTTTACAATCTCACTGGCTTGCTGTAACCGGTTGGGATAAACATCGTCTGTCAGCATGGAGCGCGAATGATCCAGGATAATAACTGCCGATGCCTGCGGTGGTAAAACGTGATCCGGAGTCATCTTTAATAAACGTGGCCCTGCTGCCGACAGAGCAAGTAGCAGCCAAATTAAAAGTTGCAAGAATATGGGTAGCCTCTGTCGCGTATTGTTTGGTGAAACAATGATCCATGGATGTAACTGGGGATCAGCATATTGATTCAGCAAAACTCGTTGCTTAAACTTTTGCCAAATAATCAGCAGCCAGGGGACTAGTGCTAATAGTAACCACAGAGGTTCACGCCAATACAATTGTGCAAATAAAGTGGTCATGCTTTAGTGGCCATTAACGCCGGCTGTATGCTCTTCATTAACAATAAAAAAATCGCTACTAATAATGGCCAAAGATAAAGAGGCGTTTGCAATTGACCAGAAAACTCGGTTTTAGTCGCTTTTAAATGGTGAGTTTCAATGGTTAATAAAGCCAGATCCATGGCAGCCACATCGACAGCGTGGAAGCTTTTTCCACCTGTGATCTCTGCTAGTTGCTTCAACAGAAGCGTATCTGCAGGTTCATAGAGCAACTCACTCCACTGACTTTTCGGGCCGTTTTTTGAACCCACGGCAATGGTATGTAGAATTACCCCTGCATCAGCCGCACGCTTTGCGCCTGCAACGGGTGACAATTTTCCGAACGGCGTCACCGCATCGCTAATTAAGATCATTGCCGTTTCTGCGGCGTCATTATTATCTGCAAGATGCGTTGCTGTAAGTGCGATCGCATCGCCTATGGAGCTCAAGCGACCACCAATGGCCGGCTTGAGACGATGGAGGTAATGCCTGACTAAAGCTTTATCGCTGGTTGGCTGCAGTAAAATATGCGGCTGCTCTCCTAACACTACCAGTCCAATACGACTTCCTGAATATCGTCGCGTAAATCGATCCAGCAATACTTGCATCATCGTCATTCGATTCACCCGCTCTCCATTAAGTTGATAGTCCCGCAGCACCATACTCACCGAAGTATCAACAATCAGCATGATATCCAGGGGTTCCGAAGTAGCCGGCAATTTCTCACCCAGTCGAACCGGCTGAGCTAACGCTAATAAAATCATGGAAATTAAAAAAAGAGACAGATATTGATATCCAGAAGATCTATTTTTATTCCTTATTGGGTTTTGAAATTCAGATGCTAAAGGATGCTTAACCGAGGTTGCTGCCGGGCTATCATTTCCATTTTGCAACCAACCATGTTTGCTCAACAGCAACCATAAAGGTACAAACACCAGTATTAACCACAACCAGCCAGGTTGTAGTAATGTTAGTTCTGAAGCTAATTTCGTTAGATCCACTGTCGGGCTCGTTGAATTAACTTTTCCATATCCTCTCGGCTGGATTCACCAACACTATAGCGAGCAGCCTGGAGCTGTTTGGAAAAGATCTGCCAAGCAGCCTGCTGCGTTGCATCTAAATCTCCGGGAATAATAAAGGGACTAATTCGGGCAACATTCAATTTATTGCGTAAAGTTTTTATTAAGTGAGACGCGATAAGTTTTTTACTGATTTTGTTTTTTCGATTTAAAGCATTTAATTGCCATAATCGCCATTGACTAGAGCGAATAAAAAGCACCAGTATTGCAGCAATTAATAGTAATAATGTAAGCGCGATCTCTGTATTCAACCCCGCATTTAATTCAACAGGAGTCGAAGGCGGCACAATATCCATAATCGAAACTAAATCCCTTTCATTCATGATTATCGCTTCGAAATACACGGGTAAGATCATCATCTGAACTAGAAACAGAGAAATAAAATATTCCCGCTCGCTCAAAGTGGGCTTTCAATTGTAAAGATCGTTGCAAAAATCTAAGTTTTTGTTGTTCTTGAACACCAACATCGGCAGTATCAATAAGCGGATTATTCAGATCTTTTTTTGACTTATTCCAGATCAGTTTTAAACGCCCGGCAATAGGGAGATTTTGCTCTGCGGGATCATGAATATCTATTGCCCAGACGCGATGCTCTCGACCGAGCTGATAAAGCTGCGGCAAACTATCTGCCGTTAAATCATGAAAATCGCTGAGTAAATAGAGATTACTTCCTGCGGGTAAGCGCGCTCCCAACTGTGAGAACGGCCCGGTTATTTTTAATTCCGCTGAGATTATTACTGGAGGACAAGCGGTGGTGGTTGTCTGGACAAGCAGGTTAAGGCCGTTTTCTCCACCCGTTGGATCTAGCCAACGGGTGGTTTCATTCAGTATCAATGCTCCGAGTTCAGCGCCTCTACCAAGCTCCCAGGCACTTAGAAAAATCGCCAGCCTCACCGCTTGAGTAACTTTTAAGCGTTTCTTTGTTCCAAAACGCATGCTAGCGCGCCGGTCGATCAGAAAGTAACTGACGGGTGCCAGATCCTCATGAAAAACTCTGACCTGAGGCCGACCAGTTCGCGCCATTGCGCGCCAGTTAATATGCCTTAGTTGGTCGCCATGTTGATATTCACGGGTTTCGGTAAAATCAATTCCGCTACCAACTTGTTGAGCAATTAAACTGCCACTCTGACCTGCCATCTTGTTCTGCGAGGAGTCGTTAAAACCGGGGCCTGGCCATCGGCGTCCTTGCTGGATGCAGTCTTGAATCTCAAGATTATTAAGAATTGGCTGATGAATCAGTGAACGCCGGGAAGTTAACATGATTTAAGGGGGAGGCAGCTGCTGAATCAATCGGTTGATAATGTCATCACTGCTGACGCCTTCAGACTGCGCAGAAAAATCGAGCAAAACTCGATGACGTAAAGTGTCGGCTGCCAGATCAATTACATCTTCAGGAATCACATAATCGCGTTCATTCAACAGTGCATTGGCGCTGGCTGCTCGCAGCAAAGAAATTGCACCTCGTGGAGAGGCCCCTGCTTTGACCATTCCCTGCCACTCTGGAACGAACTGAGTAACATCTCGTGTCGCTGACACCAGTCTCACAATATAGTTTTCAATCACCGGTTCGATATGCACAGCCGGTAGTTGAGAACGTAATTCAAATAGTTTTTCGGGGTCAGTGATCGGTTTAATCAAAGTATCAAGACGACCGTCTTCGACTTGCCTGGTACGCCGCAATATTTCCAGCTCATCCTCATGATCGGGATATTGCATAATGAGATGGAATAGAAACCGATCAAGCTGCGCTTCTGGCAAGCGGTAAGTGCCAGCACTTTCCAGCGGGTTTTGCGTTGCCAAAACCATAAACAGTTTGGGTAAATCGTGTGTTTGCGAGCCGACGCTAATTTGCCGTTCTGCCATCGCTTCAAGCAGTGCGGACTGGACTTTGGGTGGAGCCCGGTTAATTTCATCAGCCAGCACAATTTCATGGAATAACGGCCCAGGCTGAAAACGGAAACTGCCTTTATCCGGTTCAAAAATTTCGCTACCGGTTAAATCCCCGGGCATTAAGTCTGGCGTAAACTGAATCCGCTGAAAAGATGCGTGAACGCTGTTGGCAAGCGCGTGAACTGCTGTGGTTTTTGCCAGCCCTGGAGGGCCTTCCAACAAAACATGACCACCACAAACCAGTGCAATAATGAGTCGGTCAAGTAGTTCATCCTGACCAACAATAACTTGCTGAAGTTGTTGTTTGAGGGGCTTAAAAAATGAAGT
>CAZNYF010000011.1:0-4960 GCA_964577195.1 uncultured Thiotrichales bacterium | reverse complement strand
TCCGAAGAGAGTAGTCTGGTGAAACTGAACTAATGGCCTCTAGAATATTATGCCGCCGAAGTAGAATGATCCTGTTTATTCTTAAATTTTTCCTGAAAAACCATCCATATAAACTTTGGTGTAGAAACAAAGTTACGCCGCCACATTCTGCGGGGTTCTCTTATCAGACGATAAAGCCATTCAAGACCATTATCATGCATCCATTTGGGCGCTCTGGGATGTGTCTCTGCATAAAAATCAAACACTGCACCAATAGAACCAATCACCGATGCATTTAATTTACTGCGGTTTGCATGTACCCATTTTTCTTGTTTGGGTGCGGTCATTCCCACCCAAAGCACATCCGGATTAAATGCATTAATCGCATCAATTACAGCCTGATTTTCCGCTTCACTCCAATCACCAAAAGGTGGAGAATAAGTGCCTACTTTTTCCAGGCCGGGATAATCTTTGTTTGCTTTTTGCTGTATTTTCTCCAATACGGCTTCGGTAGATCCCATAAAGAAAACCCGTTTTCCACCGGCTTTATTCATAGCAGTCATGACAGACTGGAAATAGTCATTACCGGTGATTCTTGGCTGAATATTTAGCCCGACCAGTTTACCGATTGCAACAATACCCACACCGTCAGCAACGACCTGATCGGAACTGTTTAGCGCCGAGAGAAACTGTTGATCTCGCTTGGCTTCAATTAGTGAATGGGGGTTTGCGCAAGCGAGAGTCACCTGATTTTCGGCAACTTCTACAGCATTAAACGCTTCTGCGGTAAGCTCTTTAAGTGATACCGAGCCGATATTCACTCCAAGCATTTGGGTTCCAACTTTACTCATAGGTCAATTATTATTCTTTAGTCAATAAGGTTATCGTCAGGTAATACAATCCAAATACCTGGCAACATAAAAAATGACAACCCGTCTCACTTGATCCATTAGTGTCGGTGGATTCATTCACATTATAGTATTTATTTTGTTCTAACGGCGAAAGCTATCATAGTTATCCTTAAACCATTGATACGAATGGCGAATCCCATCATCAAGCGACATATCTGGATGCCAGCCCGTAGCTTTCAAACGCTGCACATCGAGTAACTTTCTTGGCGTGCCATCTGGTTTACTGCTATCAAAGGTGAGATCACCCTCAAAGCCGACGACTGCTTTAACCTTATTGGCTAGCTCCCCAATGGTGAGATCTTCACCCGTGCCTACATTGACAGCTTCTTCACCGCTATAATTAGACATCAAATGCATCACTGCATTAGCAAGGTCATCCACATAGAGAAATTCGCGACGTGGTGAGCCGGTTCCCCAGACTTCGACGTTATCCTGATTGGTCTCTTTTGCTTCGTGAAATTTTCGAATCAAAGCGGGCATGACATGGGAATTTTCAAGGTTAAAATTATCGCCTGGCCCATAAAGATTGGTCGGCATCGCAGAAATAAAATTGCAGTCGTATTGGCGGCGATACGCCTGGCAAAGCTTGATGCCCGCAATTTTAGCCACCGCATACCATTCGTTAGTTGGCTCTAACGAACCCGTCAGCAAATATTCTTCTTTCATTGGCTGTGGTGCCATCTTGGGATAGATACAGCTACTGCCTAGAAACAGCAATTTTTTTACGCCGGCCTTATACGCACCATGGATCAGGTTAGCTTCCATCATCAGATTTTCATAAATGAAATCTGCAGGGTAAGTATCATTGGCCAAAATGCCGCCAACTTTCGCCGCCGCCACAATCACATAATCCGGTTTTTCTTCCGCATATAGGGCTTCGACAGAAGCCTGATTTCGTAAATCAACTTCAGCGCTGGTTCGCAGTAACAAGTTTTCATAACCAGCTTTGCTCAAAGCACGGTGAATCGCTCCACCGACCAAACCACGATGTCCCGCGAGATAAACTTTTGCATTTTTATTATTATCGAATGAATCCGTCATAGTATTTTACTCGATTGGGTTCGCCTTTAATTGGGCTGCTATTGTACGCAGCCATTCGGATAAGCCATAGAGACGAAGCGCAAAGACGATCACAGTTTTAACTGGCAATCAGAAACGAATGCCCAATTTTGCGCTATAAGTGGTCAATCCAGCCACTGTGTCCACTTCAAAACCCAAATTCATCCCCAGATTGATGTTCAATCCGGCGAACACGCGTGTCTCTTCCACAGTTTCTGCTTTGAGTCCTGGAATATTCTGAGGGGTGGACTCAGACATCACCAAACCGATACCTCCGTAAGGCGTGAGCATGGCAAAACCCTTGGAAATCGAAATATCGAATCCCATATTCTCAACTTCTAATTCATCAATACCGCTTAATTTGCTATAGCTGGCACGAGCGGCAATCGCCGGTACTGCAATACCACCATCAATAAATGCCCATTTCAGTTCCGCCCCGATGATTGTCGCATCCACTTCTGGAAGGCCCGTATAGGCTACACCAATATCAAAATTGAATGGCAACCCTTTATGCACTTGAATCCGGGGAACCGGCAAGACCGAAAGATCCCAGTCTGAAACACCATTAGCAATATCGAATACTCGCTTATCAATTTCAGTCGCGGAAGCGCTCACCGAGATATCAAAACCCAAAGTACCCAGAGGCTCTGCGGGTGAAAGCGAGCGATAGACAGTTGCCGCGGCAAGATTCTCAGCCAAATTCTGAAACTCGGACTGGAGCAGATCTTCAATGGAATCCAACTCACTAGCAGAGGCAATGGAACTGCCTAGCGCGACTGTAACAGCCAATATTTTTAAAACTTTCATTAAAATCCCTTTATAAATTTATATATCTAAACGATTGATTTATTGGTTATTTAACCATGTATCAACAAATTATGTCGACGGATGGACGGTATTTCGCAAGAAGCCAGGTACTTGCCAATTGCATCCTGCATTGCCAGCCTTCCCTACCTCCTTGTAGGTTGTGGCGGTGCGATTGATACAAAATGCATTATTCCTGAATTTCCCTCAGCAACACTCCTAATTTTTAGAAACGCCCTTCAAAGTTACCAGATGATCTCAGGTATTCATCCGAATTTCATCCCTTGCCGATATTTAAAAAATGGATCTATCGCCGTCAAACGGCTGCTAACTGACTGATTTTTTCATCAGCGCCATTGCCGGTTAAACTGATATGAATCAAGTCTTTTTCACTTTTCTGTTCCAACTTGAGGTAAAGTTTTTTACACTCCGCCTAGCAGAAAAACTACCCCGTATATTTACCCACCTTTCACCAGAGGCTTGAATGGAAATCAACAATATCCAGGATATCGAAAACGCAACTAAACTTGGTCGTCGCGAGATGTTTCGTATTGGTATTGCGATGCTCTTTATCATCGCCATTATGTTGTATTCCTCTACCATGAATGGCCTGGGTGGAACTGTCAGCATTGAACTGGTCATCGCTGCGATGATCGGTGGTTATATGGCGATGAACATAGGTGCGAACGATGTTGCAAACAATGTCGGCCCTGCCGTTGGTTCGAAAGCCTTGACGTTGACTGGAGCCATTGTGATCGCTGCTATTTTTGAAGCCTCGGGTGCGTTAATAGCTGGCGGTGACGTGGTTAACACAATTAAAAAAGGCATCATCAATCCGGAATTAATCGAAGACACAAAAGTCTTTATCTGGTTAATGATGGCAGCGCTGCTCGCTGGTGCTATCTGGCTAAATATCGCCACGGCCTTCGGGGCGCCGGTCTCCACCACCCATTCAATAGTCGGTGGTGTGCTAGGCGCTGGAATTGCAGCCGGTGGCTGGGGAATTGCAGACTGGTCTACCATGGGAAAAATAGCCGCTAGCTGGATTATCTCGCCCTTAATCGGCGGAATTATTGCCGCAACCTTTTTGTTCTGGATCAAACGCAGCATTACCTATCGAAAAGACAAAATAAAAGCAGCACAAAGAATGGTGCCTGTCATGATCGCAATTATGGTTTGGGCATTCTCCACCTACCTGGCACTCAAAGCCCTGAAGAAGATCTGGAAAATGGACTTTATGACTGCAGCCGGTATCGGTTTAGGCATTGCGGTTCTCAGTTATTTCATCATTTCACCGATCATCAAGCGTTATGCCGCCACTCTTCCCAACAAAAAGAAGAGCATTAACAAACTATTTACCTGGCCGTTAATCTTTGCCGCAGCAATGCTCAGTTTTGCTCATGGGGCAAATGATGTTGCCAATGCAGTGGGGCCTTTGGCGGCAATTTCTGATGCGGTTACCGGTGGCGGAGTTTCCAGTGAAGTTGCTATTCCGATGTGGGTTATGGTGGTTGGCGCTGTTGGTATTGCCATCGGTCTTGCGCTGTTTGGCCCAAAGCTGATTCGTACCGTTGGTACCGAGATTACCGAACTCGATCAAATGCGCGCGTATTGCGTGGCAATGGCGGCCGCCATCACCGTGATCATCGCCTCTCAGCTAGGACTACCAGTGAGTTCGACCCATATCGCTGTGGGTGGCATCTTTGGTGTGGGCTTTTTACGAGAATATTTAAAGACCAACTACGACAACATCATTCACGATATCAAGCACCACCATTCCGGCAAAGATCAAGCGGAAGTTGAACATTTTCTCAACGAGTTTGATAGCGGCAACATCGAAGATAAACGCCGTATGCTGATCGAGCTGAAAAAGAAAACCAGCGAAGCGGAGTTGAACAAGAAAGAGCGGAAACGACTCAGAAAACTCTACCGCCACGAACTGGTTAAACGTTCGGCAATTATTAAGATCGCAACTGCGTGGATTGTTACCGTTCCCGTTTCTGCAACGATGGCAGCGATGTTGTTCTTTACGATTCGGGGCATGATGCTGCCTTAGGCAGCCTGTCGGAGAATAGAGTGCCTACTGCAAACCCCTCAGAAACCATTAACTGAGATTATCAATCGTTAAATAGCCTCTACTATTCGCCTCTTTTAATAAACTCATTTAATCGCTCCTGAGTGATTTTCGCTACGACTTCTATTCTCGG
>CAZNYF010000010.1:0-35498 GCA_964577195.1 uncultured Thiotrichales bacterium | reverse complement strand
TAATCCGGATTTCTCCGGGCTATCCCCAACTATTAGGCAGATTCCTACGCGTTACGCACCCGTCCGCCACTCGTCAGCCAGAGCAAGCTCTGCTGTTACCGTTCGACTTGCATGTGTTAAGCATACCGCCAGCGTTCAATCTGAGCCAGGATCAAACTCTTCAGTTAAAGTGTTCTGTAGGCAAGCCTACAAATTTTTCTAACATCGAGCATGAATCCATCTCAATAAATTGAGCTTGGAATGCTCTATCTTAATTGTTGAACTTTCATCAATCAAAACAAGCATCCGCACAAGTTACTTTATTTCACTAATTGTTAAAGAGCGTTCCCACTCATTTAGCGGGAACCGACTATCTTAACTGATTCTTGCTATTGATAACAGCTTGAATCAATTTCCCTCGCCGTGTTCTGGCAGGGCGGTGAATTATAGTGGCAAATCAAACCATGTCAACTATAAATTCAACCTAATTTTCTATCAGAGATCGGGGCTAACTTTCTGCCCTGACCTGCTTGAAGGAGGGCGCATTATAGAGAGTCGATTGAAGGTGTCAACTCTATTTGTAAGTTTTAATTAAATTCCTTTCAACTCGCCTCGTAACGAGTCTCCTCTAGACCACTACTCCTGGACAATAATCACTTTAGCAATCCTGCGTTTACCAACCTGCACTACCGCTTCCATTGACGATTTAAAGCGCATAGAGCGGTCCTGGACGCGCTCGCCATCGACTTTCACTGCGCCTTGCTTAAGCATCCGGTATGCATCTGAAGTACTTTGCACTAATCCTGCTTGCTTCAACGTATTCGCAATTGGCAGGCCTTCTTCACTAACGGCAATGGATATCTCTGGAATATCTTCTGGTAACGCTCCTTTTTGAAACCGCTGGATAAAGCTATCCCTCGCTCTGACACCATCAGATGACTGATGAAATCGATTCACAATCTCAATCGCGAGCTCAAACTTGATATCACGCGGGTTCTTACCACCCTCAACCTCATTCTTGAACTGCTCGATTTCTTCATCAGGCCTGAAGCTCAGCAACTCGAAATAGCGCCACATTAACTCATCTGAAATTGACATAATCTTGCCAAACATCTCGTCTGGCGGATCATCAACTCCAATATAGTTACCCAAAGACTTGGACATTTTATTAACACCGTCCAAACCCTCCAGTAAGGGAACTGTAATCACAACCTGCGGAGATTGGCCGAATGATTCCTGTAGCTGACGACCCATTAACAGGTTAAATTTTTGATCCGTACCACCCAATTCAACATCCGCTTCCAGCGCCACTGAGTCATATCCTTGTATTAAAGGATAAAGAAACTCGTGAATAGCGATGGATTGACCGGATTTATAGCGCTTACTGAAATCATCGCGTTCCAGCATTCGCGCGACCGTTTGGCGCGACGCCAGCTTGATCAGCTCAGCAGTAGGCATTGCATTCATCCAATGTGAATTGAACGCTACCGTGGTTTTATCACGATCGAGTATTTTAAAAATCTGATGTTCATAGGTCTTAGCATTCGCTGCCACATCGGATTCTGTCAGTGGTGGTCGCGTAGCACTTTTTCCTGTTGGGTCACCAATCATCCCGGTAAAATCTCCAATCAGAAAAATGACTTCATGTCCCAATTCCTGGAAATGTCGCAATTTATTAATCAGCACGGTATGTCCAAGATGCAAATCTGGAGCAGTCGGATCAAAACCCGCCTTCACCCGAAGCTTCTTGCCTGACTTGAGTTTTTTAATCAGCTCATCTTCAACCAGAATCTCATCAGCACCACGCTGAATTAAAGACAATGCATCTTTAAACTGTGCCATCTATCCAAACCCTTCCCGAAACAAAGAGAAACTCTAACATCAAATTCAAATCAAAAGGATCGCTAATGATTTCGAAACAGCTGAGCAACGAAAATTAAAAATAACCATCTTATGCATCCATTTTGTTGACCTTTATGCAAATATTTCTTAGTCTCTTAGTATTGATATTTCCTCGGCCACACATGATTTACACTAGGGACTTAAAGAAACCTCTTACACGAGAAATCCCAATCCGACGAACTCCGCGGAAGCATGCTGCTTGGCCGTTTTACATTGTCTCACTCGTTATCGGAATATCACTTCTCGGCGTTGTGCTAGCCAAAACACATGATTCATTATCGCGGACGAATATCAAAGTCCCCATTACTGCTGAAATACCGCCTCCCAATCCAGCCGTCAATCATTCCGAACTAGAAGCGCAAACCGCATCCGACTGGATCGAATACACGGTTAAGTCCGGCGATAGTGCATCGGCAATTTTTGATCAATACCAAATTCACAGTAGCCTGCTAAAAATTAATAACATTCCTGTTTCTAAAAAAGTGCTGCAAAATCTTTATCCTGGACAAAAAATTTCCCTCAAGCTTGACTGGAAAGGCTTAGAGGAACTGTACTATCAAATTTCAGAAACCAAACGTCTCCATGTCACTAGAGATGCGAAAGAATATTCTGCAAATATAATTCAGGATACCATCGAAAGTCGTCGCCTCGCTGCGACCGGTACTATAGACAATTCACTATTTCTAGCAGGTAAAAAAGCAGGCATCTCAGATTCACTCATCATGCAAATGGTTGAGATATTTTCCTATGACATCGACTTTGCGTTAGATATTAGACGAGGCGATCAGTTTGAAATTATCTATGACGAATACTTTGCCAATGGCGCGCCACTGAAAAAATCTGGCTCTATATTGGCCGCACGCTTTACGACTAAAAACAAAACCTTTACCGCACTAAAGCATGAACACAACAATAAAACTGGATATTTTGATGCCAAGGGCAGAAGCAATAAAAAAGCGTTTATTCGCACACCGGTAAGATTCTCCCGGATTAGCTCGCACTTTAACCCAAAAAGAAAACACCCCATTTTGCACACCATTCGCGCCCATAAAGGCATTGACTACGCTGCCCCCACGGGTACCGCCGTTAAATCTACAGGCAGTGGCAAAATTCAATTTATTGGTAGAAAAGGGGGCTATGGAAATGTCATCATTGTTAAGCATGCTGGAGGTTACAGCACACTTTACGCTCATCTTTCCAAATTCAAAAAAGGTCTAAAGCGAGGAAAATCAGTAAAACAGGGGCAGGTGATTGGCTACGTCGGCTCAACCGGCAGCGCCACGGGGCCACATCTGCATTACGAATTCAGAATAAACGGAAAACATAAAAACCCACTCACCGTTAAACTTCCCAATGCCTCACCCCTTAGAAATCAAGAGCTAAGGGAATTTAAAGAAAAAATCCGCCCACTTTTAGTTCAGCTTTCGCAGCCCTCACTCGCCGCCAACTAACGATTCAATGTCAAAACAATACTATCTGGGACTCATGTCCGGAACCAGTATGGATGGTGTTGATGCGGCGATTGCCAGCTTCACAGATACGAAATTTACGGTCTCGAAAACTCACTTCACACCTTACCCGGCAAAGCTGAAAGCAAGGCTCACCAAAATAATTCATCCAGATTGGCGCGGAAACTTAAAAACCATTCTGGATATTGATCATGAGATCGGGAAAATATTTACCCACACAGCCAGTAAAATTTTAACCTTGGCACCGGATCTCCAGATTAAGGCAATCGGCACTCACGGTCAGACCATTCGTCACCAACCCTCATCCAGACAACCCAATAGCTGGCAGCTCGGAGATCCAAACCTGATTGTCGAAGCAACCGGCATAACCACAATTAGCGATTGGCGTCGCCGAGACATCGCTACTGGCGGGCAAGGCGCGCCACTAACACCCGCCTTTAACGCGCAGTTCTTTCGTCGCGATCACAATGTTGTGGTCTTAAATCTTGGTGGAATTGCCAATATCAGCATTATCCCCCAAGACAAGCAGGCAGCCATTATTGGTTTCGACACAGGGCCAGCGAATACACTGCTTGATAGCTGGGTGCTACTCCATAAAGAGCAAAGCTTCGATCAGAATGGTCTGTGGGCTGCGAGCGGCGAAATCAATCAACAACTGCTCAACTCAATGCTCTCTGACCCCTATTTTAAATTACCCCCACCCAAAAGCACGGGCCGTGAATATTTCAATCAAAGCTTCCTGACGCAGCACCTCAATCAAGTGCCTCAACCAATCTCCAATGAAGATGTGCAAGCCACGCTCAGCGAATTGACGGCACGAAGCATCGTTGATGCGATTCATCGCTATGCTGGAAAGACTATAGAAGTCTTCATTTGTGGTGGCGGTATGAACAACAACCATTTGATATCACGCTTAAGGTCACTTAACGGCACGATTGAATGGAAAAGCACCGCAGAAAGCGGAATCAAGCCAGAAAATATGGAAGCGGTTGCCTTTGCCTGGTTTGCGAAACAAACTTTCGAGCGAAAGCCGCTCGAACTGATTACCATAACTGGTGGGAAGTACTCAAGAATCGCCGGGGCTATTTATCCTGGCAAGCATTACTAGTTATACAAGCCACCAGAAACGACAAAGGATCCCGCAGGATCCTTTGTCGTTTCTAAATTGAGATTAGATCGTATCTATATATCAAACCGCGAAGGAAGACCCACAGCCACAAGTGGTGGTCGCATTAGGATTACGAATTACAAATTGAGCACCTTCAAGGCCCTCGGTATAGTCAATTTCAGCACCTGATAGGTATTGAAAGCTCATGGGGTCAATCAACAACACGACTCCACCATTCTCCACTTCAGTATCACCATCATTGACGTCTTCATCAAAAGTGAAGCCATATTGAAAGCCTGAGCAGCCTCCGCCGCTAACAAAAACTCTCAGTTTGAGATCCTGATTATCTTCTTCTTCAATTAATTGCTTAACTTTGGAAGCTGCCGCATCAGTAAATACCAAGGGTGAATCAGATTCAGGTGGTGCTATTTCAACTGCGCTCATCAGGCAATCTCCAGTAAGGGAATATTTTAAATATTAGCATTCTATTACCTAGCGAGGCAATTAACCTTATACAAGTACTCTGAGTACTCAGGAATTATTCTCAGAATTGCTACCGGTATCAAGATACTCCACGCTTCCAAGCTGCGGCTCCTGACTATGAACTAGATTACCGTTCACCTCAGAACCAATCGCCATTTCAATCAGGTTATAGTAAACAGTGCCTTTAATCCGTGCTTTAGACATCAATTCAGCATGGCCGCGAGAATGAATATTTCCCTGCACTGTGCCGTTAATGATGATGTTAGCAACGTCGATCTCACCTTCGATCATGCCGTCTTCATCAAGCACTAAAGTCGAGTTCTCATCCGATGAAGACTTCACATTGCCGACAATCGTACCTTCGACATGCAAACTCCCATCAAAATTCAAATCGCCTGTGATCGAAGTTGTCTTACCAATCACGGTATCGACACGCGCAGTGCGTGTTTTCTTATTTCTGCCAATCATGTTTTATCTCCTCCTTTAACAATAGCATTCCAGGAATAGCTTTGCTGGACAGGCTGCTCACTTCCGGCAGCAGAAACCTTCACCAAAACATTTTCTGGAATAAATTCCACCGGGAACCTGATTTCACCCTCCAGAGTTTGGAAATATTGGAACTTGAAACTCGGAGAAGAAGCATTGCCAACCCGAATATTTGACCATCCAAGCATAACACTAGTGCCATTCTTCTTACCTTGCACCCTAATTTCTACTCTTCCTGTCACTGCCCGTTTCTTCGTGCCTGAACGTGACAACACTAGTTTATAGGTGTAGTCAGTTGCTTGATTTCCGCTACTTACCTGAAAACTGCGTATCTCTATCCCCTTGCCAATTCCCTTATCAGAAACAATATTTTTGTAAAAGCCCAACTCTTCCTTGGTTTGAGCGGCCTTTTGCTCTCGATCAGTCAGCGCATCAACCAATGCCACATTGGCTTTCTTATCAATCTCACTAGATCGTTTGGCAAATGCCAATTCTTTAGCCAACCTATCGTTTTCTAACTGCAATTCTTCAATTTTATCTTGAAGTGCCTCAACGCCAGATAAACTTTTAACAGGGTTAGCCGTTAACCGTGCATTTAAATCCGGCCAGAAAAGATAAGCCAGCACAGCGGACGTCACCAGAAAAGCCAATACCAGAGGCGCCAACCAACCAATCGATGTTTCTTCCCCCTGAATCGTAACAACCGGCTTCGGCTTGATAATCTTAGACATACCGATAATCTACGGTGACAACGCCACAGCGTGCAAACCGGCTGTCTCAGCCAGACCAAGCATCAAATTCATATTTTGTACTGCCTGCCCAGCGGCACCTTTAACGAGATTATCAATCACCGAGAGCACAACTACCGTATCTGCATCTTGTGGTCTATGAACAGCAATTCGGCACATATTCGAGCCTTTGCAGCTACGGGTTTCGGGTTGACTCCCCGCAGGCATCACATCGACAAACGGTTCATTTTTGTAGACAGACTCAAAGACTGCCTGAAGATCAGCTTCCTGAGTAGTCAAACCAGCATAAACTGTGACATGTATTCCACGAATCATCGGAATCAAATGCGGTGCGAAAGTTAGTTTCACATCACCTCCGTGGATAATTTCTAAACTCTGACGAATCTCAGGGAGATGTCGGTGTCCCGGCGTTGCATAAGCCTTAAAGCTTTCTGAGGTCTCCGCTGCAAGCATTGCTGCATTTGCACCGCGACCAGCGCCACTGATACCCGATTTACCATCGGCAATGATAGTTTCAACATTGATCAACCCCTGTTGCAACAGGGGCATCAGCCCAAGCACTGTCGCAGTGGGATAACAGCCCGGGTTTGCCACCAACTGAGCTTGCTTGATTAATTCACGATTCAGTTCTGGTAAGCCATAGACAGCAGTTGTCAACAAATCAGGGCACGCATGTTCCATGCCATACCACTGCTGCCAGACACTCGCATCTTTCAAACGAAAATCAGCTGCCAGATCAATGATTTTAACACCCGCCTCCAACAACTCCGGTACCAGCTTCATTGCCGTACCGTTGGGAGTCGCGAAAAACACCACATCACACTCAGCCAGTAGTTGCTGATCCGGCGCAGTAAATTCCAAATCAGTCATACCGCGCAAACTAGGAAAAAAATCAGCCAACGCTGTGCCCGCTTCAGAGCGGGAAGTCGCGCAACGAATCTGCACCTCTGGATGCTGAATTAAAATCCGTAAAAGCTCAACTCCGGTATAACCGGTTGCGCCCACGATGCCACAAGAAATCATTTTTCAATCACGTTATTTAAGGAATAAGTGAATGATACGGCGTTGGTGGAATATTGTCAGCAGTGATGCAGGTATAATCTGCTGATGCCCGCGCCCTCGCTTCTCAGACAAAAACTCGAATACTGGAAAGATGCTTTATTCCTCACGCTTTCCGATTCTGAGGCAAAATTCAACCCGCGTTGCTTGGGCTAGTGGTTGGCCTACTCTTGCCCCCGAATTTTTGCGAATTAAAGGCATTCTGAGTAAAGAAACCATCGAATCGTCCTATAGAACCTAAGGGACGAGTAACCCACACTTAAACAACCTGACTTGCCTTATTGCCCCAGCTTGAATATTAACGCTCAAAGAAGTACGGCAGCCCACGAAATTAATTAGACCCTTGTCTGGTTGTTCCTGAATCCAGTTAAATATTCCAGCCCCGATGCCGATGAATTGGTTGAGGCAGCGATTAGGTACCAGCGCCAAGAAAAACAATAAATGTCTGGACCGAATTATCGGCATATAACAGGGAAAATACCCATGGACCGGCACGTAGCCTTAGACAATAATAACAATAATAAAGTACCTGCCCGGAGCATCTAGCTCCGGGGTTTTTAATTATCATCTATCCCTTCACTATGCTTCTTAAAAGCCTAATATCAGTTCCTTTCAAGCTTGAAAAAGGGAAAAGTTATTATCTGGGTGAGCTGGTTGCACACGCTCTGAATCTCAAAACAACCAGTGGACTATCTCCACGAAGTGGATACTTCGTTGTTGCAAACAGTCTCGAAGATGACCATCAAAAAATCAGCGAGCTTTACACCAAAACTGATGAACCAGTATTTGTTAATATTTCTGAAAAAATTGTAGCGGCTCGTATATTTTTGCAAAGGACAGTGACTTCGTACCTGTCGGATTTATGAAAAGTATATTTGTAAGCCACCTCCCTGGCAGTCACCAAGAACCAGCGTTTACTCCTTACGTGCATTCTTCGCCGGGGTCATCGATTAGCATTAGATAATCAGCCATGTAAATTTACTTGATTAATTGTTTGGCTAGCACCACAGCGTCTTCACGACCTTTTTTAGCCGGATAATAGTTTGATCGAATTCCGACTTCATTAAATCCAAATTTCTCGTACAAACTGATCGCTGCCTTGTTCGATAGCCTAACTTCCAGAAACAGGGCTGATACTTCTAATATTTCCGCCGTGAGTAAGAGAGATTTTAACAGTTGTCGCCCAATCCCCTGATGCTGCGATTCGGGATGCACACAAAGATTTAATATATGCCCCTCTCCTGCTGCCACCGAGAGTATTCCGTAGCCTTGGATTTTGTCATCCTGCTCATAAATCCACGATGGGTAGCCGACTCGGAAACAATCTTTAAAAATCCCTTCGGTCCAGGGAAAATCGTAGGCGCTGTTCTCGATAGCCAGAACAGCCGCAAGATCATCTACAGACATGACTCTGATACCAGCAGGCATCTGCTCCATCGCAGCGTTCATTGAATTGCGGTTAACGCCAGCTTTAAATCATCCCAGGATTTTCTTTTTTCACTCGGGCGACGTAATAGATAAGCCGGATGATAAGTTACAATCATCGGAATATCGGTATCTGGATAGGTATGTATTTGGCCACGGAGTTTGCCTACTGGAGTATCTGTTTTTAGCAGGGTTTGCGCGGCGATTCGTCCAACGACGAGAATTAATTTTGGCTGGATTAACTCAACCTGCCGTTGCAAATAAGGCAGGCATTTTTCAATTTCCTCTGGGGCAGGATCACGATTCTGGGGGGGCCGGCATTTTGCGATGTTAGCGATATACGCCTTATGTCGATCCAGCCCCACTGCCGTCAGCATATTGTTCAATAACAAACCTGCTTTCCCCACAAAAGGCTCACCCTGTAAGTCTTCCTGCTCACCCGGTGCTTCACCAATAATCAGCCAGTCTGCCTGTTGATTACCAACACCAAAAACTGCCTGGGTTCGCTGCTCGCATAGTGGGCATTGGGTACACACGGCGACAGTCTGTTCAAGTGCTGGCCAGTCCAACGTACTCGCTGCAACAGTTTCATTGCTCTCAATAATGACATCCGGCACATCACTTTCAATAGAAGGAGAATCACGCAATACCCATTGCGTGATCCCTATGGCTTCTAAATACGCCGATGTGTTGACTGGATCTGCCATCAATCGCTACACATCTCCGTGCTGCGGATGTGGCCGACGAGCGCCTTTTGCCAGCTTGTTCAACGCATTCAAATACGCTTTGATTGACGCTGTAACAATATCCACATCTGCGCCCAATCCATTTACAATACGCCCCTCTTTTTCCAGACGTACCGTGACTTCTCCCTGCGAATCAGTGCCACTGGTAATATTATTCACTGAATAAAGCTGCAAACTGGCGTCGCTGCCAACCAACGATTCAATCGCACCAAAAGAGGCATCGACTGGCCCGGCACCTTCCCCGCTTGTAACATGCTCTTCATCATCAACACTCAGTGTCAATGTTGCCGCAGGTTTCTCGCCAGTTTCTGATGTGACTTTCATCGCCACCAATTTGTAAATCTCCGAATCTACCTGACTGGATTCGCTCACCAATGCCTGTAAATCTTCATCAAAAATTTCATGCTTCTTATCCGCAAGTACTTTAAAACTGGTGAATGCTGAATTTAACGCTTCTTCAGATTTAAATTCGTAACCCAGATCTGCCAAGCGCGTTTTAAACGCATTACGCCCAGAATGCTTACCCAAAACAATTTTATTTTTACTCCAGCCGACATCTTCAGCGCGCATGATTTCGTAGGTCTCGCGGCTTTTCAGTACACCATCTTGATGAATCCCTGATTCGTGCGCGAAAGCATTTGCGCCAACGATGGCTTTATTGGGCTGCACAGGAAAGCCTGTAATACCGGAAACTAACCGGGAACAAGGCACAATTTGAGTCGTATCCAAATTAGTACTGCAATCGAAAAAGTCAGCACGCGTTTTAACCGCCATGACGATCTCTTCGAGTGATGCGTTTCCGGCTCGCTCGCCCAACCCATTAATCGTACATTCCACCTGTCGAGCACCGTGACTCACCGCTGACAATGAATTTGCCACCGCCAAACCAAGGTCATTATGACAGTGCACAGAAAATACAGCCTTATCAGAATTTGGAATACGCTCCATTAAAGTGCCGACTAATTCTCCAAACTGGATCGGTATATTGTAACCAACCGTATCGGGAATATTGATTGTAGTCGCCCCCGCATTGATCACTGCTTCAATCACACGACATAAGAAATCAACATCCGAACGACCCGCGTCTTCTGGGGAAAATTCAACGTTATCGGTAAATTGACGCGCCTTCTTAACCGCATGAATTGCCTGAACCAATACCTCGTCAGGACTCATCCGCAGCTTCGCTTTCATATGAATGGGAGAGGTCGCGATAAAAGTATGAATACGTTTTGAGTTCGCCGGTTCCAGAGCAGCTCCTGCGCGTTCGATATCTTTGTCCAGCGCGCGTGCGAGTCCGCAAACAGTACTGTCCTTAACTGCCGCAGCAACCGCTTTCACTGCTTCAAAATCACCAGGGCTGGCAATTGGAAATCCCGCTTCGATGACATCGACACGCATTTTTTCCAAGGCTCTGGCGATACGCACTTTTTCATCCAGCGTCATCGAAGCGCCAGGGCTTTGCTCCCCGTCGCGTAAAGTCGTATCGAAAATAATTAATTTATCGTTGCTCATTGCAATCTGCTCCATAAGAGAATCGTATTATGGTTTAAAACTAGGTTAGTTACATCTACTGAAATGCGTGTGCGCCTCGCCAGGCCTTATTATTAGCCGCGCAGCGGCAGCAGTAGATTTAAGAGCAGATTAAGTTGTGCACGCAAAGTCAGGCTGCGCTTTGCAGCTACCTGGAAACTTTGATGTGAGAATGTGTGCGACATGAATCGACTATAGCGCGGAATTAATCAAAGTCCAAGTCAGAATTAGAATTTAAGAATGCTTGTCACGTTTTTGCCAGCGCCGCAATGCAGCAACGGGGCTATAAATGGTGTAGATCAAAAATCCGGCAAACAGAACTTTGGGTGGATCAAATGCCACAAAAATAAGTATAAAAACAGCAACGAGCACTCCCATAAAGGGGACTTTATGCCGGTAATCTATATCTTTAAATGTTTGATAGCGGATATTGCTAACCATCAATGCTGCGGTCGCCAAGGTCACAAACATTGCCAGAAAACGTACAGACTCACCTGAAACGCCCATGTCATAACCAATCCACACAACTCCAATCACAATGGCCGCGGCCGTCGGGCTGGGCAAGCCAATAAAATGGTGTTTATCTTCTTCTGGGTTAGCATTAAAACGGGCTAGTCTCATAGCCGCTGAAACGGTATAGAAAAATGCCGCCAACCAGCCCAGTTTTGCCCAGCCTGGACCGACATCATTGATGTAAACAAGTGACCAGTTGTACATCACCAAGGCAGGCGCAAGGCCAAACGAAATCAGATCCGAAAGGCTATCCAGCTGTGCGCCAAATTCAGTTTGAGTATTGGTCATTCTGGCGACACGGCCATCAATGGTATCAAGTAACATCGCCATAAAAATGGCAAATGCCGCCGTGTGAAAACGGCCAGACTGCGCTGCAATTATCGCGTAGAAACCCGCAAACATCGCTGCGGTTGTGAATAGATTAGGCAGCAGATAAATCCCTCTGGAGCGGGGCTTTTCCTTATTTTCCGGTGCAGCCATAAACTATTCTCTTACTGCTTTATTTTCTAAAAAAATTAACCACAGATTACGCAAACTTTTTCAAGAAGATTGCGCGATCTGCGACTCTTTATAACTACTTACTCTCCGCTGGTTTTAGACTTATCAACCAGCTTATTGTCACCAATCCACGCCATCATTCCACGCAGACGACCACCGACTTCTTCGATTTGATGCTCACGACCTAAACGACGTTTCGCCTTCATGGTTGCGTTGCCAGACATACTCTCGGTAATAAATTCTCGGGCAAACTCACCATTTTGAATTTCGGTAAGAATCTTTTTCATTTCTGCTTTGGTATCGGCATTAACAATACGCGGCCCACGCGTTAAATCTCCGTATTCTGCAGTATTGGAGATTGAATAACGCATGTTAGCGATACCGCCTTCATACATTAAATCTACAATTAATTTAAGCTCATGCAGACATTCGAAATAAGCCATTTCCGGCGCGTACCCTGCTTCAACCAGCGTCTCAAACCCTGCTTGAACCAGCGCTGTAGTACCACCACAAAGCACCGCTTGCTCACCAAAAAGATCCGTCTCGGTTTCTTCCTGAAAACTGGTTTCGATAATTCCCGCTCGGCCACCACCGTTAGCTGATGCATAAGACAGCGCAATTTCACGGGCTTGACCTGAAGCATCCTGACTGACAGCAATTAAACTCGGTACACCACGACCTTCCGTATAGGTTGAACGCACTAAATGTCCCGGCCCTTTTGGCGCGATCATAATCACATCCAGATCTTCGCGCGGCACGATTTGCTCATAGTGAATATTAAAACCATGTGCAAATGCTAGTGCAGCACCTTGCTTCATATTTTCCGCAAGCAAGCGACGATATAAAATAGCCTGATGCTCATCGGGTGCAAGAATCATCACCACGTCGGCATCTTTTACCGCGACTTCAATCGGCGCAACATTTAAGCCTGCATCTTTTGCTTTTTCAGCAGAAGCGGAACCATCACGTAATGCAACAGTAACATCCACACCAGATTCTTTGAGGTTATTGGCATGTGCATGCCCTTGTGAACCGTAGCCAACAATGGTGACTTTTTTATTTTGAATAATGCTCAGATCAGCATCTTTATCGTAGTAGATATTCATCATGGTGTGTATGTGTCCTTAAGCTTGCAAAATTAGAAGTAATAATAGTAAAAAAAGAATTTAGAGTTTGAGTGAAATATCGCCTCGCGCTATTCCCAGAGAGCCAGAACGCACAATTTCTAGCACAGGAATAGGTTTAATCGCATCAAGAAATGATTTAAGTTTTTTGCCGTTCGCCGTCAACTGCACTGTGTAACAGGTTGGCGAGACGTCGATGATGGTGGCATTAAATATATCTGCCATTTCTTTTACCTGCTGGCGCTGACTGGTATCTACCTGAAATTTAACCAGCATTAGCTCGCGCTCAATATGTTCGTGCTCGGTAAGATCCATCAACTTAACGACATCAATCAATTTGTTAAGTTGTTTTATAATTTGTTCGACAATTTCATCAGAACCCGTTGTCACTAGCGACAAACGCGATAACGTCGGATCATCTGTGGCAGCCACGCTCAGTGACTCGATATTATAGCCACGCGCCGAAAATAACCCGGCAACTCTGGAGAGTGCACCCGATTCGTTTTCCATCAAAATTGAAATAATATGTCGCATCTCTATCCCAGAATCATTTCCGCATGACCAGCACCCGAAGGAATCATTGGGTAAACATTCTCTTCCTGGTCAGTTATAAAATCGATAAACACCAATTTATCTTTCATGGCGAAGGCTTCCTTTAACGCATCTTCAACGTCCGCAGGGTCTTCTATTTTCATACCGACGTGACCATAAGCTTCTGCCAATTTTACAAAGTCAGGTAATGAATCCATATAGGACATGGCATAGCGCTTTTCATAGAAAAACTCCTGCCACTGACGCACCATCCCCAGAAAACGGTTGTTCAAATTAATCACTTTAATCGGCAGTTGATATTGAAAACAGGTGGCTAGTTCCTGAATATTCATTTGAATACTACCCTCGCCCGTCACGCAAGCTACCGTTGCATCCGGATTGGCAAATTGCACACCCATCGCCGCAGGCAAACCAAACCCCATGGTTCCGAGTCCGCCTGAATTAATCCAGCGGCGTGGCTCATCAAATTTATAATATTGTGCGGCAAACATCTGGTGCTGGCCCACATCAGAAGTGATAAAAGCATTACCCGAAGTCACTTCATAAAGTTTTTCAACTACAAATTGCGGCTTGATGGTGCCACTGTCTCGATCATATTTAAGGCAATCGACACTCCGCCATTCTTCTACTTGCTTCCACCAGTTATCGATGTTCGCAAACTGGCTTTTATCTTGCAGACGAATTTCGGAAGTCAGCGCGCGTAACACCGGATCAACCTGGCCAATAATAGGTACATCAGCTTTGACATTTTTGGAAATAGACGCAGGGTCAACATCAATATGAATGAATTTTGCGTACGGGCAAAACTTGTCGATATTGCCTGTCACCCGATCATCAAATCGAGCACCAATTGCGATCACAAGATCCGCATTGTGCATTGCCAAATTGGCTTCGTAAGTACCGTGCATTCCCAACATGCCGAGAAACAAATTATCCGTTGCGGGATAAGCACCGAGCCCCATTAAAGTATTGGTAATGGGAAAACCTAACTCGCGGGTAAATTCTCTGAGCAATTCGCTGGCATTACCCAAAACAACTCCGCCACCAGAATAAACAATCGGCTTTTCAGATTTGAGGATAAGCTCTACAGCACGCCGAATCTGCCCTGAATTACCGGTCTCAGGTGGGTTATATGAACGGATTTCAACTTTTTCAGGGTAGCTGAATTCGGTTTTGGTATAAGTGAGGTCTTTGGGAATATCTACAACCACAGGCCCGGGCCGGCCAGAAGTCGCTAAATAAAATGCCTTCTTAATGGTAGACGCCAAGTCTTCAACATTCTTAACCAAAAAATTATGTTTAACGCAGGGGCGCGTAATGCCAACGGTGTCCACTTCCTGAAAGGCATCGTTACCAATTAATTGCTGTGGCACCTGTCCGGTGAAAACCACCAGCGGAACCGAATCCATATATGCGTCGGCAATTCCCGTAATCGCATTGGTTGCGCCCGGCCCGGAAGTAACCAGGGCAACCCCCGGTTTTTCAGAAGATTTTGCATAGCCTTCTGCCGCATGAATAGCGCCCTGCTCATGGCGAACCAGTACATGCTTGACCTCTTCCTGCTTGTCCAGCGCATCGTAAAGAAACAGCACAGCGCCGCCCGGATAGCCAAAGATGCGGTCAACACCTTCCTCTACCAAACAACGAACAAATATCTCAGCGCCCGTCAGCTCCACGATTTAACTCCCAACACGTTATAAATGACTGAATATAAAGGACTTTTCGGGCAATACCGAAACTCCCCACGAAAAGTTCACCAATTTACCACGCAATAACACGAAGATCACGCATTTATGTAGGAAATAATGGGGTATATGACAGGATAAACCTGGCGTAAGAATTTAGGAAATACAGGGGTTGCACGGAAGACTCGCTCTACATTCCCTGAAATGGCCCATCGGCATGATGCCAGCGATTAACAATGTTGCAAAACAAATCGGCCGTTTTTTCAGCATCATAAATAGCTGAATGCGCCTCTTCCGCCTCCCAGCCCAGCCGAGCCGCATCGACCGCTCGTGCCAACACAGTCTGCCCGAATGCCAAACCAGAGAGCGATACTGTATCGAAAGTGCTGAAGGGATGAAAAGGATTACGTTTGATACCGATACGCTCAACCGCAGCATTGATAAAATTCAGATCAAATGCTGCGTTATGCCCAACCAAAATGGCACGTGTACATTCGTTTGCCTTTAGCTCGCGGCGGACTACTTTAAAGACACTGCGCAATGCCTGTTCTTCGGTCACTGCCATCCGCAGGGGGTGGCCAGGGTCGATGCCGTTAATTTTCAGAGATTCTGGCTCAAGATTTGAACCGGGAAATGGCTCAACATGATCCGTCACGGTCTGATCTCGATGCAGCAAGCCGCGCGTATCCATGCGTAAAGTCACCGCAGCTACTTGCAGTAACGCATCAGTCTGGTGATTAAACCCACCCGTTTCCACGTCCACTACAACAGGCAGAAAATTACGGAAGCGTTTACCAATGGGGATATAGTCTCGTTCGAGCATTGAATCAGCGGGATTTGAAAGAGGACAGAGGATATAGGAATGAGCTAGAGATAGAAACAATCTGCCGACGCCGGTTCAAGATGAACCCAAAGAAAGCACCTCATCAACACTTTCCAACGCACCCTCGAGGTAGCCGCCGTGATCCCGAGCAACTTCCGTTCCAGCCAATAATATTCGGCCATTCCATAAATCTCGCGGCGCATCTGGAGGGTATTGAGGATGTTGCCGGGCAGCATTTAAATCAAGCGGGGTCGACGTTTGTTTATCGTCGCTCCAGTCTTTGAATTGCACATCGAGAACATTCTGACTAGCGTCTCCGAACAATCGCTTTAACTGTGCCATCGCCATTTTCAGCAGTTGATCAAAATCAATCTGTTTGCGTTGCCGCGCATTTAATTTAACAAACGATGTTAACGCGAATTTTTCTTCGCCAACAGGCGAACCGTCATAAATCTCTGACAACGGGCCGTGTTGACTAAAAACCTCTCCTGACAAACCTTGCACACGCCAAAAAGGCTTTTCATACACAAAAACAATTTTACAAAAGCCTGCCATCCACGTCGGAGTACTTTGCCAAAGCTGAGTAGTATCTGCATCCAGTGATGGGTTAAATCTTAACGACTGCTGTGCAATACGTGGCGGCAAAGCCAGCATGACTTTATCAGCGCTATACCAGAGAACGGTTTTATTTTGTGTCGCCTTAATCGTTAAAGCAGCATCAGCATCTATAGATTGTTTTTCAATCTCGGTTACCTGGGTATTTAAACAAACAGCCGCTTTAGGTAAAGCCGCCCGTAACGCATCAATCAATGCCTGCGCACCACCACAAATTCTAAAAGACTGCTCATGCGAAGATTGAGCGGAAAATCGCTGCTGCGTTTTTATATCCTGCTCATACAACCTATCGCCATCGGTATGCTGTTTAAACAAACCTACATTTAACGTCAATAATAGATTCTTAAGCCGCGGTTGAAAATCGGGCCAGATCCAGGCTGGCCCCATATCAACAAAACTTTCTGGTGAGTCACTAATTGACGGTGACAAAATCCGACCGCCTGTACGACTTCTCGCTTCTAATACAAGTACATTTTGATTTTTCTGCTGAAGCTGCCACGCAGCGTATAGACCACTTAAACCTGCACCAACTATGATGACCGAATGATGCTCAGTAGCCATTTATTTTATTTGCTAACGGACAGAAGAATCTAGCGTTTTAATAAATATTTTTGACTGCCGCTGGTAATTATATAAATTGGCTTTTTCAATGGGAAGATCGTTCAACTCACCCACTTGATAGCCGCGCTCGATAAACCAGTGCATGGTGTGCGTTGAAAGCAAAAACAATCTATCAATACCGCTTTTCTTAGCACTAGCCTCTAAATATTTTAGTAATGAATCACCACGATTATTCTTACGATAATCCTCATGTACAGCGACGCAAGCAATCTCGGCAATCGAGTCTTCTTTAAATGCATAGATGGCCGCACAGCCAATCACCAGGCCATCTCTTTTAATCACGATAAAATTATTAATGTCGAGCTCTAATTGCTCACGAGACCGGCGCACCAAAGTACCGTTGTTTTCCATTGGTGAAATCAGCTCAAGAATCCCGCCGACATCGCTAATTGTTGCGGCACGGAGCCCTTCGTATCCCGACTCACAAATCATGCTACCGACGCCATCGCGTGTGAATAATTCCAACAGCAAGCCACCGTCAATTCGACGATTAATTAAATGACAACGCGTAACACCCTGGCTCACAGCAGTAGCGGCATTAGTCAGATTCCTGACCAGCCTTTTGGGCGTACCCATTGTTTCTAGTAACTGCTCTACCTCCAAAGGAGATAATTGTGCCGGTAAAGAATCTGCTACCGACTCTTCACTGAGGATAATTAATTTATCGGCCTTTAGAGCAATCGCCACTTCACGTGCAACTTCCTCGCTGCGTAAATTAAACACCTCGCCTGTTGGTGAATAACCGAGCGAAGACAGCAACACACACTGACCATTTTTCAACTGGCTATTAATGGCTTGGGTTTCGACTTTCCTCACTTCGCCCGTGTGCTGAAAATCTACTCCCTGACGAATACCCAAAGGCCGAGCCGAAATAAAATTACCGCTACAAACCCGCATTTGCCTGCCAGACATGGGTGTATTATCAAGACTCAAGGACAACCGCGCTTCAATTAATACTCGCAACCTTCCAACCGCTTCCAGCACTGCATCCAACGATTCATCGTCTGTAACGCGTAAATTCCCGGAATATTCAGGTAACAAACCTTCTTGTTTTAATCGCGCTTCAATCTGTGGTCTTGCACCATGCACCAGAACCAGCTTAATACCCAAAGCATGCAGTAAACCCAGATCATGAATGAGCTCGACAAAGCCTTCACCCACCGCCACTTCACCAGAGAAATAAACCACAAAAGTTTTATCTCGATGGCGATTAATATAAGGAGCTGCCGACCGAAACCAGCCGACAATTTGATTTAATTTCTTATCACTCATGATTTTTTATTTGATTTCGATGGAATACAGGCTGCATCCCAATCTATCGAAGCCAATGGATTTAACAAAATGGTTTGATCTAACCGACAAACTTACCTTTTCGCAATCGCTCTGCTTCCATTTTCTCAACTTCGCGAGAGCCAGAAATCACCACTGATGAATCCGGCACAAAATCCAGTTTAGGATCAGCTCGTTCATACGGCACCGCATTCAGTATCACCTTCATGGCATTTAAACGCGCTAGATGCTTATTGTTAGAGCGAATAATTGTCCAAGGTGCTGAAGTGGTATTGGTTTTCCTCAGCATGTCATATTTAACCTGAGTAAAATCATCCCAACGTTCTTGCGCCTGCACGTCAACTTCCGATAATTTCCACTGCCGCAGAGGATCTGATTTTCTCCGTAAAAACCGGCGATCTTGCTCTTCCTTATCCACACTAAAATAGAGCTTCACTAAAATCGTACCCTGACGAACAAGATCTTTTTCAAAACCAATAACACCCTTCATAAAGTGTTTGTATTCCTCAGCCGTACAAAATCCAAATACCGGCTCCACCATTGCCCGGTTATACCAACTACGATCAAATAATACGACTTCACCACCGGTTGGAAATTGCGCCACATACTTCTGGAAAAACCATTGCGTGCGCTGCTCCTCAGTTGGCTTACCTAAAGCAACAATCCGGTAGTGTTTTTCGTTCATATAGCGGGTCACACGTCGAATAGTTCCACCTTTACCAGACGCATCACGACCCTCAAACAAGATGATCATTTTCTTATTTGTGCGTTCCAGATACCTTTGCATCTGAATCAATTCTGCCTGATAGGGTTTAAGCGATTCTTCCTTGCGATACTTGCGTATAGCTTTTTTATCCTTGCGTACCAACGCACCCAACTTAAGATTTTTTTCTTTAATCTTCAGATAACGCTCAATTAACTCATTTTGCGGCATAGATTCATCGCCAACTTTCACCTTGAATGGCTCCACATTTTTTTGCGAACTATTGTCTGTCATGGGGGTAACCCTTAATTCCTCAACCAAATCTCTCAAAAAGATAGTATACCTCATTCATATATAACGAGATTTACCATTTATCAAGACGAATCAGTGCGATGATTCAATAATACCAAGCGAGCGCAGGAAATTATCCAACGTAAAGCATCAATATTTTCTGCTTCGATTTAAAGAAACACTTACACGAGCTTTAAAACTGATGCCAAAAAATAAAAAACCGTTAGCACTAAGGTAATAATTAATGCGATTTGCAACTTAGTTTTTATCATCTACGTTACTTCCCCCAGACATCTGGATTTACTGGCTTATCCGGTTTTGCCTCAGCTGTTTTTCGAGCTGTAGGGCTTCTGGCCTGCTGCCTGTCCTGGTGACGATACACACTAGGTCTGGATTTAGGTTTTTCTATTTTATGCTCAATAACTTCATCTTCTTCATCATCATCGAACGAATCGACTGGTCGTTTCTGAGGCGCTAACCGGGAATCCGACATTAGTGCTTTCTTTTTATCCAGCAATCGTTGGCGCTTTTTCTTGGAGAGTTTTTTCGACTTTTTCTTTTTGGGTTTATTTTTAATGGGCTCAGGTGCTTCAGCATCCGCTTCAAACCCTTCTATTTGTTCCCGCTTGAGGCGTAGGTCATTGTGCTTTGCAATCACTGAGAAATGCGCGTATTCGTGATGTGCTATCAAAGAGATAGCCGTTCCGGATTCTCCGGCTCTGCCGGTGCGTCCAATGCGATGGATATAGTCTTTGGGCGATCTTGGCAATTCAAAATTAATGACGCAGGGAAGCTGTTCAATATCCAGCCCTCTTGCAGCAACATCGGTTGCAACTAATACGCGAATACTGCCTTCTTTAAAACCACGTAGTGCTGCAGCACGATCACGTTGCTCTTTATTGCCGTGCATAGCCACGGATGCAATGCCGCGTTTTTCCAGTTTCTTAACGAGGTTATCGCAGGATTTTTTTGCGCTACAGAAAACCAGCACTTGCTTCCAATCAAATTCATTTAGAAAATAGGCGAGCAGCTCATTTTTATTTTCTCGGTTCACGGTATATACCCGCTGATCGATCAAGACCTCTTCTCCGGGATCTATATCAATAATCACGGGATGATCTAATAGCGCTCGAACCAGATAACGGATGCTTTCAGGGAAAGTTGCCGTAAACATGAGGTTTTGACGTTTAGCTGGCAGTAATTTAACGATCTCTTTGATTTCTTCTTTGAAGTCCTCACCGACCAGACGATCAACCTCATCAATCACTAACGTCTGCAGTTTGTTAAATTTAACCGCATTTTTAGATGCCAGATCCAACAAACGCCCGGGGGTTGCTACCAAAACATCGGCACCACCTCGTAGCGCCATCATTTGCAGATTGATTTTTACACCGCCAAAAACGCCGAGCGCTTTAATCGCCGGGGAAATACTGGTGGCATAGGCAGTGATCTCATCACTGATCTGGATTGCCAATTCGCGTGTCGGTACCAGAATTAATGCGCGAATATGATTACCCTTTGCAGCGTAGAGTCCCTCTTCACGTTTTTGGTGAATGAGTTTTTCCAATAGCGGCAACGCAAATGCTGCAGTTTTACCTGATCCCGTTTCTGCACCCGCTAAAACGTCATGGCCGGCCAAAATCTCGGGTATCGCTTTAACCTGAACATCTGTCGGCTGTTGATACCCCGCCTGCTTGATTGCTTCACGGATTGGTGAGGAAAAGCCAAATACTGAAAAATCTTTGCTTGTGTCTTGAGTTGTCATAGGTCTCACAGCAAAAAGGCGCTGAAATCAGCGCCTTTTTACTGCCTTACTTAGGTACGATTAAAACCGAGCAGGTTCGTCATGTTCTGACGTGATGTTCGGATCACTGAACTCAGTTTCCTGAGTAGTATCGGTCATTGATTCTTCGGGATATCCGGCTTTACGCGCCTTTTTCAAACGCTTTTTCTCAGCCTTGGCTTCAACATAGGCTTTGCGTGAACGGCGATGCAACCAGTAATCAAGACTGAAGAACTTACCTGCTCCGAGGAAAAATAGTGCTAGCAGCATGATGAAATAAGTAGCGGCAAATTCGATACCGTTATTCAAAACAACAAAGTTTCCTGCTTCCGTCATCCAGCTATAGTCGCCATTGGCTTTTAGAATCTCTTTTGCAGCGCCGAGACGCTCACCGGCTGCGCTGGCATCTTCCAATTGCAGTGGGCCCAAATGAGGTGAAGCAAAGACGGCTTTCATATCCGCAATGGCTTGCCAGCCATTTTGCCAATGCACGGTAATGGCAGCCACGGCCATAGTGACCATCAGCGGGATTGAAATCCAGCGAACGGCAAAACCAATCAATAAAAAGACTGCGCCGACAAGTTCGACACCAGTAACGAGATAGGCCAAAATTTCGGGGTACGGCAAACCCAAGCCCCATTCTTTGTTGCCAAACCAGCTAACGATGTTATCAATCCCATTCAATTTCTCCATACCTGCGACCCAGAAAATAGGTGCTAGATAGAGTCTTAGTGCGAGTGAGCCGAGAAAATCAAAATGGCGGAAAAGGTCTAGAAGATCTTGAAATTTATTGAGTAACCACGTCATGTGTTATTCCTCTTGAATTTTAGTGATGGTATTAGTATATCTTGAGAATCTTTGGTGCTTTTGTGACTGCATTCCTTGATTCACAAAAACTATTTTATAAAGAATACCAGAAGCCGCAACAGAACAAAATCAACTGGATGCTTTTGTTCCCGGAATGATAAAGGCATGGTGCAGCTTGAGCAAAATCTGGTGCCCTCCCTGAATGACGATTTGTGGGTCAGGATGCTGCAATTCTTTGACAATCTGCTCAAGCAATTGCCGTCCAGTGCGGCTTCCATCATCACGGATAAGTTCAAATAGACGCGCAGTGACAGGGTTAGCTTCCATAAAACCCACCTCATCGGTCTCTTCGTTACGATAGACGATCATGAACTGTGGTTGCTCAAGCGGTGCTTCTGGCTGATACGTTTTACTGATGTGCTGCACCGGCCATTGATAGCTCAAACACTCCGCCAATGGCGATAACACTGGCACGCTCTCCAGTAGATCGCCATTGCGATCCACACTGATATCCAGCGTCTCTCGCGATGTCATCAGCGCAAGCTCTATCCACTCGTAATGGGCCAGCTCCAGTAAAAAATCAGGATCGGCTGGCATTTGCTCGTATTCATTTTCGAGAAAATCCAGAAACTCTTCTGATATTTCAAGAAAATACGGACTATGACTTCGATGGGTGGAGAAAAATTTTCGGCTGAGTACTTTCCAGTCTTGCTCGGAATAGATGGATTTTAGTATCGGAAATCCGTTGTTTAAAAAACCGCACACATTATTGAACAACAGATCACGGTAAATCGCGATACGGCGATCTTCGACATTCTCTGGCGCACTGACGTGCTCTGGGTCTCTCAGATGCGCGGTAAAATCGAATTGGCTACGCTGGAAAGCAGGTAAATCAGCCATGACTGACAGCTGAAGCGACAGGATCAAGTTGCTGATATTTTTGTTGCGCCACCCTGACTCGCTCAACTTCCAACTTTAGCGTTTGCAGTGGCGGGATATTAAAATCTCGCTCTACCAGCGTTGGGAACACGCCAAAATGCGCGTAAGCAACATCCAGTAAATCCCAAACTGGCTCGATAACATCGGCTCCGTGGGTATCTACAATCAGGTCTTCTGCCTCATTATAATGACCCGCGATATGCGCATAACTGATGCGACCCGCAGGCAATGACTTGAGGAAATCAACAGCATCATAGCCATGATTCACCGAATTGACGTAAATGTTATTCACATCCAGTAACAGGCCGCAGTCAGCTTCTTCCAGCACCGCCGTCATAAACTCGATCTCAGTCAATTCCTGGGCTGGCGCGAAATAGTAAGAACCATTTTCCATCGCAATGCGCTGACCCAAAATATCTTGCACCTGACGAATCCGTGCTGCAACGTACTTGACGGCTTCCTCGGTGAAAGGAATGGGGAGCAGATCATAGAGATGCCCGTCATCAGAACAGTAAGTCAGATGCTCACTATAGATAGGCGTGTTGTGCTCTTGCATGAATTGCTTGATCGATTTAACCAGTTCCACATCCAGTGGAGAAGGGCTGCCAATCGAGAGCGACAAGCCATGCGCCAGTACCGGCACACGTTCGGTAAAGGCTCGAAATCGTTTTTGGTATTCGCCACCCATGGGAATCCAGTTTTCGGGAGCGACTTCCAGAAAATCAATGCCCACATCAGCATTGTCTTCCAGCTCACACATCATTTCCCGGCGTAAACCGAGTCCAGCGCCTTCGACGAGATAGGGTGCATGCTTGAAATCTTGTGTCATAAGCAGTTAGATGTGTGGCGGTGAAACAATTAAAACCTCTGCGGCAAACACCGCAGAGGTTTCAATCAATAACGAAAGTTTACCTTATTTTGCGCCGCCGCACTTGCCTTCACCACATTTACCTTCAGGCTTAGCTTTGTCGCCACCGCATTTTCCTTCGTCACATTTTCCATCAGCTTTGGCTTTATCGCCGCCACACTTACCTTCGCCACATTTTCCTTCAGTTTTGGCTTTATCGCCGCCACATTTACCTTCGCCGCACTTGCCTTCCATCGCTACCTGATAGCCAGATGAAAGATCCGTCAGACCGAAGGGATTAGCATCTGCACTGGCTGCGCCAGAAAATGCCAGACTGCCTGCCAACGCAGTGGCCGCGAGTGTAATTGTGGAGTTTAAAGTTTTCTTAGTCATGATTAATACCTCAAGTATTCAATATAAAATTTAAAGTGCTAAATATCGCAACATGGCTCGGTGAGCGCGCTTGGCACGTGCCGTTGCAGTGATCGGGTATACGGGGAGAATTCTAAACCAGATGCAACTTAAGCTTTGTTCAACATAGCCTTAGAGAGGCTTTAGACTCCATTCAACGCTTGAAATTATTAGTGAGCGGGCAGGATTATCGGAGCCTACTTTTGTAAAAGACCAGATTATGTGAACACTGCAATTTTTCAGTAGTCGTCAATAAGAAAATAGCGTAGCTACATCACACTCTATTCGTAATCAACATGA
This sequence comes from uncultured Thiotrichales bacterium, assembly GCA_964577195.1. GTDB lineage: Bacteria > Pseudomonadota > Gammaproteobacteria > UWMA-0217 > UWMA-0217 > HyVt-560. The sequence continues at coordinate 10,760 of CAZNYF010000010.1, read as the reverse complement.
CTTTATCCGGTTTTCTGCTATTTATATCGGAAGCCAAATACAGAAAGGACGGGCTGGCATGGAAACCACAAGGCGAAAAATAACAAGGTGGCAAAATGTTTGTTCGAATCTCGACACTTTTGGGACTGGTACTCTTCACAGGAACACTGACAGCAGCATCAAAAACCCCGCAATGCTACGAATTTTTCTCTCTACCAGAGAAAGCCTCATCTGTAGAACTGCTTCAAATCGCAGACAGTTGCCCTGTCCAAGAACTCAGCGAGCTGTATCAAAATAGAGCCGCTCATGTGCGGTTATTGGATGAATCTCAGAGTCTCGGTACTCAGTTTCAACCCAAAGATGACTTTGATCGTCACATGGAGAGTTACCGCATTTACATCGCGCTGATAGAAAACTTCAGCGTACATTTCAAAGGCTCTTTAGCAGAATTGCTTACTGAACTAAATAGCGGTTATCAGAATGCAACAGAATTGGCACGGCTACGTCTCAAAGGCTACGAAAAACGTGCGGAGTGGCTGGAATGGTATAAAACCTTAAAGAAAAACTAAATATAATCCTAGAAAATCAGTTGAGTGCGAAAAAGGCACGTAAGCCCACAGTTTTTATAGGATGAGACGCGACTCTTCTTAGAATATGTCGCTCTTATCCACCCCAGCAATTCCTTGCCAAAATCGTCGCAGTCGCTGGTTGATGCTTAATATCTTTCACGGTGAGATGATCAATCACGAACGATCCGCAGCTGTCATCGGCGTGTGGCAACGCGATATTTGGCACGGCATCGAGCACAAAGGTATTTGGGCTGGAGGCGTTCATCGACACGTGGTAACGATCATTTTCAGTTAAAAGCAGATCATTACCGTAGCCAAGTGCTGTCATATTGCCAGCGTAGCGGTTATTGATGCCAAAAAAACTTTCCTGTCGAGCATGTGCCTGGAGCAGCATTGCTTTTGCTTCTATTCTTCCGGCGCGTTGCACCTGACTGGTGTATGCCGGATAAACCACTGCTGCGAGTATCCCAACGATACTGACTGTGATTAACATCTCTACCAGGGTGTACCCCTTCGGCCTGAAAAAGTGTTTAGTTGACTGTGAGGTCATCGTTCTTCTTTCCAGAAAAGATTTTTCAATTTCCTTTGCGGACCATCCTGACAATCAGTACCTACGCAGTCCTGTGTACACCCGTCTTCTGCACAGGGAAGAACGATTCTCTGTAATTCTGGCGGAATAATGATATTTGAAGAAAGTCCTCGGCAACGGCTTTCATTTTCGCAACTCGAATTACCATTCGAACCACCGGAGCCGCCTGAACCACCTGAACCACCTGAACCGCCCGATGTCCCCGAATCACCTTGAACATTTCTTTTGGACGCGTCATTCAGCTCAACCGAATAAAGCCGACTGATACCATTAGCTCCGCAAGAAGATGCTGAAGGCTCATACGTCGTAAAGAACACTTCGCCATCAATGGTGCGCGCTTTAGCAAGGACTTTTTCACCGGAACCCTGCAATGAGATTCGCCATCCAGACTTGCCTGCCAATGACGATAGCTCTGTTGCTGGGTCGGCTCCATCCATCAAATTAGCAGTAGCATCGTAAAGATCAGTCTCACCCAGTGTCAGCCAGCTTCCCGGAGCGCCAACACCCGCATTGGAATCAAAAATGGTATAAAAACGCTCCTCGATGGTTTTATTTAAGGGATGCGAACGGTAACCGCTGCCCATCGCTATCGATAAAACTTCACTACTGTTATGTCGCTTTAATCTCGACACACTGGGCACGTAGTAAAAACGTCGATGCGTGGCTGCGGTGTTACCACCAAAATCTGCCAGCCGGGTAACCGAGAATGTTCCGGCAGCAGTAATATCTGCCGCTTCTGCAATATCAATACGCCAGACCTGGCCGCCCATATCACCGAAATAAAGCCTGTCCGCAACGCCGTTTCCATTGGAGTCAATCGCTTTTACTCCAGAAGGAATCGCATAACTCATGGCAACGTTGCCCACCGTATAGTCCGTGGTATTTGGCCCTATTGAGGCAAGGAAACTACCGCTTTGTGCATCAATAATGTAAACGCCTAACCCTGTACTATTAGTTGCTCTGGCAGTATTCACTGTATCTTCGGCAGTATCATAACCACCGGTAAAGACCAGTACTTTACGTGCAGAACCACCGTCATTAACGGTAACAATACTCATTCGAGACCAACTTTGGCCAAGCCCTGCATAATTGGACGTACCCGCATCTAGACGCCACATTAATTCTGGTGACGCCGGATCGGTAACATCCAGAGCATAAAAATGATCGCCACCCCGACGCTGCCCAAAATAGAGATAAACATGGTCATTTACGCCACTAATTTCACCATCCTTATTGTCATCGACGACCCAGGCAGTAATTTCCCCATCAATCCCGTAAATATGATCGCCAGTAGAACTGTTGGTTTGCATTGCCTGTAAATTCCCAATCAGGTGATAGGGCATAAAAGCAAAGATTTCATCACCACCCGTCGTATCATTTGCACTGACGCTTGTTGCGTGCAGATACCCTTGATTGGTGGTGCTGTAGATGACTTTTCCCAGACTGCCACCATAATTAATTAGCACAGGCTTGCTATGTAACGGATCGTGGATTCGCTCAGAACGCGCCCAGTCAATTAAAGCGGATCTTTCTGCGGTGGTTGCTGCCCCATCCATTCCCATTAACGTTTTGGTTAATGCACTATTGGTGCCTTCCAGAAGTGAGGTAGTGATATCCAGCCCGCCGCTGGGAATCACCGGATTCGTATTTACGTAGATATTTCGATTAGCCGGAATCAACTTTTCCAACATTCCACCATTCGCGACATTTCCACCATCCGCAGTGGCGCTCCAAAAACTTTGGGCAGCAGAATTATAGGAACCATCAGCAGAAACCAAAGAATTACCACCCACGCCTTCCAATCCATCTACGCCTAACTTGTATCCCTTCAGGTTTCCCATCCAGGTACGGTGCAATTCTGGTTTAAACATCGCCAGATACACTTCCTCATTATGAGACAAAGTTTGTTTATTGACTGAAGTCACCAGGCTGGTAAACGACTGCGCATTGGAGCTTTCCGCTGAGATGGCGTTTTGCAATGCGGTCACCAGGGTTGCTGTGCTATTGGCCTCAGCAAAAAACCCATTGCCGGCTTCTGCTATTGCTCTTAAATAATTCTGTGACTCTGTAGCGCCAGTACCGGACATTCCAAATCCAATGGTATAAGTATTCACCGAGCTACCAAGGACATCAGGAAGTTGATCCTTGGTACTGAGAAATCGCGCTAATTCGGGGCCACAATTTCCATATGTGTAGTCCAAAGGGCCCACTCCAAAAATGCTATTACTGAGATCCATACAGCTAACATCATTTATTGAAATATCGGCTTCGCCTGATGCTTTAACTGCATTGGTTGCATCTGCAATTAACTCGCGAATCTTGGTCTCGACACCATTATCTGAAGGCGCTCCATCTGATAACAGTACAATCATATTGGCACCGCACTGTGCGATGGGAGAAATATAAGCACGGTCATCCGTTGTACTATATCTTTTTAAATACCTACATTGTTGGTATCCCGCACTTCCCCCTAAACACTGGGTTTCAGTATCTGGATTCTCGCAACTTGTGGCCCTCTCTCTGAGATTTCTCCAACTCCGACACTCTGACTTTGTAATATCTGCTGACTGGCAGCATTTACGTTCGCTTGGGTTTTTAAACCAGGTGCTTGTACTGCTTCCGGGGCCAGTGAGACACGCGGAAACTACCGGGTAAGTTGTGGTCGTCGTTTCTCCCGGCGGCCCGCAAATATCGACAACAGTATCTGTACAAGAAACCGCAGAAATGGTCGAACAGTCCAAATATGCAGAACGTATACGATTGCATTCATTTTCTCCACCAGACGAAGAATAATCCTTACAAGTTTTTTCGGAAACATCACCGCTGATTGGTGTATTCAAAGGAACCTTTTGATTGACTGTAGTTTTGCTACCGCTGTATGAAGCAGGGTTTGCAGCTTTCCAACTTCGGGAACCACCACCAGTATAATGAGGTGGTGATGCCGACGTATCCCAACTGCCAAAGGTTCTTTTCTTTCCGTAGTAAAGTTCATCACCACGAAAATAAAGAGCGGCCTCATACAGCGCATTCACTGTCGGCGTTCTGTTTTGCAATCCATCCGAATTAACTAAATTAATTAATACATCCTTAACACTGGTTCCCACGGGGATATCAGGATCCAGATCATGGGCATCTGATGCTATGTCAGCAATCGGAAATTTAATGCCTCGCCCTGTCGATGAAGAAAAATTAATGTAACCCGCATTAATATCCATTCCAGGTGTATTTAATACCGTGGTTACCGCATCTTTTAAACTTTGATGCTTGGTAATGGATGCGCCAGTTGGTATCGCGCTCATACTGTCTGAAGTATCAAAGACAAACATTACGTTAGGCTTACTACCTGCAACTGCCGCATTTTGAAATACTTCAATATCTTCAGCGTGAACGGTTTGCAGCGAAACCATCAATAAAAGAATGAAAAATTTACTATTTTTTCTTATCGATTGAATATACATTTATTGAAACCTTTTATTTAATTCAAGTACTACGGACAAGGGGTGACTGCCGGCAAACTAACCAACGGCCCCTGCATAAAACCACCCATAGCAATTCGAGATGCTGCACCTGACACTGTATTTGTGGCGTCGCCATAAGCGGTAAAGATAAAAAACCCAAAACCACCTACATCAGAGCTATCATCAGCATCCAGATCATTACCGCCAAACCCTGAGTCCCCATTACCACCAAAACAAACTGTGGCTGAGACATTCAGATTCTTATAAGTCGTATCGTAATCAGCATCCTTATTGATCGTTCTCACGGCGGTATGATCTGTACCTGCACTGCCAAGTAACTCATTCACATTCCAAACACTTTGCACGGCTGAATCAGCAGCGCTTAATACGCGTTTTTTCATGCTTAAACTCGATGACATTTTCTCCTGACTGGCAACATCGCTGTACATACTTGCTGCAAGCCCACCCATCACAGTCACTAATGCCAACATGCTCACCAACACGTAGCCCTGTTGTTTTCTGTCTGTTTTTTGAGAAATTAATTTAGCCATTATTATTTTAATATTTTCTTCGATCAGGTTTTATTAAAAAATCAACCATCAGACTTCTACAGGTGCATTGGGTAAATGCACCACATAGTTTAAGTTGCGTGGCTGCATATTTCCCGATTGAACAGTGAGCCTTAAGGTTACCGATTTAACGCGCCTCCAATCACTCACCGCATTGGCTCGGCGATAACGATCGACCGAGCCATTACCTGAATTATCTTCCCCATACCAGGCAGCTAATCCCAGCACACGGAGCTGAGATGTGATGTTGCCAGAATTCTCTCCGACCAAAATATCGGTAATAGACTCCAGCGGTGCGCCAGCGATGATTTCATCTTCGCATTCAAGCTGAAAATTGTTATTCACCTTAAATGTGGCTCTGTACTGCGCACCATCCAAATCAGCCGAGCTACCCAAACAACGAAAAATTTCGGTACCACCCATAAAACGAATCGAGACAGAATCACTGGGTAAACTTGCAATCGTTTGGGTTGAACCATTCTCCAAATATTGAACGACATTAGTGACGGTATCTTGCTCACCAAAAACAACTTGATTGGAAGCGGTGAAATTACCGTTAATGACAAACACATCTGACTTGTCGTTGAGCAAGGTGCCATTAACCATAATCGAGGCATATCCTGCCTGACGCAAAATACCACTAATGAGCGTGCCAGAATAACGAAACGAATCTAGGAAATTCGCCTGCGATTTCTGCACTTGAAAAGCCTCTTTAAAATTCACATACAAGCTGCCAGTTCCGCCGAGCATCACCAAACCGAGCACCATCACGACCATCATCTCGACTAATCCTGCACCCTTTTGTTGCGTTTTTACTTGATCTTGTATCATGGCCTCATCAAAACTTGGTAGTTGGAGGCGGTGGTACCCGAGCCGTACTTGGTGCTGTTACCACCTAAGCTCATGATTTTCTTATTCCATTGCGCTGTCACCCGGAACACTGGCGGGGACACCGAACCAACCCTCTGAATTTGAAAACCACCTCCGGTTGTCGACGTGGCAAAATCAGACGCTATGGCACGTAAATCGAATGCCGCCAACTCCTCCTGATTACAGTCTGTGGCAACACCACAGTCCTTGGTGGTTGTTGCCAGCGTGCCTGCACCGGTACCGCTAATTGGCGTTGCACTCCCCGGTGTCACTGAAATATCAAACGGATCCGGGAACGTGCTATTTCGCCAATACGCTTGATTGGATTTCATCATTGAAGAAAGATTATCCACTGCAATGGCAACAAAACTTTGCGAGCTAGCACTAGTGGTTTGATTGATCGCCAACGATTGCAACTTAGCTGCGCCAAGTAGACCCAGCGATGCCACTACCATACTGACGAGAATTTCAATCAGGCTGCTTCCCAGTTGTTGGTTTATTTTTATTTGTTGCATATTTTTATTTTTGTGTTTCATTTTTTATTTGTTATCGACAACTCTGAATTATGGGCAACTAATGTCATTGTTCGCATCATCATCAACCAATCCATTGGTTGGCGCATCGGTATCTGTTGCCAGGCGGATTCTGCCAGTTCTGGAAAGCAAAACGGCTCTCGCCTGATCGAGTTGATCGCATAATTTAAAAACTCTCGGGGTGCTAAAACCATAGCGATTAAAGTCCACCGACGAGGTTAAAGTCACACCATCCAGCGAGGTAAGGACATCACTACTTTTAATCTCGGAATGCACTTTTAAAACTGTGCCTGTTGAATTATTAATGACCGCCCAGCCCTGTTGCCAGCCTGTTCCCCAACCCGTGTGACAACCGGTGCTGTTACCTATACATATACGCGTTGCAACACCTATTTTTGCCGCTTCATTACGGGCAAACTGCAGATCCACCATCAGGTCACTGATCTGTGAAATACTGTTATTCCTCACCGTAAAACTCTGAAAACCTGGTAAAGCAACACTCATTAATATTGAGATAACACCAAGTGTAATCAGCAGCTCAATCAGTGTTAATCCAGCTTGTTTTTTATTCATATATTTTGCAAGACTGAATCATTAACGCAGTCTATTTGTGATTATGTATCACCAACAGTACTAAGCAGAATCACATTCGCATTGGAAGTGCGTAGCGTTTTTCCCGAAGTAACTACAGACGGTAAAAAAAATCAGATAGTCAAATCGTTAAACATATAAAAGGGTGGGGAATAATCTTTCGCTATCTCAGTCATGGTCATTTTTTTTGACCATCGGTGACAAAATCACCGACTTTCCCTCACATCAAGAGGAAGATTCAAGTGACAACCTCCCACCAACAGGTATCGCAAATGAAATCCCACCACAGATCCTCTTTGTTTCGAATTCCGGTTTATATGGCTTTTTGTGTATCTATGATCATTATCCCTGCTTGTGATAACGATGATAATACGACAACTGTTAATCCCCCCGGACAGCCTCAGCCCGACCCTTCTGAGTTAATCTCGGCAACTGTTCCTGCTTCCACTGGCGGGACATTTACTGACAGCGAAATCTCACCTCAAATTTCAATCACGATCCCGCCCAACGCACTCTCCGAAGATGCGACGATTACAGTCAACCTCAATGACAGCCCGGCTGCGATTGGAGAAAACCAGACTGCCGGCAGCAATTTGGCTTTTGATATCAACTTAACGCCTGCGGATGGCGATGGTGACTTAACGCTCAGTCAGCCCATGCGCATGGCTTTAAAAACTGACACCCCACCAGAGCATCCGCAGATCGGAGAAATTGGTGCACTGGTGGAAGGAAAATGGGTGAGAATGCCGGCTAACTTTTATCGAGCTTCCGATAAAACCACCCTGGCATTATCAACAAGAACCGCAAATACGTTCCGGGTTGTACATCGAACATTAAAAACAGAAAAAGATGCCGAAGCCGTCGCTCGTGGACGTGATCTTTATTTTAACGAGACCTATGGTAACGAAAAGTTCTTCGGCGAATTATATGGTCTTGATCAAGTTTTAGAAGCCGTCTCTCCAAACGACGTCATTCCACTGGGTGTTCAAGTTGATGCCACAAAATTACCAGCGGAAATAATTGAGTTTATGACCGGCGATGATTTTCAAGGTAAGCAAGATGCATTTGCAAGCAATGCCTTCACTCGTCAGCTATTGCAACTGGATGCAATTATCGGTGTTACCGCAAAGTTTGAAAACCCGAATGATCCCAACGATATCACTTCTGCAGGCTTGAACTGCACCATCTGTCACGTCGCGGTTACCAAAACCGCAATTCAATTAGAAAATAACGCTGACCCAGCTCTTCTACCCATTGGCGTGCCAGTGCTTGGCCCACCCAATACCAGCATGAACGCCGGTGCCATCCTTTCAGCAACCCCTTTGGTCCAGAATGGATCTGAAAACCAGTTTCTTAACTCTGATTATTTAGTGTGGGGGCCTGGCCGAGCTGACCCACGGTTCTTCCCTGGCAACCCGTTTAACGACAACGTTACCAACCCGACCAGCATCCCTCCTCACTGGAATTTTCTAGACCTTGGAGAGCAAGGGTACACTTACACTTGGCAGGGAGTTGTACAGGGCAAAGGGGAGGGAACCAACAATCTCGCGGCAGCCCCAGAGTGCGGAATTGATTTTGTAATGAATGCTAACGGAGCCTGGGGTGCGGCCAATGCAACCGTCCCACTAACCGGCGACGATATCGGTAATCCGCTTACCGCTGACCAGCAACAAATCTTCATTGATGCAGAATCAGCTGATCCTGGTAACGAAATTGCCATTGCAACGCTGACTGACTTACAAGCCTTCTTACGTAGTTTAACAAGCCCTCCTCCAGGAGAATTTGATGCCGTAAAAGCTGAAGCAGGTTGGGATTTGTTTTACGGAAAAGCCAATTGTAATGCCTGCCACAATACCGCAGAAGGCACCGCTTCCAGAGACTTGCCACAGAGATTTTTCAAGCGAATCGCTAAAGATACTGATCCAGGCGGCCTGTTAAATAACGGCATTAAAACACCCGGTCTGCGTGGATTGGCGCTAACTGCACCCTACTTTCATGATGGTAGCGCGGCGACCCTATTGGATGTAATGGAACGCTATTCATCTGGAGTACCCGCAGTGCCAACGCTCACCGCGTTGGAGCAAGAAGCGTTGGCCGAGTACCTACTAAGTCTCTAGAGACTTTAATCCCCAACTCTCCCTATTGGATCTGCCCTCGGGCAGGTCTTTTTTTTGGTAGCGTTATTGGTCTTTATTGTCGGTTGCTAGCGCATAGATCCTTAACAGATCATCTTCTGTAATATCAACAAACGAATCTATTTCACTTAACGCATAAACAATCTTCATGCTTAATCGCTGCATAACCGTCTTTTTCTTGATCTGATTTAGCACTTTTATTATGCCAATATGCGGAATAACGGCGCCACTCAAACAATCAGTTAAATAACCACACAACCAACAAAAGCACCAGACATCAATCAATCCCACTAACCACCAGATGCGACTAAATAGAAAAAGGTTCCCATAAAAAATCCCGTCAGATGGCGGGATTGATTAAATACGATACAAGGCAAAGAACGGTTAAAACCGGCTCTTTGCCAGGCCAGACCTTAGATGATCTACTTGTCAGATTTTTTAGATTCCTTTTTAGCTTTCTTGTCTTTCTTACCCGAGTTTTTATCTTTATTGCCTGACTTTTTGGCTTTTTTAGATTTACTATCTTTTTTCACTTTTGATTTTTCAGCTTTCTTGCTCTTGCCAGAAGTGGTCGCTTTACTCTTTTCCTTGCTAGCTTTGGTTGCGCTGGAGGAGCTGGACTTGCCCGGCTTGGCGCGGCAATAGCCATTCACTTTACTACCCGTTTTTGTCTTGTAACTATCAACCCACGTACAACTACTGCTACAGCTGTTTTTAGCCTTACCTTTACAAGCTGATGCAGCCATTGCCGACGTACTAGCCATCAAACCAACGATGAGTACCAGCACAATCCCTGTTGCATTGAAAAACTTTCTCATACTTAATCTCCTAATATATTGAAATGAAGCCGAATGCCCTGCGGTTTAAGCGGTCACCCTACACAAAAAAATTGAGGTTTAACATTGATTTGTCAGAGCAACTGAAAATTGATGTTAAATTGAGACATGCCCTTAAGCCTTTCAAGACTAAAGCTGGCATCACAGCAATGCCGTGGTTCTGAACACGTTGGTTTGCGCTGATACCGACACTTTGAACTGGTTGATGTACTAGGTATATCCACTCTGTCAGATTGTAGTGGCGCACCTTAGCGCTTATTCTTGGCATTCGTCGTAGGTCAAAAACAGACACCAACACCAAATTTCAATTCAACAAGAGAACAATCCCATGTATGCATTTGATGTCACCGTTAATCAACCCATAGAAAACGCTATTGAAACACTCACAGCAGTTCTGAAGAATCATCATCTTGGCATCGTCAGTGACGTGAATGTCCAGGCCATCATCAAGAACAAGCTCGATGAAGATATTCCCGCATACCGGATGTTGGGCGCTTGCAATCCAAAGCTTGCCAAACGTGTCATTGAAGCTGATCCACGCGCGGGTACGTTACTGCCCTGCAACATTGTTGCGAGTGAGAATGATGGAAAAACAACGTTCTACTTCATGGATCCAAAAACAGTTTTTTCT
>CAZNYF010000009.1:26521-36045 GCA_964577195.1 uncultured Thiotrichales bacterium | reverse complement strand
TTGGTAGGTGCTTTATATGCCGCATACAAAGACGTTTTTTAGCACCCAGATTTAAACTTTTAGAGTATCGAGCACCACTATTCGTTACAACGCTATGGTTGGATTCAGGTTAATATTGCGAGGTGAATATTAATCTGAAAAGTGTTGCTCTGTGCTTACTGGTGATCGCAGTTTCAAGCTGTAGCCATCAGTCGCCGCTACGCTCTGACATCGTGCTTCCACCTCAACCCCAAGCGTGGGTGAGTGGTCTGGGTTCCGAGAAGCTCCCTGCAATGGTCAACGAAGCTTTGGCCAACAACCATTCAATCAAGGCATCGTTGGCGCGTGTAAGGATTGCCAGAGAGCAAAGCCGGATTGTTGGCGCTGCATTATTGCCGAATGTGAGTGTCGGGTTTGGTGGAAACCGGACCCGCTCAAATAGTTTTAACACTTTTAATGCTTCTCAAACTCGCAATCAGTATGGGCTCAATAGTGATATTCGTTGGGAAGCGGATATTTGGGGTCGGATTAAAGCGCGGGAATCTGCTGCGGTTTCGGATGCGCGAGCCGTGCAGGCAGACTTTGCCGGTGCTCAATTGTTACTTGCATCTGAAGTCGCAAAGAATTGGTTTGCTACGACAGAATCGGCTTTGCAGGCCGAGCTTGCAGGGCGACAGGTCAAGAATTTTACAGATACCTTGAAAATAATTACCCGTCGCTATAAAGCGGGCGTAGGTGAAGCCCTCGATGTGAGGCTGGCGCGCGAAAATTTAGCTTCGGCCAGTGCCGCTTTTGCGCTGCGTCAACAGCGTCTGGATGCCTCTAAGCGCACGCTGGAATCTTTGCTGGGTAGGTATTCCGAGGCGGCCGTCGAACTGCCGCAGCAGTTGCCAGAATTAAGTCGATCAGGCCTAAGTCATTTGCCAGCAGAGCAAGTTCATCGCCGTCCCGATTTAAATGCTGCAAGGCAGCGATTGTTTGCTGCTTTAAGTCGAGAAATAGATGCCAATAAAAATCTATTGCCAGGATTCCTGTTAACCGGTAATGGGGGCATGGCAAGCAACGAATTAAAAAACTTACTTGACCTGGATTTTTTGATCTGGTCTATCGCTGCCAATTTAACCCAGCCAATTTTTGCAGGCGGCAGACTAAAAGCAGAAAGGCGTCAAGCGTTAGCTCGACAGGATGAAGCACTGGCAAATTACGCAACCGCAGTTTTACGTGCTTTTCAGGAAGTAGAAACTCGGCTGGCAGCTGAACCTCTTTTGCTTAAAAGAACCACGCATCTAAAAGAATCCGTTGAGCAATTACAAGCGGCAACCCGGCTGGCTTTGTCGCGTTACAGCGCCGGTCTTGCGACAATCACAACCCTGTTGGATACGCAGCGCCGCGCATTTAATGCAGAAAGTAATTTGCTCGATAGTCGGCTAAATTTACTGCGAAACCGTATTGACCTGCATCTTGCCCTGGGTGGCGATTTCAAGCAGTAGCGATATGGGCAGCGTTCCCTTTCTCAAATTAATTTATTGATGATGAAAATACTAAAAATTCTTGGACCAATTATTGTGATAGGCATCGGTATTGCTGTCATGAAGGGCATGATGGCAACCGCTCCGAAAGCTGAGCGTCATGAGAAAAAACAAGCTATTCCCGTTGTCGAAGTGATGCAGCTAAAAACCACTGATTATCCTATAACGATCAAGAGTTATGGAACGGTAGAGCCAAGCACTCAAACTACCGTAGTTGCAGAAGTGTCAGGTAAAATCATCTCACGCGCCAAGTATTTTAATGATGGAGAATATTTCAGGAAAAATAATCTATTTCTGAAAATTGATCCACGAGATTATCAAAGTGCTGTGACCATCGCCGAGTCTGAGCTAGCGCGTCAGCGTGTAAAATTACAGCAGGAAAAAGCTCAGGCAGAACAAGCGTTGATCGATTGGAAAGAATTAGGTGGTGATGGTGAGCCAAATGACTTGGCGCTGCGTAAACCGCAACTTGCCAGCGCCAAAGCAGATATCGCCGGTGCACAAGCAAAATTAAAACAGACAAAAACCAATCTGGAGCGGACCAAGATTCATGCGCCGTATGACGGTCGCTTTCTCGAAACGTTGGTGGATATTGGACAATATGTAACACCGGCTACACCAGTGGCTAAAATTTTTGCAACCGATTATGTCGAAATAAAATTACCACTAGATGATAAGCAGCTAACGTTTCTCAGCCTGCCAGAGCAGTACGCAGGTGAAAAAAGGCCACCTGGATCAAGAGTGATTATTAGTAAGGGTGAGCATCGCTGGGAGGGAGAAATTGTTCGGAGCGCGGGGGCGATTGATCGTCAGAGTCGTCAGCAATTTGTGATTGTTAAAGTGGATAACCCTTATTCTCGTTCAACGCCTGGGCGCCCTCCGCTAAAAATCGGATTGTTTGTGGACGCACAAATTGCAGGAAAATCGCTGACTAATGTCATCGTAATTCCACGATCTGCATTGCGTGAAGACGATAGTGTTTTATTGGTGGTCGATAATAAATTAACCCGTAGAGACATCGAAATAGCCTGGCGAACCGAAAATAACGTGGTTGTGGGTGGCGGCTTGCAAGCCGGTGATCAATTAATTACCAGCCCGATTTCCTACGCGGCGGAAGGCTCACCGGTAACGATTAAGCCGGCTGACAGCGTAATAGATACCACTAACACCAGTACGCAGCTATGAACGGAATGATTGCCTGGTTCGCAAAGAATGACGTCGCAGCTAATTTACTGATGATGTTGATTGTGGCGTTGGGTTTGACAGCAGCCATGCATCGCACGCCGATGGAGATCTTTCCTGATATTCAACCTGGCACGGTGAATATTGAAGTCACCTATCGGGGGGCCTCGCCCGCCGAGGTGGAGCAGGGCGTGACGTTGCGCATTGAAGAGGCGATTGCAGATGTTCAGGGTATAAAAAAAATATATTCGGATGCGATGGAAGGTTCGACTCGCATAAGAGTCGAGTTGTTATCCTCGTTTGATCCACAAGAATTAAAAGATGAGATAAAAAGCCGCATCGATGCCATTAATACCTTGCCGGATGAAGCAGAGCGCCCAATCGTGAGCTTGTTGCAGCGCAGCCGAGAAGTGATTAGTGTGGTTTTATCCGGTGAACTATCCGAGCGAGAATTACGTAAGTTTGCCGAAGAAGTGCGCGATGATCTGTCCAGCCTTTCAGGTGTAACCAGAGTTGAATTATCGGGTGTTCGGCGTGTGGAAATATCGGTCGAAGTTTCACAAAAAACACTCCGTCAGTACAACTTAACACTGGATGATATTGCTACTGCAATTCGCCGCTCTTCGCGTGATGTGCCTTCCGGGTCGATTAAAACGTCTGCGGGTGAAGTCTTACTGAGAACGCTGGGGCAAGCCTACGAGGCGGAAGATTTTGCAAAAATCGTGGTGCGAAGCAGCGCCGATGGATCACGCGTAACGCTGGCGGATATTGCAGAGATAAAAGACGATTTTGAGGAAGAGCCACTCTACGCGTTGTTTGATGGCCGTCCGTCTGCTGAGTTAAATGTGTATCGCGTTGGTGATCAAAATGCGATTGATGTGGCGGACAAAGTTAAGACATATATAGAAGAAAAGCGTAGCTCACTCGCACCAGGTATGAATATTGACTATTGGCGGGATCGCTCAAAATATATCCAGCTGCGATTAAATACTTTAATTAAAAGCGCCTGGCAAGGTGGTATTTTAATCTTTATTTTACTGGCTTTATTTCTGCGCCTTTCTGTTGCTGTTTGGGTATGTATCGGTATTCCAATTAGCTTTCTAGGTGCGCTGGCTTTAATGCCGGTGCTGGGTGTTACATTTAATCTGGTCAGCCTGTTTGCCTTTATTCTGGTGTTGGGTATTGTGGTGGATGATGCCATTGTTACCGGTGAAAATATTTATACCAAAATGAAAACTTCATCGGATGCTGAATCCGCTGCAATTATTGGCACGCAGGAGATTTCAGTGCCGGTAACTTTTGGTGTGCTAACGACGGTGGCTGCGTTTATTCCATTGTTAATGATGGAGGGTACGAGAGGGCCACTGTTTGCACAAATTCCGTTAATTGTTATGCCGGTTTTAATTTTTTCTTTGGTGGAATCAAAGCTGATTTTGCCGGCACATATGAAACACATTCGTCTTGATAGTAAAAAGAAACCTGGCCCGATTCGTCGTATACAAAAACGCGTGGCTGACGGCCTCGAATACTGGATTGACCGAGTCTATAAACCTACGCTCAAATGGACATTAAAGTTCCGCTATTTGTCGTTATCAATTTTTATCGCAGTATCAATAATTATCCTCAGTTTTATTTTTAGTGGTCGCTACGGATATACGTTTTTTCCTCGCATTCAAAGTGAAACTGCAACGGTAACTTTGCAAATGCCTAGAGGGACGCCGGTGGAAATTACGGAAAAACACTTACGTTTTATCACGGATAAAGCCGTTCAGCTAAGAGAAAAATATCGTGACCCGGATACCGGTGAAAGTATTGTTTTGCATATCCTCACGCAAGTTGGTCAGGCAGGAGGATCATTGCGCGCTAACGGTAGCACCGGCGCATCCCACGTTGGCCGGGTTAAATTTGAAATTACCGCGCCCGAAGAACGTCAGTCAGATATTAATAGTACTGATTTAGTTCAAGAATGGCGTAAGTCAATTGGTCAGATACCTGGTATTCAAGATCTTACTTTTCGAGCAGAGATTGGCCATGCGGGAGAGCCGATTGATGTGCAGCTTGAAGGCCAGGATTTTGAGCAGTTAAAAAAGGCTTCCGCAGAGATAAAAGCCTATTTATCCGAGTTCTCTGGTGTTTTTGCAATTAAAGATACTTTTGAAGATGGCAAAGAGGAAATTAGATTAAGTATCAAACCCTCTGCTGAACAGTTGGGGCTTGATTTAACTCAGCTAGGCCAGCAGGTGCGTAATGCATTTTTTGGTGCGCAAGCGCAGCGAGTACAACGCAACCGCGATGATATTCGCGTCATGGTGCGTTACTCAAAAGATGAGCGCCGTTCTCTGGATGATTTGGAAACCATGTTTATTCGTACGCCGAATAATGTTGAAGTACCTTTTTCAGAAGTAGCGAACGCAGAAAAAGGGCGAGGGTTCTCGGTTATTCATCGAGTAGATAGAAAACGGACAATTAATGTCACTGCGGATATTAATAAAAAGACCGTCAATATTAATCAAATCACCAGCGACCTACAGGTGTTTTTACCCGAGTTACTAAAAAAGTACCCAGGGATTCATTATCAACTCGAAGGAGAGCAGCGTGAACAAAAAGAAACTAATGACAGTTTGAAGTACGGATTTATGATCGTTTTGTTGATGATTTATACATTACTCGCAATTCCATTTCGATCCTACATTCAGCCTCTAATCGTGATGGGTGTCATTCCGTTTAGTCTGGTTGGTGCGATATTAGGCCACATGATTATGGGCATGAATCTTAGCGTAATGAGCCTGATGGGAATGCTGGCGCTGGCAGGTGTGGTAGTAAATGACAGCTTGGTATTGGTAGATTTTGTTAATAAACGCCGTCAGGAAGGGCAGCAATTGATAGATGCTGTGCGGATTGCGGGTGTTGCAAGATTTCGACCAATATTACTCACGTCACTCACCACTTTTTTTGGCCTGACACCTCTGATCTTTGAAAAATCAACCCAAGCTCAGTTTTTAATTCCAATGGCAGTTTCTTTGGGGTTCGGAATTTTATTCGCAACTATCGTGACTCTCATACTCGTCCCTATCAGTTACATGATTTTGGAAGACGGTAAAGCTTTGGTGAGGCGAGTGCTTTAACCTAGAAAAATCAGTTGGATGGTGAAAGTCCACGCAATCTAATGACGCACTAATGAAAATCAATAAAAAATCTCTTAATTCAACATTAAGAAGAATCTCGGTAAATTAGAGTTGCGGCCTAAATTTCTCTGTAAAGTTTTAAAGATTGACTACAATTAATAGACGCAGTTAAAACAGCTGTTGAATCGAGTTAGTGCCGTGAGTGATCAACGATTGAAAAAGGTTGAAATATTTATTCTTCTCCTGTTTTTGGCTATAGCAATACCAGCTTGCTCCAAAGACTCGATCCTGGAAAAGGATTGGCTGTGTCTGATCACAGCACCTGAATCGGAAAAGTGTCAAAACATTGCGGTAATTACAAGTGGTGAATTGTTGCTCGGTTCTGATGGCTCGTTTAAATTGGAGGCAGTTTTTGATGCTTGCTATGAGCGCATCGAGGCGCGTGTTTCCGGTAAGGTCTACGCGCAAATTGCGTTGAACAAGGTGGTTGAAATTGAATTGCTTGCAGAGAAGATCGAGCAGAGTGTCTCTGATCAAAAAGGTGAAAAGAAAACGCATCCACGCACCATTGGTTTCATCAATCTGGAGCGTGAAACAGGAAGAGGAAGCTACTCAGACGTGTGGGAAGTTATTCGCATGAAAGGCTTGTATCAGCAACCTGTTGTTAACAGAGCAATGCAATGTGAATCGGTAGGAAAATAAAACGGAGAAAATTTTATGGCCAGTCATTCTGAAGAATTCATGGGTTGCCAAATTGAAATTTCGGCAACTGAAACGCTTACCATTGATGGCAAGCCTGTTGCGACCGAGCGGGATGCAGCAGGCGAACAGTGGTCATCTGCCTATTTACCTTACCTTGATTATCCTTCGCTGCTCGAACTGGCGCGTGCGATTGTTCGAGATACCGGAGAATTCAGAGAGCAAAAAATTCAACAGGAGGTGAGTCATGGCGATTCGTAAAGATGCGAATTTACTGACACCGGCTGAACGCGCTGAACTGGTCGCAGCCATTCTCGAACTCAAGCGTGCCGGTATTTATGACCAATTTGTGCTTAGGCATAGTTCCGCACCAATGAGTGGTATTCATCGGGTGCCCGCTTTTTTACCATGGCATCGCCGTTTTATCTGGGACTTGGAGCAAGAGCTGCAGCGGGTTTCCGGAAATTCAAATTTAGGAATCCCTTATTGGAATTGGCCCTCTGGAGCTGAGAGCGCGTCCATGTGGAATGCCGATTTACTCGGCGGTGATGGGGATGCTTTTAGCTTGGCTGTCACAACCGGGCCATTTCGCGAAGGTGAATGGACTGTGGTGAATTCCAGTGGCGCGAGTGCCGGACCGCTAACGCGAGCCTTTGGTCGCTCGGGCGTGGAGTCGCTGCCGACTCAGGCTGAGATTGATGAAGTCATAGCGATTACGCCTTATGACAGTCCGCCTTGGGGGAGGAGTGCCAGCGCTCCCGGCTTTCGTGCGCAGGTAGAAGGATGGATCGGCCCGAATTTACATAACCGGGGGCATGTTTGGATAGGTGGTTCGATGTTGCCCATGACGTCACCTAATGATCCGGTCTTTTTTATGCATCATTGCATGGTGGATAAAGTGTGGCATGAATGGCAGCAGCGCTTTCCCAGCCAAGGGTATCTGCCAGCCAGCGGTGGTCCATTTGGTCAAAATCTGACTGATCCGATGGTCTTCACGCCGGATGGAAGTATTGGTTCGCGGCCAATTGATGTGCTCAATAGTGCAGATATCGGCATTGTTTATGATGGTGCGGTTGCACCACCTCCGGTAGTTGAGGCAGCTGTCTTGAGCCTGGATGCTGCGCCGATAGCTTCCGGGATCGGAGAGCCGGGTGAGATTGATCCTTTTCGACTAGATCTGAATCGTCAGGCAACCATCAGAATAGAAACCTTTGGTGACTCGGATACCTTCATGACCCTGTTTGGGCCGGATGATCCAACCCGTGAAATTGCTAATAATGATGATGGCGGCGAAGGCTTCAATGCCAGAATTACACAGACACTTTCTGCGGGCAGCTATTTTATTCAGCTGCGTTTGTTCGACTCAGCTCAAACCGGTGGCTATCGAATTCAGGCCAGTAATATTGTCAGTGCCCCGAGTATTCCCAGCCTGAGTATCGGCGCGGCACCGGTAAATGCGTCGATCGCGGCGCAACGCGAAAGTGACCTCTATCGTTTCGTTGTCAGCTCGGCCGGTAGCTATACCATTGAAACCTTTGGTGATACGGATATGTTTCTCAACCTGTTTGGCCCTGACAGCCAGACAGCAGCAATAGGTGAAGATGACGACAGTGGCAGCGGCACGAATTCAAGATTACAGCTTGACCTACAGCCCGGCACCTATTTCGCCAGAGTTAGACATTTCTCGCCAACTCGCACGGGTGCATACCAAATTCAGGTGCGCGCCAATGATGCATCGCCATCGCCCGGCGAATCCGCTATCCCGCTGCTCAACATCAATGCGCAACCGGTAGCGGCGAACATTTCCACAGGGGGCGAATCTGATTTGTATCGCATCAATATCACCACAGTAGGACAATATACGATTGAAACTCTCGGCGAGACAGATCTGTTTCTCACCCTGCTCAATCCTGGCTCTAGCTCTCCTCAGTTGGCGACAGACGATGACAGTGGAGAAGGTTTAAATCCCCGGATTACTATTGATCTGCAACCCGGATCTTATTTTGCCAGCGTCCGACATTTTTCCCCAACTTCCAGAGGCGCTTATCGAATCCATGTGGCTCGTAGTTGAACGGAAGAGAGGTGGGAGGGTGCGGTCGGACACATCAATTCGAGAATTAGCGGTCGCTATCTGATTGTGCCAGCCAAAAAAATTCAAGGTAATTTGCAGCGATATAATTAATCTGCCACATTAGCGCGATTATTCACCCTATCCTGGAGTATTTGCATGTCCCGAACCCCATCAACGATGCTGGAACTAGGCTCACAAGCCATCGACTTTTCTCTACCTGATCCTTCTACCAATGAATCTGTCTCGCTTGCTGATTTTTCAGACCAGCCGGTATTGATTGCTTTCATCTGTAACCATTGCCCGTACGTGATTCATATCATGGATGAGTTTTCTGCTTTCGCCAAAGAGTATGGCGAAAAGGGACTTAAAATCATCGCGATTAATGCCAACGATGTTGAGAATTACGCAGATGATAGCCCGGAAAAGATGGTTGAGTTCGTCAAACAATATGATTTGAATTTCCCGTATTTATATGATGAAACACAGGAAACAGCCAAGGCTTATACTGCCGCCTGCACTCCGGATTTTTTCATGTATGACACAGCTGGAAAGCTTGTTTATCGTGGTCAGTTTGATGCAGCACGTCCCAAGAGCGATACGCCAGTGACGGGTGCTGATATGCGCGCCGCTGCGGATGCATTACTGGCTGGCAATGCGCCCGATAGTGATCAAATCCCAAGTCTCGGTTGCAACATTAAGTGGAAGGCCGGTAACGAGCCAGAATATTTCGGCTAAGGAGAAGAGTTAATTCGCGAGTCTTTTAGCAAAATTGAAATTAACTGTTTTAGTTGATGGAGAAAGTTGAGGATGCAAAGGATTGGGGTTATTAGTTTGAGAGATACAGATGCCCTCTAATTGTTTGGCGTTGCGAGCAGCAGTGAAACGGAGGTGCTTGCCAGCCTTGAGCCCTCGATCAGTAAGAAAGCGCTGCTGTCTCTT
>CAZNYF010000009.1:20590-26421 GCA_964577195.1 uncultured Thiotrichales bacterium | reverse complement strand
TCCCAGCCAACCATTAAACATTATTTAGACATTGTCGAAGGTACTTTTTTGTGGCGAAAAATTCCGTCTTATCAGAAAAATATGACTAAGCGTATTGTCAAAATGCCGAAAGGTTATTTACGAGATACAGGGCTTATATGCTACCTACTACGAATAAACAGTGAAAATGATTTAAAAGCTCATCCACAGTTTGGACGTATTTGGGAGTCTTTTGTTACAGAGCAGATTATTCGGCATTTCCAAAATAAAACTGAACGAATTAGCTATTATTACTATCGCACTCATAATCAGGCTGAAGTTGATTTAATTCTAGAGACCGATGCCGGACTGATACCTATTGAGATTAAAGCGGGGTCGGTAACACGAAGAAAACAGATCGTTGCGCTGGAAGCATTTGTCAAAGAGCACAAGTGCCCATTTGGGATTGTTGTGAATAATGGTGATTCGATTTATAAGCTAAGTGATTCTGTATATCAGTTGCCCGCAATTTTTATTGGCTGAAAAAATTTAGGTGAGGCAATAGCTTGATTGTTTTATCCCTAGCAATTTTTGCCAGCAGCGCTTCTATTTTAAAGATACCCCTAAGTTAAGCGATAACTGTGGCGCTGTATTTATGCACGGTGTCGACGAGGAATTTAACGTTCTCGGGATCAATGTGTTGGTGGATGCCGTGGCCGAGGTTAAAGACGTGGCCGGGGTGATGACCGAAGCCATCGAGGATTTTCTTTACTTCTTGCTCGATCAGTTCCGGGGTTCCGTAGAGGACGCCTGGATCCATGTTGCCTTGTAATGCAACTTGATTGCCGACCCGCTCGCGTGCATCGCCAATCTCTATAGTCCAGTCTAGTCCGAGTGCGCTGCAGCCCGTTTTAGCCTGTTGCTCCAGTGAGAGTGCGCCGCCTTTGGTGAATTGGATGACGGGGACTTCTGAGTCGCCTTGCCCGAGATTTAGACCGGCGATGATTTTTTCCATGTAGTTGAGGGAAAAATCTTTATAAGCAGTCGGCGTCAGTGCGCCACCCCAGGTATCAAAAATCTGTACGATTTGAGCGCCTGCGGCAATTTGTGCGTTCAGATAGCTGGTGACGGAGTCGGCGATGGTGTCTAGCAGCAGGTGCAGTGATTTTGGATCGCTGTACATCAAGCCTTTAATTTTGGAGAACTCTTTGCTGCTGCCGCCTTCGACCATGTAGGTTGCCAATGTCCACGGGCTACCGGTGAATCCAATCAGGGGAACGCTGCCATTCAGTTCTTTTCTGATCGTGCGAACAGCATCCATCACGTATTTGAGTTCGTCTTCTGGATCAGGAGCAGCGAGCTTCTTGATATCTTTGGCGGTTTGTACCGGTTTCTTAAAGCGCGGGCCTTCGCCTTCTTCAAAATACAAGCCGAGTCCCATCGCATCGGGGATGGTGAGGATATCGGAAAACAAAATGGCAGCGTCGAGATCGAAGCGTCGTAGCGGTTGCATGGTGACTTCGCAAGCCAGCTCTGGCGATTTGCAAAGGTTCATAAAGCTACCGGCTTCAGCGCGGGTTTTCAGGTATTCGGGGAGGTATCGCCCTGCTTGACGCATTATCCAGATGGGTGTGCGGTCAACGGGTTTGCGCAGTAATGCGCGGATCATTCGATCGTTCTTGAGCTGGGTCACAGGCTAGCCGGTAAGTTTTGCTTTGATCGCCATGCTGATGGCGGACATATCGGCGCGTCCTTGAACCTTGGGTTTTAACTGGCCAATGACTTTGCCCATGTCTTTGAGCGATTCAGCGCCAGTGGCTTCGATGGTTTCGGCAATCAATTGCGCAATTTCATCTTCGCTGAGTTGTTCCGGGAGGTAATTCTGAATCAGCGCCAGCTCGCGTTTTTCGATATCAGCCAAGTCATCGCGACCAGCTTGCTCGAATGCGGTGATGGATTCACGGCGTTGTTTTACCATCTTGTCGAGGATGGATAAGATTTCTGCATCGCCGAGTTCTTTGCGCGTATCAACTTCGATTTGCTTGATCGCGGACTGGATCAGTCGAATAGTACCGAGGCGTTCTTTCTCGCCCGCGCGCATGGCGGACTTCATATCTTCGGTGATTTTAGCCTTGAGAGGCGAAGGTTCCGTGGACATCGGGCCCTTTAGTACATGCGTACGCGGCGAGTAACATCACGCGAAAGACGCTTGAGGTTACGTTTTACAGCAGCAGCTTTTTTGCGCTTACGGGTTGAAGTAGGCTTCTCGTAGTACTCGCGACGACGGACTTCAGCGAGGACTCCCGCTTTTTCACAGGTACGTTTGAAACGGCGAAGTGCGATATCAAACGGCTCGTTTTCTTTTACTCTAACTGCAGGCATATGTTCTGTGCTCACGCATCGTGATAGTTCAATAAGGTCGCGCATTATAATGCGCTGTAATAAAAATGCAAAAAAGATGACGATATTTGCGGGTGTTTCTGACGATTTGGTCAAAAAAGCATAGTATCAGCGCATGAAAATACTGGGAATCGAATCTTCTTGTGATGAGACAGGTATTGCAGTGTATGACACTGAGCGCGGCTTATTGGCGCATGACCTATTCTCACAGATTGAAATTCATGCGGAATATGGCGGCGTGGTGCCGGAGCTGGCTTCCCGAGACCATATTCGCAAAGCGTTGCCGTTAATACGCTCTGTGCTCAAAGATGCCGGGTTATCTGTTGATGATCTGGACGGCGTGGCTTATACCTCTGGCCCTGGGCTGGTGGGCGCATTGCTGGTGGGTGCAATGCTCGGACGGACATTTGCCTGGGGCTTGGGGATTCCTGCCATAGGCGTGCATCACATGGAGGGGCACTTGCTCGCTCCAATGCTGGAAGCCGAGCAGCCACAATTCCCGTTTCTGGCGTTACTTGTTTCTGGTGGGCACACTTTGTTAGTCGAAGTAGTCGCGATTGGCGATTATAAAATTTTGGGTGAAAGTCTCGATGATGCTGTGGGTGAGGCATTTGATAAGACGGCGAAGATGCTGGATTTGGGTTATCCCGGTGGGCCTGCGCTGGCGGCTTTGGCGCTTAAAGGTGATCCTGATGCTTACCGGTTCCCTCGTCCCATGATAGATCGACCGGGTTTGGATTTTAGTTTTAGCGGATTGAAAACATTCGCGCTCAATACCTGGCAAAAATCATCCGGAACCGCTCAGGATAAAGCCAATATTGCGCGGGCATTTGAGGATGCGGTAGTGGATACCTTGTTTTTAAAATGTCGCCGGGCAGTCAAAGAGACGCAGTTAAAAACGTTAGTGGTTGCGGGTGGTGTGGGCGCGAATTCGCGACTACGTGAAAAACTAGGAGATCTGGATGTTGCTTTGTTTTTTCCAAAGCTGGAGTTCTGTACCGATAATGGCGCAATGATTGCCTATGCGGGCGCGCAGAGATTGATGGCCGGGGATACGTCGTCAGAGCAGATCAAAGTGAAACCGCGCTGGTCGTTGGAAGAGCTGGAGCCTGTAGCAAGCTGCAATAATATAACTAAAGAGGACGTAGGATGAGGCACGAAGCGCATCTTTCGCGATTGATGGCTTCGTACGATGAATGATCAGTGGTTATTTTTCAGTACCAGCCAGTAGCTTTGAGATGTTACTCCGATGTCGCCAGAAAACTAAAACACTCATTGCAAAGCCAAATAGAACGAAAGCAGGTGAATGGTAAATCACCCAGATAATCGCTGGCATCGAGCCGGCGCTACTGAGTCCAGCCAGTGATGAGATTTTCTTCCACTTATAAATCACAAACCAGACGATGCCAACACCCAGCGCTACCTTCCAGCTGAGTGCCAGCAACACACCAAACGCTGTGGCGATGCCTTTGCCGCCCCTAAAATTAAAAAATACAGGATAAAGGTGTCCAATAAACGCCGCCAGCGCGACGAGTAGCTGGATTTCTAAGCTCGCTCCTAAAGCCCGAGCGACCAGCACGGGAATGATGCCTTTTAGAATATCGCCGATTAGCGTAATGGCAGCAGCTTTCTTGCCGCCGAGCCGCATCACATTAGTTGCGCCGGGGTTGCCTGAACCTTGACCGCGCGGATCGGGTAATCCCATGATTCGGCAAACGATGATGGCGCTGGATACTGAACCCATCAAATAGGCTGCGGCGATCATTATGATGTGTTGTAACATGCGCGGGTGAGTGCTGTGGTGAGCGGCACATCTTATCCTATCCGCTACCGATAGCTAAAGGTCGCCTCTAAAATGAAAAAAGAAAATCTGGTTCTGCTGCATGGCTGGGGCATGAGTTCTAAAGTTTGGGATGGATTGATCGCCGAGCTTAAAGATTATTTCCAAATCCACCGTATTGATTTATACGAAATAGGTGATGGTTCTTACAATTCGACAGACTTTTTTGAGAAAGTGTTAGCGCAAGCTCCTCAGCAAGCGCATTGGTTAGGTTGGTCACTGGGTGGGATGCTGGCGACGCAGATAGCCGAACAGAATTCTGCTCGCGTCCAGAGTTTGGTTCTAATTTCCACTAATGCAGTTTTCTGCCAGCAGGATGATTGGTCAAATGCGATGGATCAGAAAACCTTCAGCGCTTTTCGTCAACGCTTGGTGACTGATTCAGAACGCACTTTTCAGGAATTCATTCACTTACATTTTTTAGGAACAGTACAGGCGAAGCGTCATGCGAGAGAATTATTTGAGTGTTGCCTATTAAAAACACTATCCACTGAGCAGCTAATTTCCAGCCTGGACTTACTGGTAGCACTGAATGGAATCACTGCACTGACGAATTGTAATTTGCCGGTGTTAATGGTTAATGGCGAGCTGGATAAAATTACACCGATAGAATCGGTTGCTGCGATACAACAGCTTAATTCACGAATTGAAGTTGAAATCCTTAAACATGCCGGTCATGCTCCATTTTTTTCTCATCCCAAGGAAGTTGCGGGTAGAGTTTTGCGATTTTTGCAAAGTGATCCAGCTTTAAACTACTTAAGTCATAAAAGATGACCATACCTCCAGATTTTAATTTAGACCAGCGTCAGGTTCGACGCGCATTTTCACGTGCCGCAAAGGGCTATGATGAGGCCGCTGTTTTACAGCAAGAAGTCTGTGATCGCCTCGGAATGAGGCTTGACTACATCAAGTTGAAGCCACAAAAAATTCTCGACCTGGGCGCTGGCAGCGGTATTGCCAGCCAGATGTTGATGACTCGCTATAAGCGTGCCCGTGTTTATGCGCTGGATTTTGCCGAGCCAATGCTAAAGCTGGCTGCTGGCCGCGGTAGCTGGTTGAATCGGCCAAAAGTTGTTTGCGCCGACGCTTTAAAGCTGCCGCTCAAAGATCAATCTATTGATTTGGTGTTCTCCAATCTTATGTTGCAGTGGTGCCATCCAATGGAGCAGTACTTTGCAGAAATGCGCAGGGTGCTCGCGCCAGGCGGTTTATTGCTGTTCTCGACCTTTGGTCCCGATACTGTCAGAGAGCTGAGGGAGGCTTGGCGAGATGTTGATGCCAAGCCACACGTTCACAACTTCATCGACATGCACGATATTGGGGATATGTTGCTGGGAAGTGGATTCTCTGAGCCGGTAGTCAATATGGAGATGTTTACCCTGACGTATCCTACAGTTAATAAACTCCTTAGAGATTTGAAAATGATTGGTGCTACCAATGCGGCAACAAATCGTCAAAGAGGGCTAACGGGACGGCAGCGGCACAGAGACCTGGAAAGTGCTTATGAGAAATTTCGTAACCCAGAAAACCTATTGCCGCTAAGCTTTGAGGTGATTTACGGAACAGCATGGGCGGCAGAAGGCCCGCAGCCTTCTGCTCTCCCTGAGCAGTACACCATTTTACAGGAAAGGTA
>CAZNYF010000009.1:1659-20490 GCA_964577195.1 uncultured Thiotrichales bacterium | reverse complement strand
TTGATATAGGTCATATTATGTTGTTTTTTTGCATTTTATCGGCTAGCATTCTGTCCGTAAATCTGAGCTGTGGTACAAATGACGCGTATAGTAATTAAACCTAACGCTTCGTTATCAAAAAAGGGAGCGGTCTGGCTGGTTTCTAGTCTTTCATTCGTGATGCTCCTGATCTCAGCCGTATTTGCATGGCTTGGTTTGTGGCTAGTAGCCCCATTTGCCGGGTTAGAAATTATTTTACTGGTGGTTATTTTTCGTTACTTGCTGAAGAATAGTCGCCGCAAGCAGGTCATTGAGATCGATGCTGAAGACGTCAGGATTGAAGAAGGAATTGATAGCCCTGAATGTGCCAGCAGCTTTAAACGTCGATGGGTGCAAGTGGTGCTGGAACCGCCCAAGATACGCGGTTATCCCACCAGGCTATTTTTACGCTCAGCAGGAAAGCAAGTGCGAGTTGGCGAAGTGTTGGACGACGATGAGCGCCAACAATTGGCGCAACAGTTGAAAAGACTGGTGGTTAATGAGCCTGATCAGGCGAGTAGTTGATTAACCAACCCGTTCTTAAAAATATAAGATTTGGTATAGAGGACGAGATATGAAAAAAAGATTCATGGGATCAATCACCGGTATAGCGGCAATATTCATGCTGGCTCAGCCCGCATTTGCAGAATACGGCTTGAATATGCGACGCGGTGTGACCGATATCAGTAATGAAATCTATGATTTGCACATGCTGATTCTTTATATTTGTATCGCTCTCGCCTTGATTGTATTTGGCGCTATGTTTTATTCCATGTATGCACACCGCAAGTCTAAAGGACATGAGGCTGCGACTTTTCATGAGAGCACCACGGTTGAAATTATTTGGACGGTTATCCCGTTTATCATTTTGATCGGTATGGCAGTACCAGCCGCCAAGACGTTGATAGCAATGGAGGATAATTCGAATTCCGATCTGACGATCAAAGTGACGGGTTATCAATGGAAGTGGCAGTACGAGTATATGGATGGTGATGCCCAAGGTTTGAAATTCTTTAGTGTCATGAGTACCCCCAGAGAGCAAATCGAAAACAAGTCTGAAAAAGGCGAGCACTATCTATTGGAAGTTGATAATGAGCTGGTGATCCCGACAAATAAAAAGGTTCGCTTCCTGATCACTGCCAATGATGTTTTGCATGCCTGGTGGGTGCCGGATTTCGCCGTTAAGCAGGATGCCATTCCGGGTTTTATTAATGAAGCTTGGGCAATCGTCAATGAGCCAGGAACCTATCGGGGGCAGTGTGCTGAATTATGTGGAAAGGATCACGCGTTCATGCCAATTGTTGTTACCGCAAAAGATGATAAAGGCTTTCTCGACTGGGCTGCTGAGCAGAAATCCGCCGCTGCCGCTCTGGCCGGACTATCTGATAAGGACTGGAGTGAAGCTGAGCTGATTGCTAAGGGTGAAGCCGTTTATAAAAAGTCCTGCGCCGCATGTCATCAAGCTAGTGGTCAAGGTATACCGGGAGTCTTCCCGGCAATTACCGGTGGCGTAATTTCTACGGGCCCCATGCAAGAGCACATTGATATAGTTATGCATGGCAAAGCCGGTACAGCGATGCAGGCGTTTGCAGGGCAATTGAGCGATCTTGATCTCGCTGCTGTCATCGACTACCAGCGCAATAGATTAGGTAACAGCACTGGCGATTACGTTCAGCCTAAACAAATTAAATCTAACCGGTAAGGGGAATATAATGAGTACAGTAATGGTAGATGATCATCATGATCACGGCGCTCCCAAAGGTTTAATGCGTTGGATTACAACCACCAACCATAAAGATATCGGTACTTTGTATCTTTGGTTCGCATTAATAATGTTCTTTATTGGCGGTATTATGGCGCTGATTGTTCGGGCTGAGTTGTTTCAACCCGGGTTGCAAGTTGTAGAGCCCCAGTTCTTCAACTCGATGACAACGCTACACGCACTGATTATGATTTTTGGTGCGGTGATGCCAGCGTTCACGGGCTTGGCTAACTGGCTTTTACCAATGATGGTCGGTGGTGCGGATATGGCATTACCCAGATTGAATAACTGGAGCTTCTGGTTACTTCCTTTTGCCGTACTCATGTTGCTTTCAACATTGTTTATGACGGGTGGTGCTCCTGCTGGCGGTTGGACTATGTATCCTCCGCTGGTTTTGCAATTGGGTGATGCATTTCCATTCCTGATCTTCTCAGTTCATTTGCTGGGTATTTCTTCAGTATTGGGTGCGATCAATATTATCGCGACGATTTTTAATATGCGTGCGCCCGGCATGACTTTAATGAAAATGCCTTTGTTTGTTTGGACGATGATCATCACGGCGTTCTTGCTCATTGCCAGTGTTCCTGTTCTCGCAGGGGCGGTGACCATGCTGTTAACAGACAAATTCTTTGCCACCAGCTTTTTCTCTGCTGCCGGAGGTGGCGACCCGGTAATGTTCCAGCATATTTTCTGGTTCTTTGGGCATCCTGAAGTGTATATCTTGATACTGCCTGCATTCGGTGTGGTATCAATGATTATCCCGACTTTCGCTCGGAAACAACTGTTTGGTTATGCGTCAATGGTCTACGCAACAGCCAGTATCGCGTTTCTTTCATTCATTGTTTGGGCGCATCATATGTTCACAGTGGGTATGCCGCTGGCGGGCCAGTTATTTTTTATGTTCTCGACCATGTTGATTGCGGTACCCACAGGGGTAAAAGTCTTTAACTGGACGGCAACCATGTGGAAAGGTTCGCTGACTTTTGAAACCCCAATGTTGTTCGCAATTGGTTTTTTGGTGTTATTTTCAATTGGTGGCTTTTCTGGCTTGATGCTGGCAATCGTACCGGCTGATTTCCAATACCATGATACCTATTTTGTTGTTGCGCACTTTCACTATGTACTCGTTACAGGGTCAATCTTCTCATTGATGGCTGCGACCTATTATTGGTTGCCCAAGTGGACAGGGCATATGTACAACGAGACGTTAGGTAAATGGCATTTTTGGTTATCTACGATTTTTGTGAATCTGACTTTCTTCCCTATGCATTTTACAGGTCTTGCAGGTATGCCACGTCGTATTCCAGATTATCCAACGCAATTTGCAGAATTTAATATGATATCAAGCGTTGGTGCATTTGGATTTGGAATTGCGCAGTTGATCTTTCTCTATGTCATTTTTCAAACTATTCGTGGTGGAGAAAAAGCAACGGATCAAGTTTGGGAAGGAGCAGAAGGTTTGGAGTGGACATTGCCTTCGCCTCCTCCTTACCACAGTTTTACAACTGCGCCTGAAGTTAAATAGAATTTTGATATTGAGGCCAGAGAATTCTCTGGTTTTTACATCAATATTTATTTTTAAATTGAGTGAATATGACTACTGACGCTGACCAAGCTAAACGAAAAAGAGGTATACAAATTACCGCCATTATTGTCGGTTTAGTGGCGCTTTGTATTTATGTCGGATTTATTGCCATAGTGGCATCTCGGTAATCTTGTGAAAGTTTCAGATAAAGACTCATCACGCTCCGTTTCTTGGCTGGCACTGATTGTTTTTGGCATGTTCGGTTTCGGTTTCGCGATGGTGCCTTTATATAATGTATTTTGTAATATTACGGGCATAAATGGCAACACACAAAGTGTTAAAACTCCGACAGAGGAAACATTTGTAGTAGATGAAAGCCGTCTGGTGAAAGTGCAGTTCATGTCTAATGTGAATCAGCAGGCAGAATTTGAGTTTGCGGCTGAAAAATTTGAGATGGAAGTCCATCCGGGTAAAATTTATACTGCCCAATTTACCGCAAAAAATTTGCGTAGTCAGCCGGTTGTCGGTCAGGCAATTCCCAGTGTAATGCCAAGTGTTGCCGCATTACATTTTCATAAAACAGAATGTTTTTGCTTTACGCAACAAGTTTTTAAATCTAAAGAAAATCGTAAAATGCCGGTGAGTTTTGTGGTTGATCCAAAACTACCTAAGAGTATTGAAACCATTACGCTGGCTTATACATTTTTCGATGTTACACAAACAGCAAAGCTAAACCCTGATTTAGTTCAATCAGATTAACAGTCACACCACCATTTAAAGAAAAGTTAAGTTACGGAGGATAGTTATGTCGCAGACTGCAGATAGTTATTATATCCCTCATGGGAGCTATTGGCCCATTATAGGGTCAATCGGTTTAACCACTTTGTTAGTTGGTTTTGCCATGTTATTGAATGAATCCGGTATTGGCAGTTATATCATGATGGCCGGTGCTGCGATTACAATTGTTATGATTTTCGGCTGGTTTGGCGTAGTCATCAATGAAAGTGAAAACGGCCACTACAATGCCCAGGTTGGTTTAAGTTTTCGCTGGGGAATGTTCTGGTTTATCGTCTCGGAAGTGATGTTTTTCGCAGCTTTTTTCGGCGCACTTTTTTATGCTCGGCAATTATCAATCCCGTGGTTGGGAGGCGAGGGCGCTAAACTTGCGACCAATGAGTACCTCTGGGCTGGTTTCCAGAATGCGTGGCCTACCAATGGGCCAGGTGAGGTTGGCGGAAACTTCACTCCAATGCCTGCATGGGGATTACCCGCACTCAACACAGTTATTTTGTTAACTTCTGGGGCAACATTGACGTGGGCGCACCATGCACTTAAAGCAGGCCATCGAACCCAGCTGATTATTGGTTTAGCGCTGACAGTGTTACTCGGTGCGATATTCATGTTCTTTCAGGTCTATGAGTATAAAGTAGCATTTGACGACTTAAATCTGACCTTAGGCTCAGGGATCTACGGATCAACCTTCTTTATGTTGACCGGTTTTCACGGGTTTCATGTCACTATCGGTGCGATAATGCTATTTGTGATGTTGATTCGTGTCTTGAAAGGTCATTTTACATCGGATAACCATTTCGCTTTTGAAGCGGCTGCCTGGTACTGGCACTTTGTCGATGTCGTTTGGCTAGGTTTGTTTATATTTGTTTATTGGCTATAAATGGCTTTGATAAGCAAATACTAAAAACGGGCGCTTAAAGCGCCCGTTTTTGTATTTATCAATCTGACTTATTGAGTATTTTTAACGAATAAATTGGTATCGCTCAACACTGGCGAAGAAACCACAATATACCTCTCGCGCTCAAGAATACCGGATTTAGACGCACCGCCATCCTGGCTCTTTGCGAAATACAGTCCATCCGTGGACATAAGTGCGTAGGTTTGCGTCAAGGGCAAGGCGCAAAAGCGCAGTAATAGCAGGACTATTACAAGGCTTTGCAACGCAGCCATTGCCTACAGGGATTGTAGGTAAGGGGCGTGAGCAGGATGCGGAAGCTTTGGCGACAAGATGCGTGCTATAAACGGGTATTCTTGGGTGCGAGAGGTATAGGTTACTTGGAAGCCGGAGGAAAAGGATTGTTAGGTTCAATTAGTCCGAAATAGGCACTGGCCATGAGCACGAGAAACGCAAAAATTGAAAGTCCAATGCGAATAGTCAGTGCTCTAACAACGCGTGTCGATTTTCCGTTATCTTTTAATAAATAGACCATGCCAGAGGCGAGACTACCGAGTA
The DNA here is from genome assembly GCA_964577195.1 of uncultured Thiotrichales bacterium. GTDB lineage: Bacteria > Pseudomonadota > Gammaproteobacteria > UWMA-0217 > UWMA-0217 > HyVt-560. The sequence continues at coordinate 14,940 of CAZNYF010000009.1, read as the reverse complement.
TCAGGACGAGTAAAAAAATGACAAATAATTTTATAAACATGAGTAGTTGTAGAAATTTCGATAACCCTATTATATACCTCTCTCACTCAAGAACACTCGTTTCTGGGATCACATAAGCTATGCAGTTAAATTGTAGACCTTTTGGGCTTTGCGTTTTAGTCGCCTGCATGATGGCTCTATTTCTGTGGCTGGGAACTTGGCAATTAGATCGTGCAGATCTCAAAACTGAGATTTTAGAGCAATCCAGAAACCTTTCTAGCAAGGCGGTCGTGTCTTTGGAGCTGGATAGAGCTGAGTATGAGTCTATTCGCTATTCGCAGGTCAGCGTGGCGGGGCGCTATGACATTCAGCATCAACTATTTCTCGATAATCAGGTTAAGCATCGGAAGGTTGGTTATAACGTTTTAACTCCAGTGAAGATCAGCGGAAGTAATAAAGCCGTACTGGTTGACAGAGGCTGGGTTCCACAGGGCCAAACTCGACAACTGCGCCCAGACATCAAATTTACCCAAGTGAACGATCTTATTGTGGGCTCGTTATATTCACCCTTTGGTAAAGGGGTTCGATTGGGTGGATTGGACGATGGTGAGTTTCTATGGCCGAGAGTCATTCAGTTTCTTGATTTCGAGGCGATTTCTGAACGATTGGGGTATCATCTTCTGCCAGTTATTATCCGCTTGTCTCCGGATGCCGAGAATGGATACCTAAGAGAATGGAAAACAGTCTCTTTTACCCCGGATAAACATCTTGGTTACGCGGTTCAGTGGTTTGGGCTAGCGATAGCAATGCTGGTTATTTTAATCGTTTTGGTTATTAAGAAAGATGAGTAATAAAACAGTAAATACTGATGAGCCTAAATCGTCAGCTTCTAAGAGACCGCCAAATCAAACCCGATCGCGGATCACGATGATCGCAATGTTCCTGGTTTTTTTCGGGCCTATTTTCCTGGCGATGTTTTTGTATCGAAACCTGGATCTTTGGAGTCAAGCAGCGCCTTCAAACTATGGCGAATTGATGATGCCAATTCAGCCTTTGTCTGTGTTTAATGTTACCGATAGCCGTACTAATGAGCCGCTGTCTGTCGAGTCACTTGAACAACACTGGACACTCATTCTCGTTGCTCAAAAAGGATGTGATTTAAGCTGCGAAGCAAGCTTGTTTAAAGTCAGGCAAATGCGCTTTTTACTGGGGCGTGAGCTACAGCGAGTTCAATACTTGTATCTTGCTCTGGATCAAGCTTCTGCTAACGCAGGGAGTGAGCTGGCTGAATTGCATCCACGTATGGTACGCGTTTTTGTGAGTCCAGAAACGGCCGCTCAGCAGAGCATGGCTTTTGGGGATGACCCAGTAGGCAATCTGTATTTAGTCGATCCTAACGGTAATCTCGTTTTGCGCTACACCAACGAAGCCGAAGTTGATGGAATGCTGAAGGATCTAAAGCAGTTATTGAAGGTCTCCAAAATTGGATAACCAACCCCGAATATCGTGGTTCCGGGGCTTGGCAATTTTTGCATTATTTCTCACATTGGTGGTGATTTTACTAGGTGCCTATACGCGCCTTTCCGATGCGGGTTTAGGTTGTCCTGACTGGCCAGGTTGTTACGGCGGCATTGGTGCGCCAATGACTGAAGACGCGATTAAAAAAGCCAATCAGGCATTTCCTGAGCGCCCGGTAGAAATGGGTAAAGCCTGGAAAGAAATGGTGCACCGATATTTTGCGGCTGCCTTGGGATTGGTGATTTTATGGATGGCAGTAATTGCAATCAGAAATAAAGCCTCTAAATTGCAACCAGTAAAACTACCAATATTTTTGCTCGCAGTTGTTATTTTTCAGGCGGCACTGGGAATGTGGACAGTCACACTCATGGTCAAGCCAATAATTGTCTTGGCGCATTTATTAGGAGGCTTTCTCACTTTGTCGTTATTGTGGTTAATCGTGATCCGCACGCGTAACTGGCACCTTTCAACGCCGTTGGGCTCAGGATGGTTGTTTTTTGGAAGTGTCGGGTTGATTTTATTGATTGTGCAAATCATGTTGGGCGGCTGGACGAGTGCTAACTATGCAGCCTTGGCGTGCCCTGACTTCCCCGCTTGTCAACAGCAATGGTGGCCAACGATGGACTTTAGAGAAGGCTTCGTTTTATGGCGAGGTCTTGGTGTCGACTATGAATTTGGTGTCCTCGACAGTGCGGCCAGAACAGCGATTCATATGACACACCGAATCGGCGCAATGGTCGTGGCAACGTATCTGTTGATTTTTTCTTTTGCAGTGCTTTCCAAGGTCGATAGTGGCGCGGTTCGCAGAACAGCATGGATGGTATTTATTTTAGTCATCGCACAAGTCTTGTTGGGAATCTCTAATATTGTATTTGCACTACCACTTCCAGTGGCCGTCATCCATAACGGCACCGCAGCCATCTTATTATTATCAGTCATTACCCTGATTTACCTTTTGCAAATCAAGCAAAAAATTCGTTATCAGCAGAGGCGATTATTAGATGCCTGACACTGAATTAAATACACCCGAACGCTCTTTTTCAAAAACAGTAAAAGCTTATTATGAGCTAACCAAGCCACGCGTTATTGCGTTGATGGTATTTACTGCATGGGTCGGTATGTTTCTGGTTGACCCCAATGTGTTTCCATTGCGCGCATTTGTTTTTGGCAGCATTGGTATCGCGCTGATGGCGAGTTCTGCCGCGGCAATTAATCATGTTGTTGATCGGCGCATAGATGCCGTAATGTATCGAACGAAATCTCGACCGATTCCAACAGGATATTTGTCGGTTACCCAGTGTGTTACGTTTGCCGCCGTTATTGGCGTCATCGGTTTGCTGGTGTTGTTGTTGTGGGTAAATCTGCTCACCGCAGTTTTAACCACCCTGTCTTTAATTGGTTATGCATTTGTTTATACCCTTTATTTAAAGCGTGCGACACCACAAAATATCGTCATTGGAGGCGCTGCTGGCGCTGCACCTCCGTTATTAGGCTGGACGGCGGTAACCGGGCAAATTGATCCTTATGCGCTGGTACTGTTTCTGATTATTTTCACCTGGACGCCACCACATTTTTGGGCGCTGGCAATTTATCGCAAAGAAGAATACGCCAAGGTTGGTATTCCAATGCTGCCGGTAACACATGGCAATGACTTTACTCGCCTGCAAATTATATTTTATACCGTACTTTTGACGATAGTTACCATGCTGCCGTTCTTGATGGGCGCAAACGGTGTAGTCTATTTAATTGGTGCCTTATTGCTAGGTGGTTGGTTTCTCTACTACGCATTGATGATGTGGTATACCAAAAGTGATCAATGGGCGATCAAGACTTTTGTCTTTTCAATTGTTTATCTTTTACTGCTGTTTGTGTTTCTTTTGGTTGATCGATATTTACCGCTTATTCTGGAGCGGGTCTCAACCATATAAAAACTTAGGGATGCGCATGGAATTACATGAACAATCCTGCGTCAGAATGTTAAAGTTTTTTCATACGCGTTCCCTAGTACTCCATCAAAGCAACGTTGTTGGAGTACTAGTATCCAGATTCAGGTAGAATTATCTGGGACATGTCTCGATTCATTTCAATTTTTCTCTTTATTTGCTTGGCGTTGAGCCTGGTTTCGCCGGCCTATGCCGCAGAAAAATCACTCACGCCTGAATACACTCGTAAGCTTGTTATTGTTTCATCGTTCCCCAAAGCAATGGGGGTGATTTATAAAGCTGCATTTGAAAGCAGAAATCCTGGCGTAGAGGTTAAAGTACTTAAAAAGAAGACTTCAGCGGGCTTAAAGTATCTCTATAAACTCGAAGCAGCCAAAGCAGATAAGAGCACAGATGATGCCGAAATAGAGGATGACGTTGATCTATTCTGGGTTTCAGCGCCCGATGCATTCGAAGTGTTAAAAAAGAAAAAAATGCTGCAAAAATATATTCCCAAAGCCGAGGGAATCCCGCGCAGATTAAGTGGCTTTCCTGTCAACGATCCGGAAGGTTATTACAGCGGATTTTCCGGCGCTGGATATGGGTTGATGTGGAACACCGAATATCTCAAAGCACACAATTTACCTGAACCACGTGAGTGGGTGGATTTGACTCGCCCCGAATTTCACGGTCATGTCGGGCTAAGCGCACCATCGCGTTCTGGTACCACCCATTTAACGGTTGAGTCCATTTTGCAATTGCTAGGCTGGGAAGCTGGCTGGTCACTAGTTAAAGGCATCGGTGGCAACGCTAAAACCATTACGCAAAAAAGTTCTCACGTTCCCAAAGGCGTAATTAAGGGAGAGTTTGGTGTTGGTATCGTGATTGATTATTATGGCTTAACTGCCATAGCCAACGGCCACCCGGTTGGTTTTGCTTATCCTGGTAAATCAGTTTTTGTACCCGCAAATATCGGTATTTTAAAGGCTTCATCCGAGCCGGAGCTAGCAGGAGAGTTTATCGAATTCGTACTCTCTCCAGAAGGCCAGAAGTTACTACTGGAAGCGGATATCAGCCGCTTACCGATTCGCCCGGAACTTTATCAGCCAGATTCGGATGGTATTACGCATATTCCAGAATTCTATCCACATCCGTTCAGCGCCAAGCAGTTGGGCGCACATGTAGCATTTGATGTAAAACGAAGTCGGGAGCGGTACAACGTGGTTAATTCACTGTTTGATGTGATGATCACCTACCGACTGGAAGACTTGCAGACTGCTATTTCAGCCATTCAAGATGCAGAGGCGAGCCTTATATCTACATCAAAACCACAACCTGCGCTGGCGGGTGCCACAAATTTGGCACGTGACCTCCTCTTTGAACTGCCAGTTGATGAGCTAACCAGCATTGATCCGCATTTCGCTTCCATATTCAGAAAAAAACGCAAAAAAGTAGAAGATATAATTGAAGGTGAACAGGCCGAAATTGAAGCTAAATGGGATGAGCTGGTAGCTGAAAACTACCTTCGCGTTAAAGCGGTGATTGGTAAGCAGCTACTGAAAGAGGTCTCTATGGCTGATAAAGTTGTAGTAGAAACTGAGTAATTAGTAGGATCGGCGCCCTCGCCGCGAAAAGATAATGGTTCGGCTAAGCAATATAAAACACGCTTGACTGCACACATTTCAATCTACTATTTTGTCGCGCCTTTTTTACTGAGTAGCTCACGCAGGTCGACCACCCGTTTTCCTTGATGGCTCATGGTGATGCCGGTCTCCTTCGTTTTACCATCTTTGCCACGAAAGCGGATAGCGTTGATGGTTTCGAGCCGTTGTTCGATATCCAGCTCCAGATCTTGTCCAAAGCCCGGATTCGATTTGATCAGATTCTCGATCCGGTGAACGGGGATTTTAGCAACTTGAAGGTCGCTGTCGGCAATGACGCTGACGAGGCTTTCGATATGGCGTAATCCGGGAATAAGCCCAAATACATTGCCAGACTCGGTAATACCCAAGGGGTGAACTCGACCATCTAGATCAGTAACCAGTGATTTGGAGCTGCCTGTGAGTACGACGTAAATGTGGTCTACCTCGTCACCTGCCCGAATGACCTGTTCGCCACTGCCAAAACGTAATACCTCGGCATCTTCAGCGAGGTTTGTCAGCTCGTCAGCAGAGAGGTCGAATGACTCTTGATACTGTGGTGTTTCCGGTAGCGTGGCAAGTGCAACGCTATCATCAGTTCCGAGTTTCATTTTCGAACCCGGGAAAAGGTACATTTGATGGTCTTCATAAGGGAAAACGATGCCGTGTCGCTTAGCGGCGTACCAGGCGTTGGTGAGGTAGGCATTGCGAATTACGTCGATTTGAGAATAGTCGTCAAACCAGATTTTGGCTTCGAATGCACCCGCATCATCTGCCAGTTCTTTTAGCACTACTTGCGGTGGAGGGTTTTCAAGTACACCCTCGGTGCGCTTTGCCGCTTCGAGTAATGCTGCGCGGACTTTATTGGGTGGATGCTCCTCACAAAATCCGATGATGATGCGTTCCATATGTGAGGTAGTGGGGCGGCTAAAATTCTGAAAAGTGCCGGTAGCAAGGACCGAATTCGGGATCACCAATAAATCACCTTCGAGATTGCGTAGAGTCACCGAGTGCCAGCTTACGGTAATCACTTGACCCGTTACATCACCGGTTTTTAGCCAGTCTCCAATTTGAAATTGACGAGCTGAAATTAGCGTGATACCGGCAAATAGACCGCCGAGAGTGTCTTGTAAAGCCAGACCAAGGACGATCGAACCCACGCCCAGTGCGGCGAGCATATTACCTAGATCAATCCCCCAGACCAGCGACAGAACGAATGCAATTCCTAGCGCAATAAAGAATAACCGTCCAATATTAAGCACCAGATTCGGCACACGGCTTTGCCAGGTATTGTCTTGCTGATTGCCTGACCAGAATAGATTGAATACCGCCAGGATCAGGTAGATCACGCTGATCCATAACACGGTCGCTGCGACTCGTACCAGGTTGTGTTCAGCGTCCAGCTCAATGACCTGGGTCAGCAGCAGGTAGATAACCAGGCTTGGCAGGACGAAATACTGAGTGTTGCCGAGGAAGGCACGACGCTCGTGTTTGCCCGTTTCCAGCCGGTGCAGCATCTCGCCGAAGAGAATCATCAGCAGTGGAAAACCAATCAGCAGCCCGATTCCCCAGGCCATCCAGATCTCGCTAGTGAGTGAATCAAACACGGGCAGCTTCCTCTGATTCACTGTTCATTGGTAATCGCCAGGTCTGGATTTTCTTACCCCCTTCAAGGCTGATATTGTCTCCCTTGAGAAAAGCCTCTTTATCTCGAAGTTGCTCATAGACATGGGAAGAGACGCAAATATTTTCTGTGGAGCAGGCATTTCGAACATCGTTGACGATATCGACAGTCTCTCCCCAGACATCATAAACAAACCGGTGTGTACCAATGACACCAGCTAACACCGATCCTGAATGTATCCCGACTTTGAGTTCTAGCCGGGTGCCAAACTCCTTGCTCAAACGCTGCACGATTTCCATGATTTCCCTGGAAAATTCCAATGCCCGTTTTTCGTGATCCAGACGTGGCGTCATCAAACCGCAGACCGCCATGTAATCGTCACCGACTGTTTTGAGTTTATCGACGCCGTGCCGTTCTGCGGCTTCGTCAAACTCTTGTACCAGATGATTGAGTTTCTTGATCGCTTCCTCGGGAGACTCGTGGTCATAGTTCAGGCTTAGCCCTGTCAGCGTGGTAAATATGACTGAAACATTGGGTACCAGATCAACAATATGCTGCTCGCCGTTTTTCATTCTCTGGGCAATGGATTCAGGCAGAATGTTTTGCAGCAGTAGCTCATTTTCCTGATCCATTGCTTCAATCGCTTGCTTTTGCTGCCGGATACCGCCGACCATGGTATTGAATGATTTGGTCAGCTCACCGAGTTCATCATTGCTGGTGACTTTTACCTCGACATCCGTATCGCCCGCGCCGACGCGTCGCAAAGCACTGACGAGTGCATGAATGGGGCGAGTAAACGTATTAGCAGCCCAGAGCGCCAGCAGGGTGATAATGGCTCCCAGGATACTGGCGAAAATGGTAACTTGGCGACGAAAATTCTTGATTGGTTGATTGATTTCCTCAATATCCATCTCACTTAAAATCACCCAATCGAATCCCTGAACCTTCAGCGGCGCATAGGCGCTCATAACGTTAACGCCTCGGTAGTCGGTGACTTCTTTTACACCGGTTTTGCCACTGAGCGCGAGATCAACCGTTTCAGCATGGACTGGCTGAAACAGGATGGTGGTATTGTTTTTCTGGATCAGACTAATTTCGTCTGCCGGCATACCAATATCACCGAGCTTCTTGATGTATTGCTCTTTTTTTTGCAACAAAAATCGTGAATCCGAGCGCATTAGATGGTCACGCCCGACTAAATAAACCTCCCCTGACTTACCCATGCCATTGGCTTCCCAGTTCTGGTTACTGGTCATCACATCGTTAAGTCTGGAGCTAGGGATTTGCAGCGCCAGAATACCAGCGACATTTTTGCCATCGTAGACGGTGATGGCCACAAAAGCAGCCGGTGAGCCGTAAGAAGGCTGATAACTGTCAAAGTCCCTAAATACCACTTGGCCCCGATTTTTTTTGCGCATCACATCCTTGGTAAGACGAGCAAAGTTGGATGATGCGTAAGGCCCATCAACCAAGTTGGTGGCAAAGTCGGTTTCCTTAAAAACGGTATAGACGATATCGCCTGTTTCCGGGTCAATGAGAAAAAGGTCGTAATAGCCAAACTGTTTAATCAGGTTGCTCAGCTGATCGTGATAGCGCTCATGTACTTGAGCGTAATAGCCTTTGTCTCCGGCAGCGGTCAGCAACGCATCCTTCTTGCCCACCTCATTGGGGTTCGCCGCGATGTAGTGATATTGGAGATAGGCAGCGGCACCCGTTTCTGGAGTAAAGTTGCTGGCAATCAGGCGTTGCCCCATGCGTTCTTCATACCGCGGGATAAATTCTTCGCGATAGTAATCCGTCAGGGTTGTTTGCTCCGCTTCGTTAATTGACTCACGACCCGCCAGTCGATAAGCGGTGCGGAATTCATTGAGTGCTTCAATGATTGTTCGGTTCTCGGAAAACCCAAGCACTTGATTATGAATGTCAGAAAAGTATGCTTGTACCTGTTGAGTCTTCGCTGCTCGTAGCGTCGTGAGCTGATTATTCACTGCATCATTTAATGCGCCTTTCGCAGACTGGTAGCCCTGAAAGCCAACAACGAGAATACTGATGATGGTGGCCATCAGCAGCATGATGACCAGTTTGGAGCGGATACTGAGGTTGCTGGTAAAATTCATAGGAAGTCCAGGTTGTTATCATCCGATCCTTTGCACGCCGTGCTGGTCAGAATTATTAATTACTTCATAGATTTAAGGTGGTAATTCATGTGGTTTTCTGGTCGCAGTGTAGCACTGATGAATTTATCGCCTCGCTGGTGTGACATATTGTGTCGGCGTAGCAGCAAAAGATGATTTTTTAGCCTATTATCCATACACTTTTCCGGTACTTTTAAACTGCTCAGGAGGCGTGATTAAAGGATTTATTTCACAGTGCTTAGTAGGATTCTCCGCGCTATATAAGTATAGCTTGAAATTCTAATACATCTCTGTATCCTGCTATTGCTTCTATCACTCAGATATTTGATCTGAAATTAACTGAAGCGTCTGCATTTTAGAGGACAATATGGCCACGGCATCATCGTTTGCTAACGAGCAATATAATTACGACGTAATTCGTAAATTTTCCATTGCCGCAATGATTTGGGGCCTGTGGGGTATGTCGGTTGGTACCTACATTGCTGCTGAATTGGCGTTCCCGTTTTTAAACTTCGATATTCCAGCAATCTCGTTCGGCCGTTTTCGCCCTGTGCATACCACCAGCGTGATTTTTGGTTTTGGTGGTAATGCACTGTTTGCGACCTCCTATTACATCGTGCAGCGAACCAATCAGGCGCGATTACCGAGCGATTTTTTCGCCGGTTTCACCTTCTATGGCTGGAACCTGGCAATTTTCCTGGGTGTTATCAGCTACATGGCTGGATTCACTCAGGCACGCGAATATGCTGAGTTCGAATGGCCGATTGATATTTTAATTACAGCGGTTTGGGTGGTGTATTTCTGGTTGTTTGTGACCACCATAAAACGCCGTTCCCAGCCGCATATTTATGTGGCTAACTGGTTCTTTCTCGCGTTCATTCTCGCCACAGCGATATTACATGTTTTCAACAATCTGGCGATGCCCATCAGCCTGTTCAGTATGAAATCCTACAGCCTGTTTTCCGGGGTGCAGGATGCGATGACGCAATGGTGGTATGGGCACAATGCGGTGGGGTTTTTCCTCACAGCCGCATTTCTCGGCATGATGTACTACTTTGTGCCAAAGCAGGCGGGGAGACCGGTTTATTCGTATCGTCTCTCGATCATCCATTTTTGGGCGCTGATTTTTCTTTATATGTGGGTGGGCACACATCACCTGCACTGGACGGCTATTCCTGATTGGACTTCCACGCTGGCGGCATCGTTCTCGATCTTGCTGTTACTGCCATCCTGGGGGGGCATGATCAACGGGATTATGACCTTGTCAGGTGCCTGGGATAAGTTGCGTAGCGATCCGCTGATGCTGTTCTTTATCACCTCGCTGGCATTTTACGGGATGGCGACCTTTGAAGGCCCGATGATGGCACTGAAGAGTGTCAATGCGCTCTCGCATTACACCGACTGGACCATTGGTCATGTGCATTCTGGTGCGCTTGGCTGGGTTGCGATGATAACTTTTGGCTCGTTTTATCACATGGTGCCGAGGCTCTATAGCGCCAAGTTGTATAGCCAAAAACTGGTTTATATCCATTTCTTCCTTGCGACCTTTGGAATTTTGATTTACATCATTGCGATGTGGGTTTCCGGTATTGGGCAGGGCTTGATGCTGCGAGCATTCGATGAATACGGCAATCTCGCGTATACCTTTATAGAATCCGTCGCCTTTATGCATTGGCCGCTAGTGATGCGAATGGTGGGTGGAATGTTCTTTGTTGCCGGCATCATTCTGATGGCATTTAATCTGTTTATGACGGTTGTGGTAGCACGTCGTGAAGAGGCGGAAATTGACGCTAAGATTGCAGCGAAAATGACGAGGGTCGGCGCATGATTAAACACGAAAGTATCGAAACCAACGCAGGGCTACTGATAGTTCTTTCACTGGTCGCTATGTCGATCGGTGGCTTGATTGAAATTGTGCCGCTGTTTTATATCAATGACACGATAGAAGAGGTAGAAGGCGTTCGACCTTACACACCGCTGGAACTGCGTGGCAGAGATATCTATCAACGTGAAGGCTGTTATCTGTGCCATTCACAAATGATCCGACCTTTTCGCGATGAAAATCTGCGCTACGGACATTATTCACTGGCGGCGGAATCAAAATACGATCACCCATTCCAATGGGGATCAAAACGTACCGGGCCGGATCTAGCACGCGTTGGTGGGAAGTATTCAAACGAATGGCAGGTGCAACATTTGGTCGCTCCGCGGTCGGTGGTTCCAGAGTCGATTATGCCGAATTATCCGTGGTTGCTAAAAAATCCACTCCAGTTTTCAGATATGGCAGACCGAATGCGGGCGCTGAAAAAGGTCGGTGTGCCATATTCAATAACACCGGATGAATATACGGTTAATGTTGCAGAGTATGGCGAAGTGATCGCTCAAAAACTCGATATTAACAGCGCTGAGAAAAACCTCATCGCCGAGGCGCAAAGCAATAATTTTGATGGCCGACCAAGCGAATTAACCGAAATGGATGCTTTGGTTGCTTATCTCCAAATGCTCGGGACACTGGTGGATTTCAGTCAGTACGATGAAGGCTATTTCACCGAGTTCAGATAATGTTTTTATGGTTTACAGATCTAGCCAATAGCAAAGTTGCTGCGCTATTGTTTTTCTTCCCCCTTTTCGTTGGGATTATTATTTATGTTTACAGTAATCGAAAACGTAGCGAGCGACTGGAGTCATACAAATATATTCCTTTGCAGGACGATGATGAGTTGAATCGTAACCGTACGGATGCAGAAGATGAACGGGGAAAGAATGAGTAAACCAACACCAAAAAAACAGTCAGCACAAACCACCGGTCATGCCTGGGATGGCGATATTCAGGAATATAATAATCCAATTCCCACTTGGTGGATCTGGGCGTTTTACGCCACCGTAGTTTTTGCTTTGGTTTACTGGTTGTTGTATCCCGCATGGCCGGTTGGTAAAAGCTATACCACCGGCATGATGAATGACATTACCTTCATCAACGATAAAGGCGAGAAGGTAACAACGCACTGGAATACCCGCTCTCTCTATTTGTCGAAGCTGCAAACGGATCCCAAGGCGATTCGGCAAAAAGAGTATTTTCAGGAAGTCGCTAATTCCTCGTATGAGGATATTTTAAAAGACCCTGAAAAAATGGCCTTTATGCGTTCAACCTCCAAAGTATTGTTTGCGGATAACTGCGCTGGCTGTCATGGCACTGGTGGTAGCGGCGTTGTTGGACATTATCCAAACTTGGCAGACGATGATTGGCTATGGGGCGGATCAATTCATGATATCCAGCAAAGTATCGAAAAAGGACGTTTTGGATATATGCCAAAATTTGAAAAGACATTTTCGGCGCACGAACTCGATGCCGTTTCTCAATACGTACTGAGTCTTTCAGACATTGACGGCGGTGATGCGGCTGCGATTGAAGAAGGCCAAACCTTATTTCAAGGGCAGGGTGGCGGCTGCTCTTATTGCCATGCCACTGACGCGACAGGGCTTAAATCACAGGGTGCCGCAGATCTGACGGATAAGATCTGGACGATTGTGGATATTAGCGCCGAGCACGAATATCAAGGCAAGTTGAGACTGGTCAAAAATGTCATTCGCAACGGTGTGGAAAGAAAAATGCCAGCGTTGAGTGGTCGCCTTACGGATGAGCAAATTAAAATGCTAACCGTCTTTATTCACCAACTCGGGGGCGGGCAGTAGTCTGCTCACGCCAAGCAAGGATGTATCTGGCGTGAACCTGAGGTCTAACCAGAATGATTCCCGACCCACAAAATGATACGGTAATTCCGATCTACCCCCGCTCAGTCAAGGGGCGATTTCGCAATTTAAAATATGTCATTCTGGTTATCGCCTATCTGGTTTATTACGGATTACCGTGGTTGCCGTGGCCTCGCGAGGTTGGGCCTGATCAGGCAATCTTGTTCGATATAATTGCGCGAAAATATTACCTGTTTGGTCTGGTGGTTCAGCCAGAACAAATCTTCTGGTTAGCCGGCTTTCTGATTATCGCAGCGATGCTGCTGTTTTTTATTACCGGCATCGGAGGGCGCGTATTTTGCGGCTATTTTTGTTTCCAAACACTTTGGACAGATGTTTTCTTCCGCCTGGAAAAATGGATCCAAGGCGAGCGACCCGCAAGAATCAAGCTCGATAAAGCCCCCTGGAATAGCGTAAAAATTCGTAAAAAAGTGACAACCTGGGCAGCGTGGCTGCTGGTGGCATTCTGGACTGCCATTTCATTTAGCCTCTATTGGGGCAATGCTGGTGAATTGTTGCTGCGGTTTTTTACAGGTGATGCGCCCTCTGCAATGTATATCACCACCGCAATTCTGACTTTCACCACCTTTACAATGGCAGGTATGGCGCGTGAGCAAACCTGTACTCACATGTGTCCATATTCGCGTTTTCAGAGCGCCATGTTTGATAAAAACACGCGCATCGTTGCCTATGATCAATCGCGTGGCGAAGGT
>CAZNYF010000009.1:0-1559 GCA_964577195.1 uncultured Thiotrichales bacterium | reverse complement strand
TCAAATGGTTTACCCTGAAAAATGTCGGTTACGGCTTGGGTTTGGTTATTGCAACCGGTGTGTTGGTCTGGAGCGTGTTGAGTAAGCCGGTGCTTGAAACTTCTGTGCGCCAAATTCGCCAACCGTTGTATGTGACCTTGTCTGATGGATCAGTGCAAAACAGCTATGAAATTAAACTCAGTAATCAAACAGTTCACCCACAAACATGGCAGCTTAAATTACGTGGCATTGACGCACAGCTTGATACGGGAAAAATAGAAATGATTCGTTTGGAGCCGCTAAAGTATTTACGCGTTTTTGTTAAATTAAAGCAATCGCCGGATACCCGCTCGTCGGGCAGAGTTCAGGACTTTTTCTTTGTGGTTCAACTGCAAGATCAAGACCCGGAAAGTGACATTCAGCCAGTAGAGATTTCTGCACGGTTTTATCGACCGTGAGTAATTTGGTATTAAGTCTCGGCATTGTCCTCGCTATTGAAATAGCGGTTTTTGCAATGTTGTACCGCTGGACCCGCTTTGCTGGAAAGCAAATTGCTTTTTTATTGGCAGTGATTGCTGTGGCGTTGTTTCTGCCTTTTGGGGTGCTTAATTGGCAAGGGCTGGATTATTTCATCATCCACGTCGCTTTCTTCATCATGATTCCGTATGTGCTTGGAATCATCACCTCGCACTGGGAAGCGCGACAGGCAGAAAACCCAGATGCGTCGCAGCCGTGGTTCCATTGGGGGCCAGCCGTACTGGTAGGGTTCTTTCTCACTCTGGTGGTGGTTGACGGAACCATTTTAACCTTGGCAGAAAAAGGCATGAATGCTGATTTTGCAAAACGCTTTCTGCCGGAGCCTCGCTCAAAAAACACCGTTGTCTCTAAATTCCCCGGCCCGGTTTCCCATGATTATCAGGAAAAAGAAGCGCAGTATAATCAATACTTAAAAGCCCGCGCCATCCAGAAAAAACGTGGCTGGAAAGTCCAAAAAGGCTGGCTGGGAAAAGCCATCGCCAATCAGCCTGCGACCTTTAAAATTAAAGTGCTCGATAAACAAGGAAATCCCGTTTCCCAAGCATCTGTAACAGCTCGGTTTCTTCGCTCCTCAGATGAAAATAAAGACATAGAATTCTCAATGCAGGAAAGCAACGCGGGAGAATATCTGGCCGAACTAGTGCTCCCGGAACCGGGTCGCTGGACATTGGTTGCAAAAATAGAACGTGGTGATGAGCAGCACGAGGTGCGGGCTGTCACTAACGTTGTAAAGTAATAACACTGTCAAAAATCCTTTAATCAGGTTACCAAGGGAAGGGCTGAAATCGCGCTTTCTCTGGAGAGTAACGGCAATGGCTCTGCTCTGTGGGTAGCTCCTTTCCGTATTGACTAAACTTCATTTAACAACCAAGAAAGAAGCTCTGACACCTCAGAGTGTAGAAGGAGTTCAATGACATAGCAGAGTGGGGTGGCGCAAACGGAGGTATCCTGTCTACTTGTTTATTAGATTAAAGCCCTTCATAATAGTAACATGTTATATAACCGGTTATATTCATGAATTTTAATCTTTATCTTGATGAGCA
>CAZNYF010000008.1:27926-36477 GCA_964577195.1 uncultured Thiotrichales bacterium | reverse complement strand
AGAAGTCTCGACTAAAAGGGGAATGAGTGAGATCGAAAAGAAAGTGTGGCGATAGTAGTGACATAAAGTATTCACTTTATTAGAGGTGCAAAATGACAAGAAAATCCAAATTAAGGACATTCAAGCGACGAAGCGAAACCAGGTTTGGGCAGGTGACAGATGATGTTGCTGGTTAGCACTATAAATTTTAAGTACGCTTAATTCATACCTGATTGCTTAGCTTTTTCAATACATATGCGGAGGCTGCAAAGCCAAATGATGCCGTTACCGCCACTGCTGAACCAAATCCACCGGCACAATTTAATCCCGAATTTACGCTGCCCTGCGGTTTTTTTGAGGTGATTTTGCCTTGGTCATCGGGATAGATCAGAGGTTCCGGGGAGTAAATGCAGGGAATTTGAAAGCTTCGTGACAGGTTGGTGGGAAAGCGATAATTCTGACGTAGTAGTCTGCGGGTTTGTGAGAGTAATGGATCGTGACGACTTTTGCTCAGGTCGGCGATGGTGATTTTTGCCGGATCAATCATGCCACCTGCGCCACCAATGGTGAGTAGTTTGATTTTGTTACGCCGGCAGTAATAGATCAAAGCCGCCTTGGTGCGGAAATTATCAATACAGTCGATGACCCAGTCATAGCCTTGCTCAAGT
The DNA here is from genome assembly GCA_964577195.1 of uncultured Thiotrichales bacterium. GTDB lineage: Bacteria > Pseudomonadota > Gammaproteobacteria > UWMA-0217 > UWMA-0217 > HyVt-560. Next base: position 35,830 of record CAZNYF010000008.1, on the reverse strand, counting down.
AATTCGGCCTGATTTTCTGGATCAATGAAGGTTTCAATTTCGTTAACGGTACAGCTGGGGTTGATGGATTTTATGCGCGCTGCGAGTGCGCTGGTTTTTGCCATCCCCAAGGTGTCTTCGGTCGCCTGTAGCTGGCGATTGATATTGGATTCGGTGACATGATCAAGATCAATGAGTGTAAGGCTGCCGATACCGCTGCGTACCAGGCCTTCGACCACCCAGGAGCCGACGCCTCCCAGTCCAATGATGCCAATATGTGCAGCCTGAAATCTGTTTAGAGCCGGGGCACCGTAGACTTTCGAGACGCCAGCAAAGCGCCTGTCGGGATTATTTGGTTTAATAGGTTCTGAATTTGTCACGAAAACTCATTTGAATGAAATATAAAATCATACCTGTAACTCGGTTTGAGCAAAACTGTTCACTGATTTGGTGCGAAGAAACTCGTCACGCGGCTGTCATTGATCCGGGTGGTGATTTGCCAATCATTGAAGCTGCGATCAGTGAATTGAATCTGGAGCTGGTCTCCATTTTGGTAACGCATGCGCATCTTGATCATGTCGGTGCGGTTGCGGAAATGTCAGAGAATCGTGGTATTGATGTGATCGGTCCACATAGAGATGATCAGTTTTGGATTGATAGCTTAGGCAAGCAGGCGACGATGTTTGGGTTTCCTCCCAGCAAGCCATTTGTGCCAGCCCGATGGCTGCAGCAGGGGGATCAGGTCTCGGTTGGAAATATAGTGCTGGAGGTCGTGCATTGCCCCGGTCATACACCTGGTCATGTGATCTTTTATTCGGCCCGAGATCAGCTCGCTTTTGTGGGTGATGTATTGTTTGCAGGATCAATCGGACGCACCGATTTTCCACGTGGCAATCATGCTGATTTGCTAAAGTCGATTAATGAAAGACTATTGCCACTCGGAGATGATATTCAATTTGTACCCGGTCACGGTCAGATGTCCACATTTGGATTAGAGCGGCTTAATAACCCGCACTTATGATTCGATTTTAGAGAGGCTATGCGCCTGTGATTTCAATTGAACAGGCTGTCTATCACAGAAATAGGTTGCGACCAATGGAAGAGGGAGGTCGATCAAATTCACGTTTGCACCGTTTAGCCGTGAAATTCAGCCTTTTATTTTTGTCGCGAAAATAGAATGAGATCCGGTTCACGTTTTTCAATCCAGCCAAAATATAAACTGTCTGAAACCTATGGGAACATAACCGAAGAAATCAGTGACAAGACTCGTTTGGGCTAAACGAGGTGGATAGGCGCTAAAAAAGCACCGTTCTGTTGTTTAATTGGGTTAATTTCAAGGATGGCTTTTTCCACTTATGTCGAATACGGCAAGCTGCTTGGGGCAGTTAATAAAATGATAACAATAATAAAGAATTTACTTAAAAAAACTGCGGATCCATTTTCTTCTAATAGCGCGAAGTTTTTATCTTCTGCGAATGCGTCTCGTGACACGGCAGCAGATGATACCAAGCGCCTTAAAAATACGCCTCCCCAATACCAGTTGCATCCGCGTTTGGAAATTCGCGAGAATGGTGATACGCGAGTCCTGATCGATAATCGAAACGGATCAATTACTTCCTGCAATCAAACTGCCTGGACGGTGCTTAATTCATTGCAAAAGGGTGCTACTGCAGAGCAACTTACTGAAGTACTGTGTAGCAAATTCCAAGTGTCTTCCGAACAGGCAGAAACAGATATCAGCGGCTTTTTTAACCATCTCAATTCGATGGGATGTTTACAGGAGGTTGGTTGAGATGCGAGTTGCAATTACAGGTTTTGGCGGTCTTGATGAACCTGATTCGGGGTTGTCAGTGGCGCGATCATTGCGTGCGGGTTGGCAAGGGCAGCTAATTGTTCATGCCCTGGGTTATGACAAGATGATGACCAGTGCCTGGATGCCGGGTGTGGCTGACTATTTACATGTTTTGCCCAAGCCATCCCAAGGTGAAGCCGTCGTACTTTCGCGAATCCTGGAACTAAATACACGCTACCAGTTTGACGCATTGATTCCTTGTGTTGACGATGACATTGCAATGTTTGCTTCGTTAGCCCCCCGGTTAAGAAAAGCCGGCATCAAAATATTGATTCCTGAGCAATCACAGTTCAATCTGCTGGAACGTCCCCGGTTACCCGATTTCGTATTTGAACATCAAATCCTTGCACCAGCATCCAACTATGTAGCTAAGCTGTCAGATGTTCAAAAAGAAGCAGAGCGCCTGCGCTTCCCGCTCCTGGTTAAACACATTACCTCAGGTAAACAGCTGGTCACCTCTGGACGTGAAGCAAAGCATGTTGCGGAGAAAATAGTGGGTGATTCGGAACAAGGCGTTGTGCTTCAGCAAGTAGTTTACGGGGATGAATATTCAGTCGCTTTGGTTGCTGATGAACAGGGCAAGTCAATGGGGCAGGTCGCCATCCGCAAACTGGCCATTAATGATGACGGGGAAAGTGAATGCGGCACCGTTGTCGATGATCCCTGGATTAATCAATTTGTAGAAGATTTGTTAGGACTGCTGAAATGGCAGGGGCCACTGGAGCTAGAATTTGTACGTCAGACTGGTGCCACTCAATTGTGGCTAAAAGATATTCATTGCCGTTTTCCCAACTGGATCATTCTTTCTCACTGGGCAGATTTTAATTTACCGCTGATGATGCTCAAAGAGATGACGAAATCAACGCAGAATCTTACTGGGATGATGGCGAAGACCGGGGCAATTTATATGCAGGGTGTCTCTGAATCAGCTATTCCAGAGAACTACCTTAACTCGCTTGAAAAACTCGGTAGTGCGGAAGGCATTAATCCGCACGGATTATTTTCGATTAATGGTGATAAGGGCAAACCTAGCTCTGGAATCATCGTTGCTATCACCGGTATCAGCACATTTAACATGATCAACCCCGGTCTTGGTATTGCCAGGGCGCTGCGGCATTCGACTGAAATTGAAAAGATCTATGGCCTCAACTACGGAACATTCGATTCAGGCTCGTTTCAAACCAACTTGTTTGATCAATCTTTTAGAATTCCTATTTCCGAAGAGCCTCAAGAATTACTTGAGCGCCTCAAGCAGGTTCAGGAAACCAATCCAATTGACGTATTAATTCCAAGTCTGGATGGAGAATTACCCAAGTTTTTTGCCATTCGTCAGGAACTCGAAGCGCTGGGTATCAGTTTGTTATTACCTGAGAAAGAAGCCTTTGAAGCGCGTAGCAAGCTTAATCTTTTCACCAATCATCGCGATCTTGGTGATGAAAGCGTGCTGATTCCGCGTAGCTTTGTTGCCTATAGCCTGAATGATATTTATCGTGCCATGAGTCATTTTGACGGGCCTGTAGCGATAAAGGGGCCTCTTTTTGGTTGTGTCAAAGCGGAGCATGTTGATGATGCACCCGCAGCGTGGGATACGTTCAATAAACAGGGAGAAGATCGTGTTATCGTCCAGCCGTGGGTCGAGGGCGAAATGATCGCGGTTGCGACCGTCTGTGATCGCCAGCATAAAACAGTTTCCAGTATGACAGCGATGAAACTGGCAAATTGTAAACATGGCAGTACCTGGAGCGCGCGGCAAGTGAGTTTGCCAAAGCTCGAAGAGATTTTTGCAGCGTTTTTAAAACGCATAAAATGGGTTGGGCCGGCAGAGGGAGAATTTCTACATGATGTTGAGAATGATCAGTTTTTCCTATTGGAAATTAACCCACGATTTACTGGCTGGATTGCCTTTTCTGGAGAAACAGGCGTTAACCATCCATTAGCCGCAGTGAAAACGGCCTTGGGACAATCCATCACAAAACGTAAAAACCGAGACAATTTAATCTTTATGCGCAGTAGCTATGCGATCGAAGTTGATCCGATTCGACTTGCATCACTTTCTGTTAATGGACAAGTAAATAACCATAGTTGACAAAAAAATGGCTGATTTAAAAAACAATAAAAATATCTCTACATCAATGGAAGTGAGTATGGATAGTGACGCGCCAACCATTGAGCTTGAGGTATATGAACAACCTACAGAAACTCGTATTCGATACGAGCGGCCAGCGTTGTCGCCGTTGCCATTTTTTTCGGTCAATAAACAGGGGTTGCCAGAATTATCAGCACATACTGATTTAGAAGGCTATAACGTTCGGGATTTACTGAGCAAATACGGATCACCACTTTACATTGTTTCTGAAGACCGGTTACGCCGAGATTTTCGAGCGTTTAAACAGGCGTTTACCAGCCCGGGAATCGAGACTCGGGTTGCGTACTCTATCAAGACTAATTATCTGCCCGCAGTGGTTGCCACCATTCTGGATGAAGGCGGCTGGGCAGAGATTGTTTCCGGTATGGAATATGGACTGGTTAAGGCGCTGGGTGTCGAAGGTAAGGAAATTATTTTTAATGGCCCGCACAAAACCTACGATGAGCTTAAAACTGCTTTACATGATGGCGTGATCATCAATGTTGATAACTTTGATGAGTTGTCGATGGTTGAAGAAATAGCGTCTGAAATGAGTAATCCTGCGCGAATCGGTATCCGCATTAATTTTCGCTATGGTATGTCGCCCTGGACTAAATTTGGTTTTAGTGACGACAATGGTGAATGCCAACGAGTGATGGAGCGTATTGCTCGCCACCCTAATCTGGACTTGGTACTACTGCATAACCATAGCGGTACTTTCCAATTGCTGCATGAGGTTTATGAGAATTCAATTACCCGATTAATTGATGTGGCAAAACGCGCCAGAGTACTCGGTCTGGCTCCAACCATGGTAGATGTTGGCGGTGGTTTTCCGTCAGTTAATACGCTCAAGCCAATGTTCGATATTCCGGGTGGCAGTAATCGCAGTGAAGGGCATTTGTTTCGCTACGCGCAGGTTATCTGCGGGAAATTACAGCGGGCAAAAGATTTATTTGGGGGTCGGCCGACATTAATACTTGAGCCTGGCCGAGCCATTGTCGATGCCTGTACTCAGATGGCTTCAACCGTCGTGGCGAAAAAAGAAATTGAAGGGCAGGGGCCTTCAGTGATCGTCGATGCTGGTGTCAACCTAATACCTACAGCGGTCTACTATGATCACGGCATTAAGTTGTCTGAAAAGGATAAAAAAGAAGAAACCAATGCCGACGAAACTCGTTCGCCAACAAATGTATTTGGTCCCCTCTGTATGCAGAGTGACCAAATAAGAGAACGGGCGCTATTACCACCGCTGGAAATTGGTGATCCGCTGGTCATAGATAATGTGGGCGCTTACTGTCACACCCAATCCTCACAGTTTATCCAGTCCCGTCCTGCAACTATCTTACTGGGTCCTGATGGCCCAGAAATAATTCGTCGCAAAGAGACTTGGGAAGATATCTTTGTTCTGGATAAAATTCCAGATCGACTTAACACTAATAATTTCGGGAGTTGAGAGGCGCGTCAGGAAAGAAAGCCTGTATTTACTTATACTTGCTGAATTATTCACTTTCTGTTTGATAATTTCGTATTAACGCAGTAACCCATTCAGTGTCTCAGCAATATTTCTCTGTCGTTTTTCGTGGCATAGGCCAACTCGCTTTTATTGGCTCCGCCAGAGCGGGTCTGCTATTTTTACTAGCACTCGCCTGTATTTCTCCTCTCGCTGCATTCGGTGCGTTCATTGCTACTTTGATTGCCACCGGTTTTCACCGCGTTGTGAAAATCTACACTGAAAATGAGTGGCAGATGGGAATCTCCGGCTACAACGCTGCGGTTATCGGATTACTCTGGAGTGGCATGCTGGCCAATGGTGCCCATCGGTTACTCTGGTTTTTTCCTTTATCGCTGCTACTGTGTTTTGCGCTTGAATTTCTATTGCGCCAACTTGCCAATAAAACACTATTACCTGTGCTGACCTTGCCTGCTGTGCTGACCATTTGGTTGACTTCGCTGGTGTTTACTCATTACAACCTCAATTTCTGGGCTCTAGGCGTTACTTCCATTTTGAATGAAGGGCTCGTGCTTCTCGGCATACTGGGTATTTTACTGGCGATGTCATTCGTTAATATTGCCGCGACTGTACAGGCTGGTTTGCTTGGGCTTTTATCCGGTTGGCTCGCAAACTGGTATTTTGGTTGGGACTTTATGGCTTTGAGCGGGCTGTGGGGGTTCTCGGTAGTAACCGCGAGTTTTGGAATTCAGGCGGTATTTTTTAAAGGTGCAACATCGGCGTCTTTGGCAGGGTTTATTGCTGCTGTTGTCGCTGCAGTGGTCTGGTTTTTGTGGCGTCAAAGTCCACTTGGGCCAGTATTACCACCGCTGCTATTTCCTTTTATCGTTGCTACCTGGGCAACACTTTTACTGGCTAGAAAAATGGATGTTTCTAATTTAATACTGCCGATACGTGATCTCTGGAGTTCTGTTTTTAATCGGAGTTCTTCATAGATGTTTAAGCTAAACCTACACACTCTAAAACGAGCATTCTCAAGTGCGCAAGGCGCATTAAGCGTACTTTGTTTGGTTTTTTTAATCGCTTCGTGTTCATCTGAATCCGTTCAGTTTCCGGTGGATGAGAATGTAGGTGATGAAAACACTGAGACAACCGGTCGCTCATTATCAGCAACTCTTTATCGTCCTTCAGCTGATAGCCTGTCCCCCGCAGTTGTACTGATGCATGGTTGTGCGGGAGTGCTGAGCAAGCACCGAGACTGGGCAGAAGAACTCGCAGACTGGGGGTATACGGCATTAATTGTTGACAGTTTTACGCCGCGCGGTGTGAAGCGTATTTGTGAGGCAGAGAACGGGGTTTGGGCAAGATTTGATCGTTTTCGTCCACAAGATGCTCAAGCCGCATTATCTTATTTAAAATCGTTGCCGGAAGTCGATGCTAACCGGATTGGTCTTATGGGATGGTCATATGGGGGTACAACCACATTGAGTTTGATGGAAGATTCACTGCGACCAGATGATGTTGATTTTAGCGCCGCTGTGGCAATTTATCCTAGCTGTTGGCAGTTTTTACAACACTTCCAGACGCGTGAATATGTTGCGAGTAATCCGTTGCTGATAGCGATGGGCGAAGCGGATGACTGGACCCGTCCTGAGCAGTGCGACCAGCTATTATCTCAAGTTGGCAGGAATTCGTCGCTGGTGTCGCTCAATCTGTATGCTGATGCCTATCATGATTTTGATAATAGTCGACAGCCTCTGGTTAAGCTCCCCGATGTGAGGATAGAAGATGAAGCAGAATATGGAGACGTCACTATTGGTTACAATCGCGCGGCCCATAGAACGGCGCTTAAAGATGTCCGAGCTTTTTTCGATAGGAATATGTAAGGGATTAGGAATTTCTTCCGTTTTTAGTACACAACTCTCTGTCTAGAAGAAATGCAAGATACCAATTTTCCCTGAGATAAAGGTCTTTTCAGGATTCCCGGGGATCAGTTTTGGGTCAGTACTAATCCATGTGAGAGCAACATTAATAGACCAATTTCCTTTGCGTTTTGATGAGGATTTTAACGGAATATAAAGATCTGCTCCCAGCGAACTATAGCTATGCCCGGAAGGATTATTTTTGTAGCCGGATTCTTGGAACCCTAGAGCAACAGGTACGGACAGCCAAACAGGGCGAGTTTTTCGCTTCGAGAGCGCAAACCCTGGTGTAATACGGGCGACCAGTACATTTTTCTCATCAAATATATCTGAAGCTAATTGGCTATGTAATGTTAGCCCTGGATTAAGCGCTAAAGATTTAATCAATAGTCCTGCATCATTGAATGTAATTGAGCTATCCATAACAAATTCTACTTCACCGCCGTAGTGCCAGCGCTGCAAATTGAGACCGAGATTAAATTTTCCCAAACTTCGATTAAATCCTACCCATAGATCAACCTCTTGAATATCGCCAGAAATGCCCTCATCGGAGTTGCTATTGATATCCAGCCAGGC